>DASTRJ010000077.1:0-19275 GCA_035761245.1 Capillimicrobium sp. | reverse complement strand
GGCCGATGCGCGCGAGCGCACGCCCGCCGGCGCCCCCGCGACGACGACCGCAGCCGCCGGGCGCGCCGCGTGGCTCGCCGCCGGCGCCTTCCTCGCGCTCGCGCTGCTGCAGAACCAGGACGTCGTGCTCGCCAACGCGCTGCTCGACGGCGACGAGGCGGGCCGCTTCGCGGTGCTCTCGACGCTCGGCGGGATCGCCGCGTTCGCGTCGACCACCGTCCCGCTCGTGCTGCTGCCGCGCGCGCAGGCGGGGGAGCGGGGCGCGCTCGCCGCCGCCGTCGGCGCCGCGGCCGCGCTCGGCGCCGCCGCCGTGCTGGCGGTCGCCGTCATGCCGAGCGACCTCGTCGGCTCCGCGTTCGGCGAGCGCTACGCCGGCGTCGGGGCGCTCGCGGTGCCGTACGTCGCCGCGATGGCGCTCTTCGGCGTCGCGCGGGTGCTCGTCGCGCACCGCTGCGCGACCGCGCCGTCGGCGCGCGCGCTTGCGGCGCCCGTCGCGATCCTCGCCCTGCACGCGCTGGCGATCGTCGCGCTGGGCGACAGCGCCGCGGCGATCGCCACCATCACGCTCGTCGCGATGGCCGCGCTCGTGGCGAGCACCGCAGGCGGGGTGCTGCTGCGGCTGCCGCCGGCCGGGCGCCGCGGCGCCGAGGCGCAGCCCGCGCCGGCCGGCGCGCCGCCGGCCCCGCGCCGGCGCCCGAGCCGCACCGCGCTCGCCGTCGGCGCCCTGACGCTCGTCGCCCTCGCCGTGCGCGCCGCGGCCAACCGCGGCATCTGGCTCGACGAGGCGACGTCGATCAGCCAGGCGCAGCTGCCGTTCGGCGCGATGCTCGACCAGCTGCGCACGCTCGACGTCCACCCGCCGCTGCACCACGCGCTGCTGTGGGCGCTCGCGCACACGCTCGGCACCGACGAGCCCGTCATGCGCGCGCCGTCGTACGTCGCCGGCGCCGCGCTCGTGCCGGTGCTGTACCTCGCGGCGACCGAGCTGTGGGACCGCCGCGCGGGCCTCGCCGCCGCCGCGCTGGGCACGCTCGCGCCGTTCCTCGTCTGGTACGCGCAGGAGGCGCGCATGTACGCGCTGCTCATGCTGTTCGCCACGCTCGCCGTGCTCGGCCAGCTGCGCGCGCTGCGCACGACCGCCGCGCGTGACTGGGCGCTGTACGCCGCGGCGTCGGCGGCGCTGCTGTGGACCCAGTACTTCGGCATCCTCGTCGTCGCCGTCCAGCAGGGCGCGTTCCTGCTCATGGCGCTGCGCGGCGAGCGCCGGATCGTCAAGGGGTGGCTGCTCAGCACGCTCGCGCTGGCCGTCGCGGTCGCGCCGCTCCTGCCGTTCGCGCTCGACCAGTTCCAGGCCAACGAGGCCTCGGGCCGCGGGTTCGACCAGCCGTCGCAGGCGGGCGCCGACGTCAGCGACACGCGCTCGCAACCGGGCGTCTACATCGCGCTGACGAACGTCGTCTGGGCGCTGTGGGGCTACCACTCGAACGGCACGATGGCGGCGATCACGTCGCTGTGGCCGCTCGGCCTGCTGGCCGCGCTGCTGCTGCTCGGCCGCGGGCGCTCGCCGCGCACGATGATCGTGGTCGCCTGCGCCGCGCTGCCCGCCGCCGCGCTCTACGTCGTCGGCGAGGTCAAGCCGTTCCTGTTCGAGATCCGCTACTTCGCGGCGCTGGCCCCGCTGGCGGTGCTGCTCATCGCGCGCGCCGCCACCGCGTGGACGCGCGGCGCGCTCGCCGCGGCGCTCGCCACCGGCGTCGTGCTCGTCAGCTTCGGCGCCGCCTACGGCGACCAGCAGATCAACAACGCCAACCCGCGCGTCTACGACTTCGAGGGCGCGTTCGCGCAGCTCGAGCAGGAGGTGCGCCCGGGCGACGTCGTGCTCTACGAGCCGAAGTACCTCAGCGAGGTCGTCCGCTACTACGCCCCTGACCTGCCCGCGCGCCCGCTCGAGGACGGCCTCGACGGGATCGGGCGCCGCGGCCGGGTCTTCCTCGTCGGCTCGTTCCTCGAGCAGCCGCGCCATCGCGACGCGATCGCGGCCGCCCTCGACCGGCTCCGCCGGACGCGCGAGCTCGACGGCTCCTCGTTCCAGCGACCGCAGGTGAAGGTGTGGGTGCTCCGATGACGACGACGACCGACCCCCGGACGACGCCGCCGACCTGGGACGCCCAGGGCAGCCGCGGCCTGACGTGGAAGGTGCGGATGCTCGCGCTCGTCGCGCTGCCGCTCGGCGCCTTCTACCTGACCTGGCTCGCCCAGCCGGAGCGCATCGGGCACCCCGTGCTGTTCGCGCTCCTGCTCGCCGCCGAGCTGTTCAACTTCGTGCAGGCCGCCGGCTTCTGGTGGACGTGCTCGCGCCAGCGCTGCCGCACGCCGCTGCGGCTCGCCGGCGGCGGTGCGCCGCCGGAGGTCGACGTCCTCATCCCGGTCTACGACGAGCCGGTCGGCGTCGTCGAGCCGACCGTCGCCGCTGCGGCGCGCCTGCGCGGAGCCCGGGTGAACGTCTGGCTGCTCGACGACGGCGCGTCGACCGAGATGCGCCGGCTCGCCGATCGCCACGGCGCCCGCTACGTCGCCCGCGCCGAGCGCGGCGGGGCGAAGGCCGGCAACATCAACCACGCGCTGCGCCATGCGCGCGCGCCGTTCGTCGTCGTCCTCGACTGCGATCACGTCCCGGACGAGCGGCTGCTCGAGGCGACGCTCGGCCATCTCGCCGACGAGCGCGTGGCGTTCGTCCAGACGCCGCAGTACTACGCCAACCACGGCGACGGCGGGGTCGCCGCCGGCTCGTGGGCGCAGCAGGCGCTGTTCTTCGGCGCGATCGCCCGCGGGAAGGACGGCCTCGACGCCACCTTCTGCTGCGGCACGAACGTGGTGTTCCGCCGTGCGGCCCTCGACGCGGTCGGCGGCTTCCCGGAGGGCTCGCTGACCGAGGACTTCCAGCTCTCGATCCACCTCCACGAGCTCGGCTGGCGGACGGTCTACCTGCCGGAGGTCCTCGCGCGCGGCCTCGGCCCGGCGGACATGGCGTCCTACGTCTCGCAGCAGCAGCGCTGGGCGCGCGGCTGCCTGACCGCGCTGCCGACCGCGCTGCGCGCCCGGCTGCCGCTGCGCCAGCGCCTGCAGTACGTGCTGTCGGCGATGTACTTCCTGTCCGGCTGGACCGTGCTCGTCTACATGTCGATGCCGGTGCTGCGGATCCTCACGGGCGCCCAGCCGCTCGGCGCCGCGACCGCCGACCAGTTCCTCATCCACTTCGCGCCCTACTTCGGCCTGGCGCTCTACGCGGTCGCGGTCGCGGGCGGCGGGGCCTACACCTTCCGCGGGTTCGCGCTCGCGGCGGCGAGCTGGTGGATCCACGTCCAGGCGACGATCCTCACGCTGCTGCGCCGGCGCGGCCGCTTCGTCGTCACGCCGAAGGAGGGCGAGGCCCGGCCGCAGCCGCGGGCGGTGGCGCCGTCGCTGCTGGCGATCGCCGTGCTGCTCGCCACCGCGGCGCTCGGCGTGGCGCGGGGCCTGGACCCGGCGACGCTCAACAACGTGGCGTTCGCCGCGCTGCACGTGACGGTGCTCAGCGCCGGCGTGTGGCCCGCGCTGTTCCCGGCGCGCACGGCCGAGGGCGCGGCGCTCGAGGCGGCCGGCGGCGCTGAGGCGGCGGGGGAGCGGCGGGCGGCGTGATGCGCCGCGCGGCCGCCGCGACGCTGGCCGTGCTCGCGCTGCTCGCGCCGGCCCTCACCGGAGGCTGCGGCGGCGACGACGAGGACACGCCGCCCGCCGACCCGGCCGCCGCGGCGGCCGATCGCTTCCTGGACCGCTACCTGGACGGCGACGGGCGCGTCGTCCGGCGCGACCAGGGCGGCGACACGGTCAGCGAGGGGCAGGCGTACGCGCTGCTGCTCACGGCGCTGACCGGCGACGAGGCGCGCTTCGACCGCGCCTGGGCCTGGACGCGCGAGCACCTCCAGCGCCCCGACGGGCTGCTCGCCTGGCGCTGGCAGGACGGCCGCGTCGCCGACCCGCAGCCGGCGGCCGACGCGGACCTCGACACGGCCCGCGCCCTGGCGGTCGCCGGCTCCCGGTTCGCGCGGCCGGAGCTGCGCGGCGAGGCGGCGCGCATCGCCCGTGCGATCCTCGCCCAGGAGACGGTCCACGGCCGCCTCGTGGCAGGCCCGTGGGCGCGCGCCACGAGGACGGTGAACCCGAGCTACGCCTCGCCCGCCGCCGAGGCGACGCTCGCCGGCCTCGGCGACCGCGCCGCCTGGGATCGCCTCCGGCGCACCGGGATCGACACCGCGCGGCTGCTAGGCGACGACCGCGCGCTGCCGCCCGACTGGGCCCGGATCGGCGAGGACGGCGCCGTGGCGGCGTCCGGCCCACCCGCCGACCCCGGCGCCACCCCGGTGTACGGCTACGACGCGGTGCGGCTGGCGGTGCGGATGGCCGAGGCGTGCGACGGCGACGCGCGCGCCGCCGCGGCGCAGCTCTGGCCGGTGCTGCGCGACGGCGATCCGGCGATCCTGCCCCGCGAGCGCGACGGCCGCGGCGCCGCCGGCGCGGTGCGCTCGGCGGTCGCGCTCGTCGGGGCCGCGGCGGCCGCGCACGCCGCGGGCGACGCCGCGGCGCGCGACCGGCTCCTCGGCGAGGCGGAGGCACTCGACGCCGCCTCGCCGACCTACTACGGCGCCGCGTGGATCGCCCTCGGGCGGGTGCTGCTCGCCCGCCCGTGCTCGTGACGCCGCTGCGGGCGCCCGCGCGTTCCGCCCGCCGCTCGGGGATGATCGGCCGGTGCGCGACCTGCGACGGCGTTCGGTGGCGGC
The DNA here is from genome assembly GCA_035761245.1 of Capillimicrobium sp. Taxonomy (GTDB): domain Bacteria; phylum Actinomycetota; class Thermoleophilia; order Solirubrobacterales; family Solirubrobacteraceae; genus Capillimicrobium. The sequence goes on along the minus strand of DASTRJ010000077.1, from coordinate 14,458 downwards.
TCTGCTGGCGGCGGTGAGCGCGATCGCCGCGGCCTCGGCCGCGCGACCCCCGGCCGCGCCGGCGCAGCCGCCGCGAGCGGCGCGGGAGTGCGGCGACCGGCCCGGCGAGGTCCCGTGCCGGTGGCGCAACGGCGTCTACCTCGTCTCCGGGTTCGCCGCTCGCTACGACGTCCGCGACCGGCGGGGCACGACGCTCGCCGAGGCGGCCGTCGACCGGCTCGTGCGCGGCGACCGCAACGGGCTCGTGGTCCTCGTCGTCGAGCTGTTCAAGGGGCGCGACGACGTCATCCGGTACCGCGAGGGGATGACGGCCAACGACCAGAACCTGCTCGACGCGTCGCGCCGGGCGCACCGGCGCGGCGCGAAGGTCGCGATCCGGCTGAAGGTCGAGAGCGCGCGCGGAGGCGTGGGGACCGACGCCTGCCGCGGCCAGTTCGCCGCGAGCTACCTGTCGCACGTCGACCACTACGCCGAAGTCGCCTCCGACGCGCACGCGGAGTGGTTCGTCGTCGCCGGCGGCCTGACGAAGGCGTTCGAGGATGCCTGCGACGGGCTCTGGGACGGCTACTGGCACGACGTCCTGTACTCCGCGTCGAGCCGGCTCGGCCCCCGTCCGAAGGTCGTGGTCAGCTTCGCGGCCGACCGGATCCGTCGGATGCTCGGCGCGGGCGCCGGCGCGTACGGCTGGGTCGGCCGGGAGGCCGCGAGCGGGCGCCTCGACGCGATCGGCGTGGCGGGCGCGTTCCCGCTCACCGGCCGCCCCACGGCGCGCGTGGCGCCGATGGTCGCCGGCTGGCGGGCCGGCGGGCGCGGCTCGCCGTTCGCGCTCGTGCGCGCGCTGCATCGCACCTACCACCGGCCGATCCTGCTCGACGGCATCGGCTTCCCGCGCTGCCCGGGCGCCACGGCCGAGCCCGCCAACGCGAGCTGCTCGCGCCACGCGCGCGGCGCTCGCCGGACCCAGTCGCGCGCCGTCCAGGCCACCTACTGCTTCTGGACCGGCTGGCAGCGCGAGCACCCGCAGGCACGCTGGTTCCGGGGCCTGTGGTGGTGGGCCTACGACCTCACCGTCCCGCGCTACCGGTCGCCATGGCACGTCGGCCGGCGCGGGCGCGCACGCACCCCGGCGGCCCGGATCGCGGCCTGGAACATGGGGCGCGGGAGCCGCCGATCGTGCGGCTGAGGGATGAGCCGACCTCGGGCGTTGCTATCTTCGCGGTGTCGCCACCGATGAACGACGACCCTTCCCGAAGTAGCCGCGCCGCGGGCGCGGCTTGCTCGTGACGGCGCTTCTTCTCGTCGCCGTCTTCCTGCTCGTCCTGCTCAACGGGTTCTTCGTTGCGGCCGAGTTCGCGCTGGTGCGCTCGCGCCGCTCCCGTCTGGAGGAGCTCGCCGACGACGGCATCGCCGCCGCCCGACGGGCCGTGGAGCAGCTCGACGACCTCAACCAGTACCTGTCGGCCTGCCAGTTCGGCATCACGCTGGCATCGCTGGGTATCGGCTTCCTCGGCGAGCCGGCGATCGCCGAGCTCGTCGAGCCCGTGTTCGGGGGCCTCTCGCACGGCGTCGCCGTCGCGCTCTCGATCGCGATCGCGTACGTGCTTGTCACCGCGCTCCACATCACCACCGGCGAGCAGGTCCCGAAGATCTACGCGATCGTCAAGGCCGAGGCCGTCGCGATGCGCGTCGCGCGCCCGCTCGGCTGGTTCAACGCCGCGATGCGCCCGTTCATCACGGCCCTCAACAAGGCCTCCAACGGGATGCTGCGCGCGCTGCGCATCGACCCGAACGCCGAGTTCGAGGAGGGCAGCAGCCCCGGCGAGCTGCGCGTCCTGATCGCGCAGGCGCGCACCGGCGGCAAGCTCGACACCGGCGAGGCCGGCATGCTCGAGGGCGTCTTCCACCTGCACGAGCAGGAGGCGCGCCAGGTCATGACGCCGATCCCCGCCGTCGTGACCGTCGACCTCTCCGAGGACGTCGAGACGGCCCTGCAGCGCTGCATCTCGTCCGGGCACACGCGCCTCGTCGTCACCGAGGACGACAACCAGGACCGCGTCCGCGGCATCGTCCACTCCAACTCGCTGGCCCGGCTGCTCATGACCGAGGGCCCGAACGCCTCGATCGAGCCGGTCGTCCGCGACGCGCCGATCGTCCCGGAGACCAAGCCGCTCGACGACCTGCTCGCCGACCTGCAGCGCGAGCGGTCCTCGATGGCGGTCGTGGTCGACGAGTACGGGCGCGTCGCCGGCATCGTGACCGTCGAGGACATCATCGAGGAGGTCGTGGGCGAGATCGCCGACGAGACCGACCCCGCCGGCGGCGAGGTCCGCCGCCTGGCCAACGGCGACTGGTTCGTCCGCGGCCACGTGGCGGTCACCGACCTCGAGGACTACGGGCTGCACCTGCCGGTCGACTCCGACGCCTACAACTCCGTCGGCGGGTTCGTCTTCGCCGAGCTCGGCCGGCTGCCGCGGCGCGGCGACACGGTCAAGGCCAACGGCTACTCGATCCGCGTCGAGTCGGTGCGCGAGAACCGCATCGAGGCGGTCCGCATCCGGGAGCGCGGCCCGGCCCGCGCGTAGCGGGCCGAGCGCGCGAGTTCGCGCAAGTTCCCCGCACCGCCGCCGTTTAGGTCCTTGCCGGGGAACGATCCGGGCGGCGGCGGGCTCAGGGGTGGACCCGCCGCCGCCCCCCGGTTGCTCAGCAGGCCTTCGTGAACCGGTCGCTCTGCTTGTCGCCGCCCTCGGTGACGAACTCGACCTCGAGGTAGCGCTCGCCCTTCACGCACGGCTCGGTCGACTCGAGGAACCCGCGCAGCCGGCCCTTGACGCGGGTGGTCTTGCGCGGCAGCGTCGTCTCGACGTGCGTCACGGCGACCGACAGGCCGGGGATCGGGTGCATGAGGTTGTCCGGCACCGAGAAGCGCAGGCCGCGGCCCTTGCCGCCGAACGCGTCGACGAAGCGGGCGTCGATCGCCTGGTTGATCGGCACGGGGCACGCCGGGGGCGCCGTCTCGAGGTAGATCGACGCGCGCCGCTTGCCGCCGTTGTAGAGCACGACGGGGATCCGGCACTGGATCGACATGTCGGACGGGTTGCTCGTCTGGCCGATCTTCGCCTCGAGGAACCCGGAGCCGAACTTCGACGCCTTCGGGCACCCGTCGTCGCTCAGCGCGTTGTTGATCTCGACGGCCGGGCAGCTGGGGAACAGCTCGGTGTTCTCGCGGCCGCCGTAGACGTTGATCGTGTACCGCTCGACGGTGGCGGGACGCGCGCCGTTCGCGGCGCTCATCGTCCAGCCGACCTTCAGGCCGACCGGCAGCGGCTTGGCCTTCGTGCCCACCTTGTTCGGCGTCACGTCACCGGTGACGTCGTACTGGTTGACCTGCGTGCTCTGGGCGACGGCGACCGTGCCGCACGCCAGGACGGTGGCGGCCACCACGGCCGCGCCCGCGCGTAGGCGCATCGTGCTCTCCTCACAGTTGGACTCGGAAACAACGCTGTTCCCGAGTCCAACCTAGCGGAGTCGCGTCAGCCCGAGTAGTCGTACAGGCCGCGGCCGCTCTTGCGGCCGAGCGCGCCTTCGGCGATGAGGCGGTCGATCGTCGGCGGGATCGTCGTGCCGATCGTCTCGCCGATCGCCTTCGAGACGTCGAGCCCGACGAAGTCCAGCAGCGCCAGCGGCCCCATCGGGTGGCCGGCGCCGAGCTTCATGCACGTGTCGATCGATTCGGGGCTGAGCCCGGTCTCCTCCATGAGGGTCACGGCGGAGAACAGGAACGGGAACAGCAGGCGGTTGACCACGAACCCCGGCACGTCGGGGATCTCCACCGCCTCCTTGCCGAGCGCCGCGCAGAGGTCGCGGGCGCGCTGCCGCGTCTCCTCGGTGGCCGCCTGCGGGAAGACGAGCTCGACGAGCTTCATCCGCGGCACCGGGTTGAAGACGTGCAGCCCGACGAAGCGCTCCGGCAGGCCGGACGCCTTCCCGAGCGCCTCGATCGACAGCGACGAGGTGGTGCTCGCCAGCAGCGCCGTGCCGTTGACGCGCGAGGCGAGGTCGCTCAGCAGCGACGACTTGACGTCGAGATCCTCGGCGATCGCCTCGACGATGATCGTGGCGCCCGCGAGCGCGCCGAGATCGGTCGTGACCGTCACCCGCGACGCATCGGCCCCGTCGAGCTTCCCGCAGACCTTCTCCAGCGTGCCGCGGGCGCGCTCGGCCGAGCCGTCCGACCGTGCCCACAGCACCACGTCGCCGACCGTCGACGCCGTCGCGGCCAGGCCGCAGGCGATCGCGCCGGACCCGGCGACTCCAACCCGTTCCTCCACACTCGTCTCCAAGGTTCGTTGACTGGCGAGTCGGCTCGGGAGCCTAGAGAAACGGCGAGGGGCCCGCAGCTACGGCCGGCCGGCGGCCAGCAGCTCGCCGAGCGCGTCGGGCGCGAGCGGCCGCGCGAAGAGGAAGCCCTGCGCCGACTGGCACGCCATCGTCTGCAGCCGCTCCGCCTGCGCGGCGGTCTCGACGCCCTCCGCCACGACCTCGAGCCCGAGCGAGTGCGCCAGGCGGACGACGCCCTCGACGATCGCCGAGTCCTCGGCGTCCTCCACGATGCCGTCGACGAACGACTTGTCGATCTTCAGCGTGTCGACCGGCAGCAGCTGGCGCAGGTGCGACAGCGAGGCGTGGCCCACGCCGAAGTCGTCGATCGCGAGCCGGACGCCGAGCTCCTTGAGCGCCGTCAGCGTCTCGGTGACGCCGTCGACGTCGGCGAGCAGGGCCGTCTCGGTGATCTCGAGGCAGAGGCGCTCGGGGGCCAGCCCGCTCCCGTCGAGCGCCGAGCGCACCGTGTCGGCGAGCCCGGGGGCGCCCAGCTGGCGCGCCGACACGTTGACGGAGATCGTCAGGTCGTCGGGCCACGTGGCGGCGCGCGCGCACGCCTCGCGGACCACCCACGCGCCCATCTCGACGATCAGGCCCGTCTGCTCGGCGAGCGGGATGAAGCGATCGGGGCCGATCCGGCCGTGGACCGGGTGGTCCCAGCGCAGCAGCGCCTCCGCGCCCACGACCCGCTCGTCGCCGAGCGAGACCTGCGGCTGGTAGAGCAGCGTCAGCTCCCCGCGAGCGGTCGCGTGGCGCAGCGCGCTCTCCAGCTCCAGCCGCTCGAGCGCCGCGCGCCGCATCGACGCGTCGAAGATCTCGCAGCGCGCCTTACCGAGCTCCTTGGCGCGGTACATCGCCGCGTCGGCGTCGCGCAGCAGGGCGTGGGGGTCGTCCTCCTCGGCGAGCGAGAGCCCGACCGACGCGGTGACGTAGCGCGGCTCGCCGTCGAGCAGGATCGGGGACCGCAGCGCCGCGGCGAGCCGGTCGGCCACGCGGACCGCCGCGCGCTCGTCGGCGACGTTGGCGAGCAGGACGGTGAACTCGTCGCCGCCGAAGCGCGCGATCACGTCCTCGGGGCGCAGCACCCGGCGCAGCCGCTCGGCGACCGCCTCGAGCAGCCGGTCGCCGGCGTGGTGGCCGAGCGAGTCGTTGACCACCTTGAAGTCGTCGAGGTCGACGAACAGCACGGCGACGTGGCCCTCGGCATCGGGGTCGGCGCGCCGGCGGTCGAGCGTCCCGCGCAGGTGCTCGACGAACAGGGTCCGGTTGGGCAGTCCCGTCAGCGGGTCGTGATGGGCCTGCCACGTCAGCTCCGCCTCGGCCTGCTTGCGCTTGGTGATGTCGAGGCAGTGGCTGACCCAGCGGTCGGCGTCGAGGCGCGAGTGCTGCCAGAGCGCCCAGCCGACCGAGCCGTCGCGGCGCTGGAACTGGCGCTCGATCGGCCGCTCGGTCTCCCGCGGCCACGCGCCCCGCTCGCGGTCCTCGGGGATGAGCAGGTCGGTCAGCGGACGGCCGGCGAGCTCCTCGGCGGTGTAGCCGGTCCGCTCGCAGAGCGTGTCGTTGACGGCCACGATGCGGCCGTCGCCGTCGACCGTCAGCGCGCCCGTCGGAGCGTGCAGGAACGCCGCGCGGAACCCGCCGCGCTCGTCCTCGGCCAGGCGCCACGTCATCAGGCACACGAGCCCGAGGCCGCCGATGAACAGCGCGTGGATCGCCGCCCACAGCCACGGGTCGTCATGGGCGAAGACCATCTCCGGGGCCACGGTGCCGACGACGCCGTGATGCAGCCCGACGTAGGCGAACGCGAGCACGAACGGCAGCCACTCTTCGTAGGTCGCCAGCAGCGCGACGATCACGAAGAAGTGGAAGTGCGCCTCGACGACGCCGCCCCAGAACCACGTCAGCACCGACGAGGCGGTGAGCAGGCCGATGGTCGAGGCCGTCGAGCGGGCGGCGTGCCCGAGCGTCGGCACCTTGGCGATCACGGCGCAGAGCGCGATCGGCGCCACGCCGACGGCGACCGTCACGGGCGCGAAGCCGCGCGCCAGGCCGAAGATCGCCAGCCCGGCGACGTGCGCCCACATCACGCGCACCATGAGGCGGTGGCGGCGCTCCCAGACCGCCGGCGGGAGCGTGTTGCCGTGGGGCAGGTGCGCGAACAGGCGCGAGACGAGGGACGCGTGAGCAGCCACTGTCTCGGATAGTCGGACGCAACGGCGTCGCTTTGAGGGCGGCGGCGCGTATGCTCGGCCGCATGGACGACCTCGGACCGCCCACCTCCTACCTCGCGCTCGAGCGCGGGGTCGACGTCTACGACGCGGCCGGCGAGCGGATCGGCACGGTCGACCACGTGCTCGCCGACGAGCGCGTCGATGTGTTCGACGGGCTCATCGTCGACACGCGGGAGCTGCTCGGCGGGCATCGCTTCGCCGACGCGGACCAGGTCGGCGAGCTGCACGAGCGCGGTGTCGTGCTGCGCGTCGGGCGCGACCGGCTGCACGAGCCCTCGGAGAACCCCGCCGCGCTGCGCGCCGAGCCCGAGGACGCCGAGGCGAGCCGGCTCGAGGCGCGGCTGCGCCGGGCGTGGGACTGGATCAGCGGGAACTACTAGCCGCGGTGCCCGCGCCGAGCGCCTCGCGGAGGCGATCCGGCAGCGGGACCGAGCGCCCGGCCGCGTAGTCGTAGCCGACGAGGACGCCGTAGCCCTCGGCGAGCAGGCGATCGTCGCGCCCGCTGCGCATCTCGAAGTAGGTCCGGAACGCCGAGCGGGCCACGTCGCCCGGGCGGATCCACGTCCGGATCTCCTCGTCGTAGAAGGCGGGGGAGCGGTAGTTGATGTGGCACTCGGCGAAGATCAGGCCGAAGTCGTCGGGCTCGTCGGGCTGGTGGTCCGGCACGATCGAGGCGATGTAGGCGACGCGGGCCGACTCGAAGAAGGTGAGGAAGGCGGCGTTGTTGAGGTGGCGCATCGCGTCCAGGTCGCCGAAGCGGACGCGGTCGACGTGCGAGAACGGCCAGCCGTCACGGGTGCTCGGGGTCGTCACGGCCGGCGAGGCTAGCGGGCCTCGGCGAGGCGGAACCCCGTGCGGTCGGGCACGCACGTCATCGGGCTGGCCGGCAGCCCGTCGGGCACCACGCGCTCGTTGAAGGGCGACGGCGCGACGTCGTTGGGCGCGTGCGGGTGGAACATCGACGCCAGCAGCTGGATGTGCCCGCGGCCGACCGACAGCTCGGTCTGCCCGCCGCCGTAGGCGGTGATGCCGCGCTCGGCGCAGTGGTCGTAGAGCGCGAAGAGCCGCCGCAGGGGGCCGGATCGCGACGGCTTGATGTTCACCATGCGCGGCGGGAACGGGAGCGCCTCCACGTCCTCGACGCCGTGGATCGGCGCGTCCCAGGTGATGCGGTCGCGGTGCGGCAGCAGGATCGGCTCGGTCTCCGGCGTCAGCGCCGGGTCCTCGATCCACGCGCCGGGGAAGCGCTCGACGACGCGCCGGTAGAGGTCCGGGTCCGGCGGCTGGTCGACGACGGTGCCCTTGTACTGGCCCTTGAGGTCGATCGAGTCGATCGCGCCGGTGGCGGCGAGGCGCTCGCAGAGCGCGTCGTCCCACGACGAGGTGGCGTCGAGCTTGAAGCGGACGGTGGGGTAGCGGGCGAGCCGGTCGGCGAGGATCTCGAAGCTCGGCGGCTCGCCGAGGCGCAGCGAGTTGACGAAGGTGACCGGGTGCAGCTCCCGGCCGAGCGCCTCGTGCAGCGACGTGCCCGCCTGGCGGAGCGCGAGGTCGAGCGCGGCGGACTCGTAGGCCCAGACGCGGTACTCCCACGAGGCCTGGTAGACCGGCTCGCGGCCGTCGAAGAGCTCGAGCGACTCGACGCGATCGCAGAACGTCGCGAGCGTCCAGTCGCCGGCGAGGTCGTGGACGGGGCCCGCCGCCTGCGCGCGCTCGTGCTCCTCGGCGTCGTAGACGACGTCCTCGCCGATGCCGAGCTCGCCGTCCCCGTGCAGGCGGATGTCGGTGGTGCGCCGGACGAACTCGGGCGAGACCGCGAACGCGTGGCCCTCGAGGTCGTAGCCGTCGACGCGCAGCGGCAGGTCGGCGACCCGCTCCCACGTCGACGGCGTCGTCACCGGCCGCCCGCCTCGAGCCGCGCGACGAGCTCGTCGAGGCGCAGCTCGTCCAGGCCCTGGCCGACCGCCTCGAGCTCCGCGGCGCAGTACTCGACGAGCCCGCGCCCCTCGCGCAGGAGGTCGAGCGTCTCGCGCAGGCCGGCCTCGCCGGAGTCCAGGCGCCGGATGATCTCCTCGATGCGCGCCGTGGCCGTCTCGTAGGTGTGGATCGCCTGCTGGTCGCTCATGCGTGACGTGCCTCCTGCGAGATGGTCGCATCCACGGCGGCGTCGCTGAAGCGCAGGCGCACCGCGCCCGCCTCGCGCGCCGCCGCCGCGCTCGTGACCACCCCGCCGTCGCGGCTCTCGACGAGCGCGAAGCCGCGCTCGAGCGTCCGCTCCGGGTCGTGGGCGTCGAGCGCCAGCCTGAGGCGCTCGAGCGTCGCGGCCCGCCGCGCCTCCGCGCTCGCGGCCGCGCCCTTGCGGGCGAGCACCACCGCGTGCGTGGCCGCCAGCGCCTCGCGCGACGCGACGCCGCGGCGGCCGGCCGCGCGCAGCTCGCGCAGCGATTGGTGCAGCGCGCTCCGGTGCCGGGCGACGTGCTGGGCGGGCGCGCGCGAGAGCCGGGCCAGCACCCGGGCGCGATCCAGCACGGCGCGGCGGCCGTGCTGGTCGAGCCGCCGGGCGAAGCGGGCCAGTGCCTCGCGCGCCTGCGCGCAGTGGAACGGCACGGCGGTCTCCGCGGCGTGCGTGGGCGTCGAGCAGCTCACGGCGGCGACGTCGTCGAGGATCGTGCGGTCGGTGTGATGCCCGACCGAGGCGATGACCGGCACCGGAAGCAGCGCCACCGTGCGGCACAGGGTCTCGTCGCAGAAGCAGAGCAGGTCCGCCAGCGAGCCGCCGCCGCGCGCCACGACGATCACGTCGACCTCCCCGCACGCGGCGAGGTCCTGCAGCGCGCGCGTGATGGCGGGCGCGGCGCGGCGGTCCTGGACCGGGGCGAACGCCCACACGAGCCGGCCCGCCCAGCCGCGCCGGCGCAGGCCCGCGAGCACGTCGTCGCGCGCCTTGCCGCCCTCGCCGGTGACCACGCCGATCGTCCGCGGCAGCGCCGGGCGAGGCAGCGCCTTCTGCGGCGCGAACAGCCCTTCGGCGTCGAGCTTCTTGCGCAGGAGGTCGAGCTGGGCGAGCAGGTCGCCCTCGCCCGCGAGCCGCAGGCCCGTCACCGCGAACGAGAAGTGGGGCGACGACGTGCGCGAGCCCGGGTAGAAGTCGGGGCCGCCGGCGACCACGACGCTCGCGCCGTCCTCCAGCGTGACGCCGAGCCGGTCGAAGTCGTCGCGCCACATCCGGCACGGCAGCGCGCCGTCGCCGTCGCGCAGCTCGAAGAACACCGACACCTTGTGGATCCGGAGGTTGAACACCTCGCCGAAGAGCTGCACTCGCGCGCGCTCGCGCAGGTACGCGCGCAGCTTGTCGGCGTAGGCGCCGACGGGGAACGGGCCCTTCAGCGAGCTGCCGGGGATCCCCTCAGGCCGTTGCGACACGCGCGAGCGCCTCCACGGTCGCGACCCGGTCGCCGCACGGCACCGCGACCAGGCTCGTCGCGCCCGCCTGCTCGTAGACCGCCACGCGGCCCGCGAGGGCGCCGGGCGTCGTGGCGATCGCCGCCGCGTCGATCAGCTCGTCGGTGAGCGCCGCCGCGGCGGCGCCGCGGTCGCCCTCCAGGTAGCGCCGCTGCGCCTCGCGCGCCGACGCCCCGTGGCCGTGGCGCTCGGCGAGCTCGACGTAGAAGTTCTTCTCCGGCGCGCCCATCGCCCCGAAGTAGAAGGCCAGCCAGGGGCGGACCGCGTCGCGGGCGGCCTCGACGTCGGCCGCCACCGCGACCGGCAGCGCCGCGCAGACGTCGAACGGCCGGTCCGCCGGCGGGTCGATCTCGGCGATCACCGACGGGTCGATGGCGAACGGCATCCAGCCGTCGGCGATCGCGGCGCACTGCTCGATCGCCTTCGGGCCGGTCGCGCCGAGGTAGATCGGGATGCGGTCCTGCACGGGGCGGGCGAGCAGCTTCAGCGGCTTGCCGAGGCCGGTGGCCTGGCCGTCCTCGAGCGGCACCTGGACCGGCTCGCGCGCCAGCGCCCGCCGCACGACGTCGACGTACTCGCGCGTGCGCGTCAGCCCGCGCCCGAACGGCACGCCGTACCAGCCCTCGGAGACCTGCGGGCCGCTGAGGCCGAGCCCGAGGCGGAAGCGCCCGCCGCTGAGCACGTCGAGCGTGGCGGCGGCCATCGCCGTGGCGGTCGGCTTGCGCGCCGGGATCTGCATGACGCCCGAGCCGAGCGCGACCCGCTCGGTGCGCGCGGCGAGGTAGCCGAGCACCGAGACGGCGTCCTGGCCCCACGCCTCGGAGACCCACACGGAGTCGAGCCCGGAGCGATCGGCGAGGACGGCCAGCTCGAGCTGCTCCTCGGGGGAGAACCAGGGCCAGTAGGCGAGGAAGATGCCGATGCGCATCGCGCCGAGGCTACCGGCGGGTCCGGGCGGAGCCGGGACGGGCGGCGCGAAGGGGGCGGGGGCTGCGGCCGCGTGGCGCTCGCTCGCAGCCGCGCGCCAGGGCGATTGTCGTGTTGTGCGCCATATTCGTCGTCGACTCGACAGGCGCGGCGGGCCGGGAGGGGGTGTGGCGCTTTGCGCTCGCTGGGTGGGCGGAAAGCGCCACACGTCCCGGCCGCGGCGGCTGAGGGGCGGCTGCCGCCTGTCTTCGTCGAGATCGGTGCGGCCGCGTGTGCCGGCGAGGGGTCGCGCTGGGCGCGTGGTGCTCCGCGCGGCGTGGCGCGGGAGGGTCCGGCCGGGTTCGGGGGCGACGCGCGTCGCGGCCGGGGCCGCGCCGCGGCGCTGCGGCTAGCGGACGACCGCGTCGCCGGCGTTGGACTTCAGCGGGAGCTGGCCGTCCTGGGCGGGCGTGCCGCGCGTCTCGCCGGAGAAGCCGAGGCGGGTGAGGCGCTGGATCTCGCGCTCGCCCTCGATCCGCGCCGGGTGGTCGGCGGGGAGGCTCGCGATCAGCTTCGCGATGCGGTTGCGCAGCTGGAGCGCGAAGTGCGGCGTCGAGGCGCCCATGAGCTGGCGCACGTCCTCGACCGTGACCTCGTGGTCGGGGTTGGCGCGGTCGGGGTGCTCGTATTCGCTCACGGTGCCTCGTCGTTGACGGGGGAGATCTCGAGGAGGGCGTCGATCCGGGACTGGGTGGCCAGCGTGATGGCCTGCTCGTCCCCGATCAGCCAGCCGTGATTGTAGACCCCGCGCACCGGGTCGGACTGGTAGCCGGGCTGGATGTCGAGCAGGTACTGGACGACGACGTTGGGCAGCGAGCCGTCGTCGCCGGTGAGCAGCAGCGGGCCGTACGAGCCGCTGGACGACAGCGGCGCGGCGGCGCCCGCGGCGGCCGGCTGCCCCGGGTTGGCGAAGACGAGGCCGTGCCCCGGGTCGACCACGCCCCAGCCGCCGGCGCCGCCGGCGAAGCGGGCGAAGCTCACGGCGACGTGCTGCGGGGTCGCGCCGCCGATGCGCGTCACGGCGCCCAGCTCGCCGAGCTGCTCGACGACCGCGTCGGACACCTGCCCCGGGCCGCCGAGGACCAGGATCTGCGGCTGCTCGTGGCGGCGCAGCGCGGCGGCGGTGGCCTCGGGGACGGCATCGCGCTCGACGAACAGGACGGGGTCGCCCGACTTCGCCGCCCAGGCCGCGGCCGGCATCGCGTACGCGGGCTCGTGCGCGCCGGCGACGACGACCTGGTCGCTCGGCTCGCCCGCGGCGGTGGTGGCGATGCGGTCGATCGCGGCGGCCAGCTCGAACGGGTCGCCGCCGGCGACCGTCGTGGCCTGCAGGCCGTCGGGCTGCGGGACCTCGTCGCCGATCCGGATGACCTGGGCGCGCCCGAGCACGCCCGAGCCGGTCGGGTCGAGCCGGCGCAGCGCGGCGGCCGTCGCCTCCGGGAGGTCGCCGTCGCGCGCGAGCAGCATCGGGGCGCGCACGGGACGCGCCATGAGCACGGCGCCGGCGACCGCGGCCTGCCAGTCGCCCTCGTCGGCGAGCACGACCGCGGGCGGCCGGGCGGCGGGGACGCCGCCCGGGAAGACGGCCTGGGCGACGCCGGCCGCGTCGGCGACGGGGTCGGCGCCCGCCACGCGCGTCGTGTTCTTCGTGGCGAAGCCGGGGAAGCCGAGCTCCTGGGCGGCCTCGGGCTGGTCGCCGCCGACGCCGAGGACGACGCCGCCACCGCCCGGATCCGCCGGGGCGCTCGACGACGGGCCGTCCTTGCCGCAGGCGGTGAGCAGGAGCGCGACGGCGACGGCGGCGGCGGTGGCTCTCAAGGCGGGGCCCATGGCGGCCGACAACGCTAGTGAACGGCCCTCCCGGACCCGCGGGTTCGGGCGGTACCCATAATCGCGGTGCACGAATCCTTGCGCTTTGCTAGGTTCCCGCGATCAAACGCCGAATCCCTCGCACAGAGGCGAGGGACCGGGGGACCCACATGTTGTTTGGGGCGAATCCCGCGCTTGAAGCGCGGGAAGCGCTGGCTCTTTCCGCGCTAGCCCGTCAGCTAACCCCGGAGGCCCACGAAAGAGGTGGCTGTGCGGGCACGCGCCCTGACGACGACGATCTGCTCTGCTGTGGCCCTCGCGCTGGTGGCGGCTCCGGCCGGCGCCGCGACGAACCGGGACGCCGCTCGAGCCGCCGCCCTCGACGCCGGCGGCGCCGCGTACGGGGTCGACCCGGACCAGACGCCGGTCATGCCGACCGGGCGGATCATCGACGGCAAGGCCTATCCGCCCGCGAGCGCCCCGAAGGCCGTCAAGAAGGCCATCTGGGCCGCCAACGAGATCGTCGGGCTGCCGTACAAGTGGGGCGGCGGCCACGCGCGCGTCGAGGACACCGGCTACGACTGCTCGGGCACCGTCTCGTACGCGCTGCTCGCCGGCGATCTGCTCGAGTCCCCGCTCGACTCCGGCTCGTTCATGAGCTGGGGCGAGAGCGGCGAGGGCGAGTGGATCACGGTCTACACGAACCCGGGCCACGCGTTCGTCGTCATCGCCGGGATGCGGCTCGACACCAGCGCCGCCGGCGACCCGTCCGGGCTGAAGGGCCCGCGCTGGCGCCCGACGCTGCGCGACACCGCGGGCTTCAAGGCCCGCCACCCCGAGGGCTTCTAGGCGGTTCCGCCCACCGCGTCGCGGGGCCGCGCTCACCGGGCCCCGCGGTGTGGTGCCGTGCCGCGCGCGCACGTGCGTCGCCTTGGTTCCCCCTGGGGAACGAACTCGACGCTCGGCGGACCGGCGCGGCGGATGGCCGTGCCGCCGCCGGGTAGGCTCACCCCTCAGGCACCCGACGCGCGACAGGAGGCGAGTGATGGCCGGCACCAGTGGCCGCTTCACGACCATCATCAAGGCGAAGATCTCGAAGATGCTCGACAAGGCGGAGGACCCTGGCGAGACGCTCGACTACAGCTACCAGAAGCAGCTCGAGCTCCTGCAGAACGTCAAGAAGGGCATCGCGGAGGTCGTCACCTCCAAGAAGCGCCTGCAGATGCAGGCCGACAAGCTCGAGCAGCAGGTCGTCAAGCTCGACACCCAGGCGCGCCAGGCGCTGTCGGCCGGCCGGGAGGACCTCGCGCGGATGGCGCTCGAGCGCAAGACGCTCGCCCAGACCGAGCTGCAGAGCCTCGACCAGCAGGTCAAGGAGCTCGAGGCCGAGCAGCAGCGCCTGATCGAGTCCGAGCAGAAGCTGCGCACGAAGATCGAGTCCTTCCGCACCAAGAAGGAGGTCGTCAAGGCGAAGTACTCGGCGGCCGAGGCGCGGGTGCAGATCTCCGAGGCCGCGACGGGCGTCGGCGAGGAGATGGCCGACGTCGGCCTCGCGATGCAGCGGGCGCTCGACAAGACCGAGGACATGAAGGCGCGGGCCAACGCCGTCGAGG
>DASTRJ010000076.1:0-14920 GCA_035761245.1 Capillimicrobium sp. | reverse complement strand
CAGCTCGAACGCGACGGTCTTGTCGCCCTCGAGCATGAACGGGTTCAGGTACGTGGAGCTGAGGTTCGCCCACCCGCTCTCGGCGGCGAGCGTGCCGGCGAGCGCGTGGGCGTCGCTGTAGCTGCCGCGAACGGGGAGCACCGCGGCACCGGCGGCCACGGCCAGCGCGAGCTTCGCCGGCGGCGTGCCGTCCGGGACGACGCAGACGGCGGGCAGCCCGGCGCGCGCCGCGTATGCGGCGACCGCCACCGCCGTGTTGCCGGTCGACGCGCACAGCAGGCCCGCCGCGCCGAGCTCGCGGGCGGCCGTGGCCGCCACGGACACCGGGCGGTCCTTGAACGAGAGCGTCGGGTTGACGGCCTCGACCTTGGCGAGCGCGCGCACGCCGTCGATCGCGCCGAGCTCGAGCAGCGGCGTGCCGCCCTCGCCGAGCGTCACCGGCGCGACGCCCTCGGCGATCGGGAGCCGGGCGCGATAGCGCCAGACGCCGCGCTCGCCCGCCGCCCACGTCGGCGGCGCGCCGTCGTGGACGACGCGCAGCGTCGCCTCGCAGGCGGGGCACGCCTGGCGCAGCGCGAGCGCGCCCTGCCAGTCGCAGCGGTGGCAGGCCAGGTAGACGGTCATGCCGCGCGCGCCGCTCGCAGCGCCTCGGCGTAGCGCTCGGCCCGGCGGCGCAGGTCGGCGGCGTCGAGCGCGTCGACCGACGCCGGCGGGCAGAGGTCGCCGCCCGCGCCGACCGCGAGCGCCCCGGCGCCCAGCCACGCGGCGATGTTGTCGGCCGTCACGCCGCCGGTCGGGATCGCGCGCAGGTCGGGGAACGGCCCGCGCAGCGCCTTCAGGTAGCCGGGGCCGCCGAGGTCGGCGGGAAACAGCTTGACGACCCGGTGCTCGCGCATCGCGGCGGCCACCTCGGTCGGCGTCATCACGCCGGGCAGAAGCACGGTGTCGAGCTCGCGCGCCGCCTCCGTCACGTCGGCCGCCAGGTTCGGCGCGAGCAGGTAGCGCGCGCCCGCGGCCACCGCCTCGTGCGCCTGGCGGCGGGTCAGCACCGTCCCGGCCCCGACGAGCAGGCGCTCGTCGGCCGCCAGCTCGCGGATCGCCTCCGCCGCGCGCGGCACCGTGAACGTCACCTCGATCGCCGTCACCCCGCCCTCGGCCAGCGCCCGTCCCGCGGCCACCGCGCCCTGGGGCGAGCTGCCGCGCACGACCGCGACCACGCCGCGGCGGCCGAGCTCCGTGACGATCTCCTCCTGCGTCATCGCATCACCTTCCCGTCGGGGTGCTCGAGCAGCTCGAGGTCGGCGCGGCTCGGCAGCGCCTCCCAGTCGCCGCGGGCGGTGACGGCGTAGGCTCCGCAGGCCGCCGCCGTGCGCAGGCGCTCGTCGAGCGGCCGGCCCGCCAGCAGGTCGGCCAGGTAGCCGGCCGCGAAGGCGTCGCCCGCGCCGACCGGGTCGATCGCGGGCACGCGGAACGGCGCCACCTCGCACAGCGATCCGTCGGCGAGCGCGATCGCGCCGCGGCTGCCGCGCTTGACGACCACCGTGTCGGGGCCGGCGCCGCTCAGCTCGCCGGCGACCTCCTCCGGCTCGCCGTCGTAGCCGAGCGCGACCGCCTCGCCGTGGCCGACGAAGCAGACGTCCACGAACGGCAGCAGCTCGTCGAGCGCCGCGCGCGCCGCACCCGCGCCCCACAGCGAGGACCGGTAGTTGACGTCGAGGCTGACCGTCACGCCGGCCTCGCGGGCGCTGCGCGCCGCCGCGTGCACCGCCGCCCGCGCGCTGTCGGACAGTGCCAGCGTGATGCCGGTGACGTGCAGCACCCCCGCCTCCGCCACGCGCTCGGGGTCGACGTCGGCGGGCGACAGGCGCGAGCCCGGGCCGCCGTCGCGGTAGTACGTCACGCGCGCCGTCGTGGCGGTGCGCTGCTCCTTGAGCATGAGGCTCGTGGCCGCCCGCGCGTCGACCCGCGCGCCGCTGACGTCGACGCCCTCGGCGCGCAGCGTGCGCAGGACCAGCTCGCCGAGCTCGTCGTCGCCGACGCGCCCGATCCAGGCCGCCCGGCCGCCGAGGCGCCGGACGCCGATCGCCACGTTCGACTCCGCGCCGCCGACCCCGACGCGCAGGTCGTGGGCGTGGCGCAGCGGACCGGTCTCGACCGCGGTGAGGAGCGCGAGCGTCTCCCCCATGGTCAGCAGCAGATCGCTCATCGGACGTCGAAGCTGATCGTCTTGAGCTGCGTGAACTGCTCGAGCGTGTGGCGCCCGCCGAGCCGGCCGCGGCCCGACTCCTTGCCGGCCCAGCCGCCGAACGGCAGGTGCAGCTCCCAGTAGTTGCTGGTGTCGTTGACGACCACCGACCCGGACTCCAGCCGCTCGGCGAACCAGTGCGCCCGCCGCAGCGAGGAGGTGAACACGGCCGCCACGAGCCCGGTCGACGAGCTGTTGGCGGCTGCGAGCAGCGCCTCGTCGTCGCGGTGGCGCACGACGGCCGCGAGCGGGCCGAACGTCTCCTCGCGGTCGAGCAGGGCGCCGGGCGCGACCCGGTCGAGCACCGTCGGCGCGTAGTACAGCGAGGTCGGGCGACCCTCGAGCCGCGCGCCGCCGGTCACGACGTCCGCGCCGGAGCCGGCCGCGTCGGCGACGTGGCGGTCCATCGTCGCGGCGACCGCCTCGACGTGCACCGGCCCCATCGTCGCCCGCTGGTCCTCCGGCGGCCCGACGACGATCCCGGCGGCCGCCTCGGCCAGCCCGGCCACCAGCTCGCCGGCGATGCCCTCGGCGGCCAGCACGCGCCCCGCGGCGCTGCACACCTGGCCGGCGTTGGCGAACGCCGACGCGGCCACGGCCGGGATCGCGCGCTCCAGGTCGGCGTCGTCGAGCACGATCACCGGCCCGTTGCCGCCGAGCTCGAGCAGCAGGTGCTTGTCCCAGGCCGCCTGCGCGACCGCGCGGCCGGTCGCCGAGCCCCCGGTGAGGCCGACCGCGGCGATCGCGGGATGCGTGACCAGGCCGGCGGCGACGTCGACCTCGTCGGTGAGGACGAGGTTGACGAGGTCCTCGGGCACCCCGGCCTCGAGCATGAGCGCGCAGAGGCGCACCGCGATCCGCGAGGTCGTCGGCGCCGGCTTCCACACGAACGCCGACGCGGTCGCGACCGCCGGGCCGAGGTACTCGATCGGGATGTTGAACGGGAAGTTCCACGGCGTGACGATCGCCCACGCGCCCAGCGGCTGGCGGATGACGCTCACGCGCTTGTGCGGGTCGGCGACCGGCGGGATCGAGCCGTCGAGCCGCTCGGCCTCGGCGGCGGCGAGCCGGAAGCCGCGCGCGCCGGCCTGCACCTCGGCGGTCGCCTCGGCGAGCGTCTTGCCGTGCTCCTCGGCCAGCTCGCGCGCCAGGTCGGCCGTCCGGGCCTCGATGCGCTCGGCGACCGCGACGCACCATGCCACCCGGTCGGCCAGCGGCGTGTGGCGGCGGGCGCGGGCGGCGTCGGCGGCGGCGTTGGCCGCGCGGTCCACGTCGGCGGACGTGGCGCGCTGCGCGAGCGCGAGCAGCGCGCCGGTCGCCGGGCTGCGGATCTCGTAGGCGTCGGTGGCGCTCGTCCACCTGCCGGCGACGAAGCTGTGGAGGGTCTCGGTCATGCGTGGCTCACGTGGTCGGGGACAGCGCGGCGATCGCCGCGGCGCAGCGTTCGACCGCGGCGTCGAAGGCGCGCGCGCCCAGCTCCGCGGTCGCCTTGGCGGGGGCGCCGATGACGCCCCGCGCATCGATCTCGTCGAACGGCCGCCAGACCGACACGCGGCGCGGCGCCCAGAGGTGCGGATCGGGCCAGGACGGCGCCGTCGGCTCCTCGGGGATCGCGTCCGAGCGCACCGACTCCGGCCAGAGGTGCAGCATCAGCGACGTCTCCAGCGCGCACGCGTGGCCGACGTCGTCGTCGGCGAGCTCGGGCAGGTCCTCGCGGATCAGGTCGAAGTAGGAGACGGCGGCGACGCGGACGCCCCGCTCGCCCAGCTCCGCCAGCGCGACGTCGAGCGCGGCGCGGTTGCCGCCGTGCCCGTTGAGGATCAGCACCGGCGCGCCGTCGCGCGCCAGCGACGCACACACGTCGGCGACCACGGCGATGAACGTCGACGGCGACAGCGACACGGTCCCCGGGAAGGCGAGGTGATGCGACGAGCAGCCGTAGGCGAGCGGCTCGGCGACCGTCGCGCGGCCGTCGCGGGCGGCGGCGCCGAGCGCGACGGCGTGCGCGAGCCAGGCGTCGACGCCGAGCGGCAGGTGCGGGCCGTGCTGCTCGACCGCGCCGGTCGGCAGGACGATCGCCCCCGGCGGCTCGGCCGCCTGCGGGCTCGTCGCCCACGCCGCTCGGCGCGGCCGCGGATCGAACGTGGGCGCCGCGCTCACGTGGCCACCGACGTCGTCGCCCGGGTGCGCGCGAGCCGGATCCCGGCGTCGGCGACGAGCGCGAGCACGATGATCGTGCCCTTGTAGAGGTCGATGCTCGACGGGTCGACGCCGAACACGCGCAGCGCGTTGGTGACCAGCGCGATGATCAGCGCGCCGACGAGCACGCCGCCGACGGTGCCGCGCCCGCCGAAGATCGACGTGCCGCCGATGACGGCCGCGGCGATGCCGTCGAGCAGCAGCGACGTGCCGCCGACGTTCGGCGTCACGACCGGCGTGCGGCTGACGATCAGCACCGCGCACAGCAGCACGAGCAGCGCGCCGGCGAGGTACACGAGGATCTGCTGGTTGCGCCAGTTGACGCCCGACAGCCGCGACGCCTCCGCGTCGGAGCCGAGCGCGTACGTGCGCAGCCCGAAGCGCGTGCGCCGCATGATCCCCCACATCGCCGCGCCGACGAGCGCGGTGGCGATGACCGCGACCGGGATCCCGGCGACCTCGTCGCCGCCGAGCTTGCCGAGCGTGGGGTCGCTGGCGATGAGCACGCCCTTGGTGGCGACCTCGAGCGTCACGCCCTGGACCATCGCCATCGTGGCGAGCGTCGCGACGAACGGCGGCAGCTTCGCGACGCCGACGAGCAGCCCGTTGACGAGGCCGACCGCCAGGGCGACCCCCAGCCCGTAGAGCAGCGCGACGACGAGCCCGTCGCCGGCGGCGAGGCGCTGCGCGATGACGACCGCACAGAGGCCGACGGCGAAGCCGGCCGACAGGTCGATGCCGCCGGAGAGCAGGACGACGTACGCGCCGAGCGCGAGCAGGGCGATCGGCGTCGCCTGCACGGCGACGTTGCGCAGGTTCTCGGGGTCGACGACGCGCGAGTCGATGAGCCCGAGGACGATCAGCAGCGCCACCAGCAGCAGGACGGGCGCGAACTGCAGCAGGCGCAGGAGGGAGCGCGCGTTCATCGCCAGCCGTCCTCGCGCTCGGGCAGCGACACCGTGATGGTGTGGACCTCGCTCATCGCGTCGATCGACCATCGCCCGCCCGCACGGCCGATGCCGCTGGCGCGGCCGGCGGCGCCGCCGGCCGGCAGGTGCGGCTCCCAGTAGTTGGACGGAGCGTTGATGTTCACGGTGCCGGTCGGGAGCCGCTCGGCGAGGCGCATCGCCCGGGCGACGTCGCGGGAGAACAGGGCGCTGAAGAGCCCGAACGGGCTCGCGTCGACCAGCTCGCGCAGCTCGTCGGTCGAGCCGAAGCGGACGATCGGCGCGACGGGGCCGAAGGTCTCGTCGACGTGCAGCGAGGCGCCGGCCGGGACGCGGTCGACGACCGTCGGCTCGAGGTAGTTGCGGGTCGGCAGGTCCTCGCGGCGGCGCCCTCCGGCCACCACCTGGGCGCCCGCGGCCACCGCCTGGTCGAGCTGGCCGACGATCCGGTCGGCGAGCGGCTCCTGATGGACCGGCCCCATCGTCGTCGCGGCGTCGAGCGGCAGGCCGAGGACGATCTCCCCGGCGTGGCGCGCGAGGCGCTCGGCGAGCTCGCCCGCCACCGACTCGTGGGCCAGCACGCGCCCGGTGGCGGTGCACACCTGGCCGGCGTTGGCGAAGCTCGACCCGGCGATCGCGGCGGCCGCGAGGTCGAGGTCGGCGTCCTCGAGCACGATCGTCGGGCCGTTGCCGCCGAGCTCCAGCAGCACCGGCTTGCCGGCGGCGGCGCGCGCGACGGCCTCCCCCACCCCGGTCGAGCCGGTGAAGCCGACGCCGTGCACGCCGGGATGGCGCGCGAGCGCGTCGCCCACGACCGGGCCCTCGCCCGTCACGACGGTGAGCGCGCCGGCCGGCAGCACGCCCGCGTCGGCGATCGCGTCGGCCACCGCCAGCGCCACGAGCGACGTCGACGGCGCCGGCGTCCACACGACGGCGTTCCCGGCCGCGAGACCCGGGCCGAGGTAGTAGAGCGACGGCACGCCGAGCGGGAAGTTCCAGGGCGAGATGACGCCGTAGACGCCGAGCGGCCGGCGCTGGACGAGCACCCGCTTGGTCTCGTCGTGCGCGGGCACGACCTCGCCGGTCATCCAGCGCACCTGCTGGGCGGCCTCGCGGAAGGCGACCGAGAAGACGGCGACCTCGCCGCGCGCCTCGGCCTCCAGCGGCTTGCCGTGCTCGAGCGCCAGCAGCCGGGCGATCTCGTCGGCGCGCGCCTCGACGGCGTCGGCGACGGCGTCGCAGAGGTCGGCGCGCTCGAACGGGCCGAGCGCGGCCAGCTCGCGAGCGGCGCCCGCCGCGGCGCTGACCGCGGCGTCGACGTCCGCGGCGGTGCCGAGCGGCAGCCGGCCGAGCACCTCGCCGGTCGCGGGGCTGATCACCTCGCGCGTCTGGATGTCCTGTGTCTGGGTCATGTCGCTCCTCAGCCGATCGCCGCCGCGAGGCCGGCGACGAGGCGGTCGGCGTGCTCGTCGTCGTTGAACAGGTGGAAGCCGGCGCGGATCGCGCCGCCGCGGGCCGCGGCGCGCACGCCGTCGGCCGCCAGCGCGGCCACGACGCCCTCGGGGTCGTCGCAGCGCACGCTCACGATCGGGGTGGGGCCCTCCTCCGGCGCGAGCCGGCCGGCGAGGCCGCGCTCGGCGAGCCCCTCGCGCACGCGCGCCACGAGGCCGGTGGCGTGGCGCTCGAGGGCGTCCGCGCCGACGGCGGCCAGCAGCTCCGCGCCGGCGCGCGCGGGCGGCCACGCATGCCACGCCAGCGACTGGTCGAAGCGGCCGGCGTCGTCGCGCAGCCGGTACGGCGGGCCGTACGCGCCGCCGTCGGCCGAGGCGCGCGGGCCGGCGGCGACCGGCTGGAGGGCCTGCAGCTCGGGGCGCAGGTAGAGGTAGCCGCTGCCGCGGCCCCCGAGCAGGAACTTGTAGCCGGCGGCCGCGATCGCGTCGGCGCCGCTGGCGGCCAGGTCGCGCCCGACGGCGCCGAGTCCCTGCGTCGCGTCGACGAAGACGCGCGCCCCGTGCGCGTGGGCGGCCTCGACGATGCGCGCGAGGTCGACGGCGCGCCCGTCGACGGCCTGCACCGAGGAGACCGCGACGAGGCTCACGCGCTCGTCGATCGCCTCGAGGATCGCGTCGGTCAGCGGCGTGCCCTCGACGAGGCGCACGTCCTGGCGGGTCAGCCACGGGTACAGGTTGGACCGGTACTCGGCCTCCGGCACCACGACGCAGCCGCCGGGCTCGCTGACCGCGAGCAGCGCCGCCGCGATCGCGACGGTCGGCACGAGGGCGACGTCGCCGGGCGGCACGCCGAGCAGCGCGGCGACCGCGATCCGCGCCACGTCGGCGTCGGCCTCCCAGTCCTCGTAGTCGGCGCGCCCCGAGCGCCAGGCGTCGAGCGCGCGCGCGAGCGCCTCGGCGCCCGCGCGCGTCGGCACGCCCTGGCTCGGGGTGTCGAGGTAGGCCAGGTCGCCGAGGTCGAACTCGGCGCGCGCCGCCTCGATGCTCAGGCGATCGCCCACGCCTCCACCTCTTCGGGCTGGCCGGAGGCGACCGACCGCAGGATCGCGTCGTTGACGGCGACCGCGCGCAGCGCCTCGTCGACGCTCATGAGGAACGGCTCGTCGCGCTCGATGGCGACCGCGAAGTGGCGGACCTCCTCGAGGAGGTCGCCGAGCAGGCGGCCGTTGGCCTCGGGCCAGTGCAGCGCGTCGGGCTGGCGGTAGCCGTCGCGGTCGTGGATGCGCATGCCGTGGTCGCGGACGTCGATCTCGATCGCGCCCTCGCTGCCGACGACCATCGTGCGGGCGTTGACCGGCGCCGGCGTGTCGTCGCGCAGCGTCCAGCCGGCGTACAGCTGCGCGACCGCGCCGCCGTCGAGCTCGCAGGTGGTGAGGATCGCGTCCTCGGACTCGACCCCGCGCGACGGCATCACCTTCGAGACCGCGCGCGAGTACACGCGCGTGACGCTCTGACCCGACAGCCACTGGACGAGGTCGGCGTCGTGGACGCCGAGGTAGAAGAGCACCGAGCTGGTGCCGTTCATCCGCTCGCCCAGCCCCTGGCCCGCGAGCCGGCCGCTGGAGACGTGCAGGACGTCGCCGATCGCGCCGGCGGCGACGGTCTCGGCGGCGTGCGCGTAGCGCGGGTCGTAGCGCAGCACGTGCCCGACGAGCAGGCGGGCGCCGCCGTCGCTGGCGGCCTGCGCGATGCGCTTGGCGCCCTCGAGCGTGTCGGCCATCGGCTTCTCGAGCAGCACGCTGCGGCCGGCCTCGAGCAGCCGGCAGGCGGGCTCGACGTGCGCGCGGTCCGGCAGCGCGACGACGAAGCCGTCGATGCCGTCGGCGGCGAGCGCCTCGTCGATCGACGGGAGGTAGCGCGCGCCGTAGCGGTCGGCCACCTCGCGGGCGGCCGGGTTGAGGTCGACCACGGCGGTGAGCTCGGCGACGTCGCTGGAGGCGATCGCCTGGGCGTGGAACTGGCCCATGAAGCCGGCGCCGACGAGTGCGAGTTGGGTCATCGATGTCTCCTGGTCAGGTCACGGCGCTGCGCGCCTGACCGAACGCGAGCTCCATGACGTCGTTCTCGGTGGCGCCGCGGGCGAGCTCCCCGACGGCGCGGCCCTCGTGCATCACGACGATCCGGTCGGCGACCGAGAGCACCTCGGGGAGCTCGGACGAGACCATGAGGATCGCCACGCCGCGCTGCTTGAGCTGGGCGATGAGGTGGTGGATCTCCGACTTGGCCCCGACGTCGACGCCGCGGGTCGGCTCGTCGAGCAGCAGCAGCTTCGGCTCGGTCGCCAGCCACTTGCCCAGCACGACCTTCTGCTGGTTGCCGCCCGACAGCGTGCCGACCTGGCGGCCCGGATCGGCGGGGCGCACGCCGAGCCGCTCGATCGTCTCGTCGGCGAGCTGGGCGACGCGGCGGCGCGGCACCAGGCCGCGGCGCGCATGGTCGCGCAGCCACGGCAGCGCCACGTTGTCGCGGACCGTCATCGCGCCGACGAAGCCCTCGAGGTGGCGGTCCTCCGGCACGTAGGCGACGCCGGCCTCGCTGGCGGCGTGCTGGTCGCCCGGGGGCAGCTCGCGCCCGCCGACGACGATGCGCCCGCCGGTGGCGCGGTCGAGGCCGGCGACGCAGCGCATGACCTCCGAGCGGCCGGAGCCCATGAGGCCGGCCAGGGCCACGACCTCGCCGGCGCGGACGTGCAGCGACGCGTCGTGCAGCAGGCCGCCGTCGGCGATCGACTCGACGCGCAGCACCTCCTCGCCGGGCTCGACGTCGGCGTGCGGGAAGACGTTCTCGACGTCGCGGCCGACCATCATCGTGATGAGGCTGCGCTCGTCGACCTCCCCGATCGGCCGCTCGCCGACGAAGCGCCCGTCGCGCAGCACGACGACCCGCTGCGCGAGCTGGAAGATCTCCTCCATCTTGTGCGAGATGTAGAGGACGCCGACGCCCCGCTCGAGCAGGCGGTCGACGAGCTCGTAGAGTCGGTCGCGCTCGCGGTTGGAGAGCGCGGAGGTCGGCTCGTCCATGACGACGAGCCACGCCTCGGAGAGCATCGCCTTGGCGACCTCGACCATCTGGCGCCGCCCGACGGTGAGCTGCTCGACGAGGTCGCCGGGGCGCACGTCGAGGCCGAGCTCGTCGATGATCGCGCGGGCGCGGGCCGTCATCGCGCGCCGGCGCACGAACGGCAGCGGCCCCCAGGTCGGCTCCTCGCCGAGGAAGAGGTTCTCGGCGACCGTGAGGTCGGGCACGAGGCTGAAGTGCTGGTGGATGACGCGGATGCCGGCGTGCTGGGCGTCGGCCGGGCCGCGGAAGCGGACCGGGCGGCCGTCGAGCACGAGCCGTCCGTCGTCGGGCGGGTGCACGCCGGCCAGGACCTTCACCAGCGTCGACTTGCCGGCGCCATTCTCGCCCATGAGCGCCACGACCTCGCCCGAGCGCATCGTGAAGCTGATGCCGTCGAGGGCGCGCACGCCGGGGAACGACTTGCCGATGCCCTCCAGGCGCAGCTCGTGGCGGCCGTCGGCGTCGCCGTCGGCCACCGCGGCGGCCGGGGGCGGCTGCTTGGTCCGCAGCCGGCGCGCGGTGCGCCTGACCCAGTCGACGAGCTCCTGGCGCTGGCTGGACAGCACCGCGACGAGGATCAGCAGGCCGGTGATCACGTAGATCAGCTGCTGCGAGACCTCCATGAACGACAGGCCGGTCGCCACGACGCCGAGCAGCAGCGAGCCGATCGCCGTGCCGACGACCGAGCCCTCCCCGCCGGCGAGCTTCGTGCCGCCGATGATCACCGCGGTGATGACGGTGAACTCGAGGCCCATGCCGGCCAGCGGCTGGGCCGAGCTGACGCGCCCCATCGTGAGGATCGCGCCGAGGCCGGCGGAGGCGCCGGCGATGACGTACGTCGACCACTGCACCGCGCGGACCGGGATCAGCGAGGCGCGCGCGGCGGACGCGTTGCCGCCGACCGCGTACAGCCAGCGGCCGTAGACGGTGCGGCCGAAGACCCAGATCCACGCCGCGAGCACCGCGAGGGCGACGAGCAGCGAGACCGGGAACGGGCCGATCTCGGCCGAGCCCAGCCACGTGAGCGTCTGGTTCTCGACCGGGATCGAGTCGCCGCCGGAGATCGACAGCGTCATCCCGCGGGCGAAGGCCATGATCGCGAGCGTCGCCATGAACGGGCTGATGCCGACGAAGCCGATGAGCACGCCGTTGAGCGCGCCCAGCGCCGCGCCGCCGCCGATCGCGACGAGCATGCAGACGAGCGCCGGCCACCCGGACTCGTAGGCCGTCCCGGCGAGGATGCCCGACGCCGCCAGCACGCCGCCGACCGAGATGTCGATGCCCCGCGCGACGATCACCGCGGTCATGGCGAACGCCACGATCGCGATCACCGCGCTCTGCTGGCCGATGTCCAGCAGGTTGTCGGGGTCGAGGAACCCGGGCCGTGCCAGGCCGAAGCCGACGGCCACGAGCACGGTCATGACGAGGAGGGACAGGTTCGTCGATGCCGAGCCCGTCAGGGACGGGCGCCGTCGCGCCCGTCCCGTCGTGCCTGCGATGTCGGGCATGCCGCTGCCGCCCTACTTCGTCTCGGTCGTCATGGCGCTGTCGGGCTGGTCCGGGCCGAACTGGTCCTGGTAGCCCTGCGCCTCCGAGGTCGCGTCGTCCGGCGTGATCGTCTCCAGGCCGACCTCGGACGGGATGTCGGAGGCGGAGACGAAGAACGTCGGCAGGAACAGGTCCTTCGGCAGCTTCGCGCCGTTCACGAGGCGCGCGCCGACGGCGATGTTCCAGTAGCCGACGCGCTCGGCGCCGGTGAGCACGTCCATGACCATCTGCCCGCTCTCGAGGAACGGGTGCATCTCCTCGTCGCCGTCGACGCCGACGAACTTGAGGTCCTTGCCGGCCGACTGCAGCGCGCTCTGCGCCGCGAGGCAGAGCGAGTCGGAGATGCAGGCGAAGCCCTTCATGTCCGGGTTGCTCGTCGACCACGTGGTCGCGATGTCGGCGGCCTTCGAGGCGTCGAAGTCGGTCGGCTGGACCGAGACGACGTCGACGTTCGGGAACTCCTTCTTCATCGTCTCGACGAAGCCGGCCTCCCGGGTGTCGGAGACGAAGTTGCCGCGCGAGCCGACGAGCAGGCCGACCTGGCCCTCCTCGTCGATCGACTTGGCGAGGACGCGCGCGTTGGCGGCCATGTTGTCGTAGTCGGGGTACAGCGTGTTGTAGTTGCCGTCCCCGTCGACCTTGTTGCCCATCGAGATGACGGGGATGCCGGCCGCGGTCGCCTTGGCGATGGCGGGCTTGATGGCGTTCTTGTCGAGCGGGTCGATGAGGATCGCGCCCACGCCCTGGCGGACCATGTTCTCGACGATCGAGATCTGCTTCTCGACGCTGCCCTGGGCGCTCTGCCAGGTCGTCTTGACGCCGTAGTCCGCAGCCGCCTTGTCGCCGGCCTCCTTCATGCGGACGAAGAACGCGTTCTGAAGGTCGATGGCGACCACGCCGAGCGTGCCCTTGCCGCCCTCGACCTGCGTCCCGCCGCTGTCGGCGGACGCCTCCTGGGTGCCCGACGTGCTCGTGTCGTCGTCGGACGAGCCACACGCCGCGGCCGTCATCGTCAGCATCGCGACGACGAGCAGCGTCAGCCACCTACGCAATGAAGGCACCGATCCTCCTCTAAGATGGACCATCGTTCCGACCCATTTCGGAACGGGGGTCTAAAATGCAAGCACGTTCTGCTGCACGACGTCAACCAAGGAGCGATGCATGCCTCGTCAGGCCGGTGTGACGGACCGGGCCCCCAAGCCGGTCGGCCCCTACTCCCAGAGCGTCCGGATCGGACGTCTCGTCCACAGCGCCGGCCAGGGCGCCGACGACCCGGCGACCGGGCGGCTCGCGGGCGACGACATCGAGACGCAGACCCGTCAGTGCCTGACGAACGTGCGCAGCGTGCTCGAGGCCTCCGGCGCCTCGATGGCGGACGTCATCCGCGTCGGCGTCTTCCTCGCCCACAAGGACGACTTCGAGGGCATGAACCGCGTCTACCGCGAGTTCTTCGAGGAGCCCTTCCCCGCTCGCACGACGGTCTACGTCGGGCTGCCCGGCGACCTGCGCGTCGAGATCGACGCGCTCGCCGTGCTCCCGGAGTGACCGCGTGGACGTCATCGACCTGACCGCCGAGCTCGTCGCCGTCGACTCGCAGAACCCGGGCGTCGGGGAGGCCGAGATCGCCCGCCGGGTCACCGAGATCTGCGGCGAGCTGGGACTGCCCGTCCGGACGTTCGAGGCGAGCGCCGGGCGCCCGAACCTGCTCCTCGAGGTGGACGCGGGGCCGGGCCCGTCGCTCGCGCTCTGCGGCCACCTCGACACCAAGCCGATCGGCGACGCGCTGGCCGCGTGGAACACCGATCCGCTGACGCTGACGATCGACGGCGACGTCGCCTACGGGCTCGGCAGCTCCGACATGAAGGGCCCTGTCGCCGCGGTGCTGCTGGCCGCCGCCCGCTGGGCGCGCGACCCCGGCGCCCGCGGCCGACTGGTCATCGTCCTGACCGCCGACGAGGAGGCCGGCAGCGTCTGGGGCGCCGAGGCGCTCGCCGCCGCCGGCGCCGTCGAGGCCGACGCGATGGTCATCGCCGAGCCGTCCGGGCTGCGCGAGCCGTGGGAGGCGATCTTCCTCGGGTCGCGCGGGATCTGCTGCTTCGAGCTGGAGATCCGCGGGCGGCAGGGCCACAGCGGCCTGTCCGAGCTGCTGCCGCCGAGCGCGACCGTCGCGGCGGCGCGCGCGATCCAGGCGCTCGCCGAGCTGCGCCCGTCCCATCCGCAGATCCCCGGCTACCGCGCCGAGCCGACCGTCAACGCGGCGGTCCAGCTCCAGGGCGGCGTCTTCTTCGGCGTGCACCCCGGGACCGCGACCGTGGGCTGCGAGGTGCGCACCGTCGACGGCATGGAGCGCGACGTGCTCGAGGCCGAGCTGCGCGAGGCCGTCGCGGCGGCGATCCCGCTCGAGCTGGAGTGGGAGCTGCGCTTCCGCGACGACCGCCTCGGCTGGATGCCGCCGTCGAAGGCCTCGCCGGAGCACCGGGTCGTCGAGGCCGCGCAGCGCGCCTGCGAGGACGTCCTCGGTCGCCGGCTGCCGCTCGCGGCCTACCCGGGCGGCACGGACGCCACCGCGTTCACGCAGGTCGCGGGCCTGCCGTGCATCGCCAGCCTCGGCCCGGGCTTCATCACCTGCGCGCACGGTCCGAACGAGTTCGTGCCGGTCGAGGGATTGCGACAGGCGGTCGACCTGTACGGAACACTGGTGTGCCACTACATGGACGGCAGCATCTCCGCTGGCGATACTGACCGAGGCGGCTGAGGTATGGACACCATCGAGCACACCGAGCGCCGGGCTCCGACCGGGGAGGCCAAGGCCCTCGTGAAGGGCATCGCGGCGCTGAACGCGATCGCGGCCGAGCCGCAGGGCCTGTCGCTGATCGAGGTCGCCCGCGCGGCCGACCTGCCGAAGGCGACCGCGCACCGCCTGCTCTCGACGCTGGTCGACACCGGCCTGGTGCGGGCGCTCGGCGACGGCCGCTACGGGCTCGGCAGCCACTGCCTCGCGCTCGGCGAGGCGTACCTGGACGCGATCGACCTGCGGACCGAGGCGCTCGCGGAGATGCGCCGGCTCGTCGACGTCACCGAGGAGACGTGCCACCTCGGCATCCTCAGCGACGACCAGATCGTCTACATCGAGAAGCTCGACAGCCCCCACCCCATCCGGATGTACTCGCGGGTCGGGGCGACGAACCCGGCGGCGACGACCAGCCTCGGCAAGGCGATCCTCGCCTTCTCCGGCGCGGACGTCGTGGAGGACGTCTACGGCCGCGGGATCCCGCAGCGCACCGGCGCGACGGTGACCGATCCCGCCGAGGCGCGCACGCGGCTCGAGCAGGTCCGCCGCGACGGCTACGCCGTCGACGACGTGGAGAACGAGGAGGGCATCCGCTGCGTCGCGGCGCCGATCCTCGACC
>DASTRJ010000075.1:0-52201 GCA_035761245.1 Capillimicrobium sp. | reverse complement strand
CAGGACGCGCCGATCTCCCGCATCGACCTGCTCCTCTGCCGCAACGTCCTCATGTACTTCAACGCGGAGACGCAGGCGCGGATCCTCTCGCGCTTCAACTTCAGCATCGCCGGCGAGGGCGTCCTGTTCCTCGGCAAGTCGGAGATGCTGCTCACGCACGGCAGCCTGTTCCGCCCGCTGGACCTCCGGCACCGCATCTTCCAGAAGGTGCCGGGGGCGGCGCCGCGCAACCGGCTCGCGTTCATGGCCGCCTCGGACCCGCCGCCGCCGGAGGGCTCCTACGCCAAGGTGCGCGACGGGGCGCTCGACCTGGCCCCGGTCGCCCAGCTCGTCATCGACCGCAGCGGGACGGTCGTCCACGTCAACCAGCAGGCGCGCGCGCTGTTCGGGCTCGCGCCGCAGGACATCGGGCGGCCCCTGCAGGACCTGGAGGTCTCCTATCGCCCGCTCGAGCTGCGTTCGGGCATCGAGCGCGCCTACGCGGAGCGGCGCAGCGTGGCGCTCGGCTCGGTGCGCTGGGACACCCGGCGCGACGACGCGCGCCGCCTCGACGTCACGGTCGTTCCCGTGGTCGCCGAGGCCGGGGCGATCCTCGGCGCGTCGATCACCTTCGACGACGTCACGCGCCACGTCGAGCTGCGCGACGAGCTCGAGCGCTCCAAGCGCGAGCTCGAGGTCGCCTACGAGGAGCTGCAGTCGACCGTCGAGGAGCTCGAGACCACCAACGAGGAGCTCCAGTCGACCAACGAGGAGCTCGAGACCACCAACGAGGAGCTCCAGTCGACCAACGAGGAGCTCGAGACGATGAACGAGGAGCTCCAGTCGACCAACGAGGAGCTCGAGACGATGAACGACGAGCTGCGCGACCGCTCCCTCGAGCTCAACCAGCTCAACGCGTTCCTCGAGGCGATCCTCACCAGCCTCGGGACCGGCGTCGTGGTCGTCGATCGCGACCAGCGGATCCAGATCTGGAACCGTGGCGCGGAGAACCTCTGGGGGCTGCGCCGAGAGGAGGCGCGCGGCGAGCGCCTCCTGGGGCCCGACATCGGCCTGCCGCTCGACCGCCTCGAGGCGCCGCTGCGCGCCGCGATCGCCGGCACCCCGCCGGACGGGCCGGTCGTGCTCGAGGCCACCAACCGTCGCGGCCGGCAGATCGCGTGCGCGGTGACGTGCGCGCCGCTGACCTCCGCGCACGGCGACGTGGAGGGCGCGGTGCTGCTCATGGACGAGCGGGCGCGCAGCTAGGCGTCGGACGGCGGGCGCGCCGCGCGGCTGCGCTCGCGCTCGGCCGCGATCTGCGCGCGAAGGCGGCGGGAGCGCTCGCGGATGTCGCGCGCGCGCACCGACATCGCGCGCGTGCGCTCGCTCTGCGTCTCGTAGGCCGAGGCCAGCGCCCGGATCTGCGCGGCGGTCGCGCCGAGCCGTGCCGCCACCTCGCTGCGCTGGGCTCGCACGGCCTCCACGGTGACGTGGGCCGACCTCACGCGGTCGGCGCCGGCGGGGACCGCCCGGTCGTGGCGAGCCGGCTCCGCCGGCCGGCGACCGGGCGCCGGCTGGGGCAGGATCGCGTCGATCCCCACCCGCTCGAGCTCCTCGGGCGGCGGCCCGTGCAGCAGCCAGGAGCCGTCGTCGCGGCGGGTGATGAGCTCGCGCCGGCACAGCTCCGTGATCGCGGTCGTCACCGACGGGCGGCGCGCGCCGACGAGCCGCGCGAGCGTCCGATGGGTCAGCCGCAGCGGCAGCACGATCCCGTCCGGGCCGACGCGCCCCCACCGCCCGGCGAGGGTCCAGAGCATCAGCAGGACGCGGGTGTCGACCCGGGTGAGGTGGCTGATCGCCTGGGCCACGGCCAGCCGCCCGGCGCGGCGCTCGCTGCGCTCGAGGAGACAGCCGGCCAGCTCGGGCCAGTGGCGCAGCAGCACGTGGACGCGGTCGTCGAGCAGCGCGACCTGCAGGGGCTCGAGGACGGTCCACGCCGCCTCGCTCGCCACCATCTCGCCGGCCGCGGCGCCGCTCGGGCCGGCCGGCGCGGAGATGAGGTCGCCGACGCCGAGCAGCTCGGCCGCGGCGGTGCCCGCCACGATGACCTCGCGCGCCACCAGGCCGTCGAGCACCAGGATCCCCCAGCGTGGCGACCCGAGCTCCGCCGGATCCCAGCGCCCGGTGGGGATCCGCACGGCCGGGACGACCGCCGCTCGCGCGGCGCGCTGGCGATCCTCGTCGGGGACGGCGCCCAGGAGATCCGGCTCCGCCTCGAACAGGCGCACACCCGATTGGATCGCGGCCGCGGTCATGGCCATTGCCTACCCGAAGTGTGGCGGTTCGCGGCGACACGGGACAAGTCCGCGGTCTGACTACGCACGTCCACGACGGCGCGCGTCCGTCAATGCTCGGGCCATGTCGCCCTCCACCGCCACCGCCGTGTCCGAGCGCTGGCTCCTGCACCGCTACCACCGGCACCACGACGAAGCGGCCCGGGAGCGGCTCGTCGAGGGCCTCATGCCGCTGGTCCGGCGCGTCGCGACGGCCTATGGCCACCCCCGCTTCCAGGAGGACCTCATCCAGGCGGCCTGCCTGGGGCTCGTCAAGGCGATCGACCGGTGGGACCCGAGCCGCGCCAAGGAGCTGCGCACGTACGCCGTGCCGACGATGCACGGCGAGGTCCGCCGCTGGCTGCGCGACCACTCCTGGGCCGTCCACGTCCCGCGCCCGCTCCAGGAGCAGGTGATGCGCGTCAGCCGCGCGACCGAGGAGCTGCGCGCCTCGGACGGCCGCTCGCCGACGCCCGAGCAGATCGCCGCCCACCTGGAGTGCGACGTCGAGGAGGTCCTCGAGGGCATGCAGGCCGGCCGCGCGTACGGTGCGACCTCGCTCGACGCGCCGCTCGGGCTCGAGGACGACGCCGGCACGCTGTCGGACGTGATCGGCGACGACGACGAGGCGCTCGCGCATGCGGAGGAGGTCGCGTCGCTGCGGTCGCTGCGCAACCTCCTCGACGATCGCGAGCGCGAGGTCCTGCACCTGCGCTTCGTCGAGGAGCTGACGCAGACGCAGATCGCCGACCGCGTCGGCTGCTCGCAGATGCAGGTCTCGCGGATCCTGCGCCGCTCGCTGGACCGCCTCAGCGACGAGGCGCGGCGAGCGGAGGCCGGCGCGAACTAGCGCCGGCCCCGCCGCTTGGGCGCGAAGGCGGCGGCGAGGTCGGGCGCCGCGAAGCCCGCCCAGGTCTGCTCGGTGGTCGCGTAGCGGTACAGGGCGACGCGGAAGATCGACGACAGCGCGTTGCCCACGACCATGGCGGCGAGCAGCGCCGCGGCGCCCACGGTGGCGAGCGCGATCCCGGCCGGCCCGCCGAGGACGACGCCGGCCGCGATCACCAGCCCGGCCGGGAGCATGCCGACGAGGAAGACGATGCCGCCGATCGAGCCGCTGCCGACGACGCCCTCGCCCCAGCGCTCGCGGATGATGCTCGTCGAGCGCCGGAGGGCGTCCTTGGGGCCGAGGCCCTCGAACGCCAGCAGCGGGATCACGAAGAACGACGCGACGTTCCAGGCGATCCCGATCAGCGAGATGAGGATGGTGCCGATCAGCTTCGTGAGCGCGTTGCCCTCGTTGGCGAGCGCCTGCAGCGCGTTGAGCAGCACGCCCACGGTCGTCTGGACGAGCGCCCAGCGGGCGATGAGGCCGCGGCGCTCGCGCGCCGCCCGCAGCCCGTCGGCGAGCGTGGCGTCGCCGCCGTCCATGACCTTGGCGCTGGCGGCGGCGAGCCCGACGCCCGCGTAGATGGTCGCGAAGGTCGCGGCGTAGAGCGCGACCAGGCCGAACGGCACCAGCGGCCACCAGCCGTCGACCGCCGCGGCGACCCCGACGCCGGGCGCCAGGATGAGCAGCAGCCCGGCCGCGCCGGCGAGGAAGCCCACGATCGGGAACAGCGCCAGCGAGCGATCGCTGCGCAGCACGTTCCAGCTGTCCTTGGCCAGGCGCCAGCCCCGGCCGATGCGTCCCTGCATCCGTTCCTCCATCGTCGGCCCGCCGTGGCGGGCATCGGTCAACCGCCGGCGACGAGCGCGGCGCAGTCCCAGTTATCGGCACCGGCGCCGCCGTTCCACAGCTGCGCGGCCAGCCGGTCCTGCTCGGCCTTCGACGCCTGGTAGGCGTGCGGCGTCGAGCCGCCCAGCCCGCGCCACGTCGCGGGCATGAACTGGTAGTAGCCCGAGGCGCCCGCCCAGTTCGGCGGCAGGTTCTGGCCGCCGGACTCGCACTGCACGATCGCCCACGGGATCGCCCACGGGCCGCCCGACGTGGCGGGGCCGGCGGTGTCCTGCGCGGCGGCGGCGCGCTCGGCGAGGAGCCGGTCGAGCTCCTTCTGCGCGCGGGCGCGGTCGGCCCGCGTGTCGCGCAGCGCGGCGAGGCGGGCGGCGCGGGCGGCGGCGAGGCTCGCGCGGCGCGCCTGCAGCGCGGCGCTCATCCCCTCGAGCGCGTCGCGCTGGCGGCGCACCGCCTCGACCGCCTCCTGCTGGCGCGCCTCGGCGCCGGCGAGGCGCTCGGCCTGCCGGCGGGTCTCGTCGCGCGCGGTGCGGACGCGCTCGACGATCTGCTCGTCGTTGCGCTGGATGCGGCGCAGGAACTCGGTGCGCTCCATGAGGTCCGACAGGCCCTGGCTGGACAGCACGATCGTGACGAGATCCGGCCGGCCGGTCTCGTAGAGCTCGCGGAGCCTGCGGCCGAGCAGCACGCGGCCGCGGGCCAGGCGGGCCCGCAGGCGCGCGAGCCTCGCCCGCTCGGCGCGCAGCTCGGCGCGCGTCTCGCCCAGGCGCGCCTCGCTGCGGGCGAGGTCCGCGCGCACGTCGGCGAGCCGTCGCTCCAGGACGGCGATGTCGCCGCCGATGCGCTGCTCGAGCGCCCCGAGCCGGTCGGCGGCCGACGCGAGCGCCTGCTCCTTCGCGCGGCTCTCGCGGACGTCCTGGCGCAGCTGTCCCTCGGTCGCGCCGCCGGCCACGAGGGGACGCGCGCCCCAGAGGGCGAGCGGGAGGAGGAGCGCCGCGAGCAGCGCGGCGAGGCGGGTCGGCGTCGAGCGAGGCATTCCGGCGGGGCGAGACGGCGGCCGGCCGACGCTAGCAACGGCCTGCGCCCGGTTCGAGCCCTGCACGAGACCGTGCGGCGAGTGACACGGCGCTGTCCCATGTGGCGCGAAGGGATCAAGGTTCTGCTCCACACGGTCGATCCCTGGGGCACTCCACCACCGCCATGCCCGCCGCACCCCGTCTCCACCGCGCCGTCGCCGTGCCGCTCGCCCTCGTGGTCGGGCTCTTCGCGCTGCAGACGGTGGTGCACGCGGGCGGGCCCGGCTTCGAGGCGGCGGTGCGCAACTGGGTGCCGATCGCCGTCTACGTCACGGCCGCCGGCCTGTGCGCCGCGCGAGCGCTGGCCGTGCGGCCCGACCGCGCCGCGTGGCTGCTGATCGCGGCCGGCATCGCCGCGTATGCCGCCGGCTCGCTCGTGTGGGTGCTCGGTGGGCCGGACCGCCCCGTCGAGGACGTTCCCCCCGTCGCCCACGCGCTCTGGCTGGGGTTCTACGCCGCCGGGTACGTCGGCATCGGCCTTCTCCTCCGCGCCCGTGTCCGGCCGTTCGAGGTCAGCTTCTGGCTCGACGGCCTCCTCGGCGCCATCACGCTGGCGGCGGTCACCGCGGGGTTCCTCGTGCCCGCGTTCCGGATCCCGCCCGGCGTCGGGACGCTCGAGGTCGTCGGCGCGCTGGGCTACTCGGCGGGCGACGTGCTGCTGCTGGCCATGACGGTCTGGGCGCTCTGGCTCGGCGGCCCGCGCCGCGGCCGCATGTGGGCGGTGCTCGCCCTCGCCTTCGCGGTGATGGCGGCGGGCGACATCGGGCTCGCGCTCGAGGTCGCCGCCGGCACCTACCAGCGCGGCACGGCGGTCAGCGCCGCGTTCCCCGCCGGGATGGCGCTCGTGGCGCTGGCCGCCTACCAGCCCGCCCGGTCCGCGATGCTGCGCATGGGGAGCCTGCTGACGGTGGCGATGCCGATCGTCTGGGCCGTCGCGTGCCTCGCGCTGCTCGCCTTCGAAGACGAGATCGCCCTCTCGCACGTGGCGCACGTGCTGGCGCTCCTGGGGCTCTGCGTCGCGGTCGTCCGCGCCGTGGTCACGCTGCTGGAGCTGGGCTCGGTGAAGGAGAGCCGCCGCTTCGAGCGCGGCTTCCAGGACGCGGCGATCGGCATGGCGGTCGTCTCGCTCGACCTGCGCCCCCAGCGCGTCAACGACCGGCTCTGCCGGCTGCTGGGCCGCGACGCGTCCGAGCTCACCGGCGTCTCGTTCGCGGAGCTGACCCATCCCGACGACCGCGCGCTGCTGGAGCGCCTCACGGTCGACGGCGCCACCCCCGTCGAGCTGCGCCTGCTGCGCGCCGACGGCACGGTGGCCGACACGGTCGTCACCACGGCGATCGTGGGCGACGACGAGCCGGACCCGTACCTCTTCGCGCAGATCGAGGACGTCACCGCCCGCCGGCGCGCCGAGCGCCAGACCGCGGCGGCCGCGGAGCTGGGGCGGCGTGCGATCCGGATCACCGACGTCACCGCGCTCATGCGCGAGGTCGTCGACGTCGTGAGCCGCACGCTCGGGACCCCGGCCTGCTACATCGGCCGCTCCGGCCGGCCCGGGTGGGGCACGATGATCGCGACCACCGACCCAGCGGTCACCGGGCGCACCGTCGCCATGTCGGAGGGCAGCTGCGCGGCCGTGCTCCTGCGCACCGGCCGTCCGGTGATCTCCAACGACGTCGCCGCCGACCCGCGCCTCGACGTCCACGAGCTCATGCGCGAGCGCAGCCTCAACCGGGTCATCGGCGTCCCCGTCCCCCGCCGCGCCGACGGCTCGTACGTCCTCGTCGCCCACCGCACGGCGCGCGACCCCGAGTTCGCGCCCGAGGACGTCCACTTCCTCGAGGCGGTCGCCACGGTGCTGGCGACCGCGCTGGACCGCTCCGAGACCGACGCCGCGACCCGTCACCAGGCGCTGCACGACCCGCTGACCGGCCTGGCCAACCGGACGTTCCTGCGCGGCCAGCTCGACCAGGCGCTCGCCGGGTCGCGCCGCGACCGCGCGTCGGTGGCGCTCCTGCTGCTGGACGTCGATCGCTTCAAGCTCGTCAACGACACCATCGGCCACAGCGCCGGGGACACCGTCCTCTGCGAGGTCGCCGACCGCCTGCGCGCGCTCGTGCGCGGCGGGGACATCGCCGCGCGGCTCGGCGGCGACGAGTTCGTCGTCGCGTGCGCCGGCGTCACCGACGAGCGCGACGTCGCCGCCCTCGCCGAGCGGATCGTCGCCGCCTTCGCCGACCCCTTCCACGCCGGTGGTCGCAGCTGGCATCTGGCCGCGAGCGTCGGCGTGGCCCTCGGCGGCGACGGCGCCACCGCCGACGAGCTGCTGCGCGACGCCGACCTCGCCATGTACCGGGCCAAGGACCACGGCGGCGGCCGCTACGAGATCTTCGACAACGCGATGCGGGCGCGCGTCGTCCAGCGGCTCGGCCTCGAGGCGGCGCTGCACGCCGCGGTCGAGCGCGGCGAGCTGACCCTGCACTACCAGCCGATCGTGAGCCTCGCGGCGGGCGAGCTCGAGGGCTTCGAGGCGCTCCTGCGCTGGGAGCATCCGGAGCGCGGGCTCGTCGGGCCGGACGAGTTCATCGCCATCGCCGAGGACACCGACCTGATCCTGCCCATCGGCCACTGGGTGCTGCGGACCGCCTGCGAGCAGATCGCCGCGTGGAACGCGGCGTGCCCGGACCGGCCGCCGGTGCGCGTCCGCGTCAACCTCTCGCCGCGGCAGATCACGCCCGCGCTGGCCGCGGCGGTCGGCACCGCGGTCCGGCAGACCGGGATCGCGGCGTCGCAGCTCGGCCTCGAGATCACCGAGCGGCTGCTCGTCGAGGAGCCGACCGCGTCGTCGATCCTCGACGAGGTGCGCGAGCTCGGCGTCCGCGTCGCGCTCGACGACTTCGGCACCGGCTACTCGTCGCTCAGCTACCTCAAGAGCTACCCGGTCGACGTCCTCAAGCTGGACCGATCGCTGATCGCGGAGCTCGGCAGCTCGCCCGAGGCGACGGCGATCGTCAAGGCCGCGGTCGACATGGCGCTCGCCCTGGAGCTGTGCGTCGTCGCCGAGGGCGTCGAGGAGGCCGCGCAGGCGCAGGAGCTGCGCCGGCTCGGGTGCACCTGCGGGCAGGGCTTCCTCTTCTCGCGGCCGCTCCCGCTGCACGCCGCCGACGCGCTGCTGGCGAGCACGACGCCCTTCGCGGCCGCGCACGGCTAGAAGCGCCGCAGCCGCGCCTCGGCGAGCGCCGTGCGCGCCGCCGCGTCCCCGGGGACGCCGTGGACGGCGCCGCCCGGGAAGCTCGCCGCGCTGCCGAGGTACAGGCCGCGCACCGGCGTGCGGTAGGGCGACAGCGACGGCACCGGGCGGAAGACCATCTGGTCGAGCGTGTACGAGCCGCCGCCGACGTCGCCGCCGACGAGGTTGGCGTTGCGGCGCTCCAGCTCGGCCGGGCCCTGGACGTGACGGGCGAGGATGCGCGCGCGGAAGCCGGGCGCGAAGCGCTCGACCTGCGCCTCGATGCGCTCGACGTGGCGGTCGGTCTCGGCGGCCCAGTCGGCGTCCTGCGGGCCGTGCGTGTAGGCCCAGGCGGTGTGCCGGCCGGCCGGCGCGCGGGTGGCGTCGAAGAGCGACTGCTGGCCGACGAGCAGGAACGGCCGCTCGGGCACGCGCGTGTGCACCTCGGTGGTCTCGAGCACCTCGCGCTCGTCGCCGCCGACGTGCACCGTCCCCGCCTCGCGCGCCGGCGCGGCGGTCCACGGGATCGGCCCGTCGAGCGCCCAGTCCACCTTGACGGTCGCCGGGCCCGGCCGGTAGCGGCGCAGCGCCCGGGCGTAGCGGCCGTCGAGGGCGTCGCCGGCGAGCGCGAGCAGCGCCCCCGGCATGACGTCGGCCACGACGAGCGACGCCGCGATCCGGTCGCCGCCGGCCGTCTCCACGCCGGCGACGCGTCCGCGCTCGACCGCGATCCGGGTGACCGGCGCCGACGTCCGCACCCAACCGCCGAGGTCGTCGAGATGGGCGAGCAGCGCCGCCGCCAGGCGCCCCGCGCCGCCCTCCGGGCTCGGCCAGCCGACGGCGTGGCCGAGGACGTTGAGGTAGGTGGCGGCGATCGCGCTGCCGGCCGCGGACGGCGGCACGTCGCCGTGCATGGCGGCGCCGTAGAGCCAGGCGCGGTTGCCCTGCCCACGCAGCACCTCGGTCGCGAGCGCCTGCGCGGGCATCAGCACGAGCTTGGCGAAGTCGAGCAGCGCGCGCGGCCCCATGCGCGCGCCCAGCTCGAGCGGGCCGCGCAGCGGCGGGAACCCGGACAGCAGCGTGTCGCGCAGCGCGCGCACGTGCTCCAGGTACGGCGCCGCGAAGGCGCGCCACCGATCGCCGTCGCCGGGCTCGACCGCGTCGAGCGAGGCGGCGGTCGCATCGAGGTCGCGGTACAGGGCGACGGCCCGGCCGTCGGGCAGCGGATGCGCGTAGCACGCCGGCGGGTGGACCCAGCGCAGCCCGTAGCGCTCGAGCCCCATGCGGGCGAAGACCGGCGACGCCGCCGCCGCCGGGTAGACGGCCGAGTAGAGGTCGTGGCGGAAGCCGGGCAGCGTCACCTCCTCCGTGGCGACGGCCCCGCCCGGCCGCTCGAACGCCTCGAGCACGGTGACGTCGCGGCCGGCCCGGGCCAGCGCGATCGCGGCGGCGAGCCCGTTCGGGCCGCTGCCGATCACCACCGCGGGGCCGCTCATGGAGGCCGTGTTGCCCTGAGCGGGCGCGTTTCAGGCGACGAGCGCCTCGAAGAGCGCGTCGAGCGTGACCGCGGGGTCGCAGGTCAGCCCGGTGTGCACGGGCGACGGCTGGATGATCGTGCTCGACGGCGCCGCGAGCCACCCGAAGCGATCGGACCGGTCGAGGGCCGCGATCGGCCCGGCGTCGGGATCGCCCTCGGCGACGCGGACGATCGCGTCGAGGTAGGGCCGCACGGTCTCGGGCGACACGTCGGGCGCGAGCGCGGCGAGCCGCCGCTCGTCGAGCGCGACGCGCGCGGCCAGGAAGCCGCGCTGGCGGCAGAAGAGCACGACGCCGGCGTTGAACGCCTCGCCCCGCTCGACGCGCGGGACGACCCGCACGATCGTGTACGAGAACGGGCTACGAGCGTCGCCGGGCACGCTCGGCCTCCTCCACGAACCCGCGCGCGCCTTCGGCGCGCCGGGCCAGGTACTCGACGTAGGTCTCCGGGTCGGTGCCGTCGAGCCACGCCTCGGGGACCAGGGCGACCGCGGCGGCGATCAGCGCCCGGTCGACGCGCGGCGCCAGCCGCTCGTCGGCCTCGGGGATCGGGCCCGCGCACGGCAGCAGGACGTGGTCGGCGATCTGCGGGAACGGCCGCTCGGCATGCTCGGCCGGGCGTAGGCCCGCATGCTGCAGGTAGAGCGCGGCCCCGTGGTCGATCAGCCACAGCCGCTCGTGCCAGACGAGCAGGTTGGGGTTCTGCGGCGTGCGGTCCACGTTCGTGGTGAAGGCGTCCAGCCAGACGACGTCGGCGGCCAGCTCCGGCTCGGGCTTCCATCCCACCGCCGGCGAGTACGGCAGGGCGCCGGGCAGGAAGTCGACCCCGAGGTTGGTCCCGGGACTCGACTCGATGAGCTCCTGGATCTCGGGGTCGGGCTCGGCGCGCCCGAGGGCGGGATCGACGTCGGCGAGGACCAGCTCGGGGACCGGCAGGCCGAGCGCCCGGGCGAGCTCGCCGGCGATGACCTCGGCGGCGAGCGCGCGGCCGCCCTGGCCGGCGCCGCGGAACTTCAGGACGTAGAGGCCGTCGTCGTCGGCCTCCACGAGCCCCGGCATCGAGCCGCCCTCGCGCAGCGGCGTGACGTACCGCGTGGCGGCGACGTCGCGGAGCTCGGTGGTGACGGGCACGCGCGGCACCGTACCGCGCGCGCCGGGAGTCTCAGCCGCCCAGGCCGGTGAGGCGTTCCTCGAGGCGCTGAGGCGGCAGCTTCCGTGCGAAGCGGCCCGTGCGCGGCTGCGCCGCGATCGGGCGCGGGCGGTGGCTGGTCACCGTGAGCTCCGAGCCGCAGGCCGGGCACGTCGCGGAGGTGAGCCACACAGGGTCGAGAGCGCGCGCGTTCCACGCGCGGCCACAGGCTGTGCAGGCGAGCATGTGCGGAACGCTACGAATGCGCGGCCGCGATTGCAACCGGTTTCGTCAGCCGTCGTACCCCAGCTCGGCCCGCAGCGCCTCCACCTGGCGCCGGAGGTCGGCGACCTCGCGCTCGAGCGCCTCGATCCGCGCGTCCGCGCCGGGCGCCGCACCGCGCTCCGCCGCGGCCGCTGTCGTCTCGACGACCGCATCCGTCCTCGACTCGACAGCCGTCGCCTCCTCCCCCAGCCGCTGGACGTAGCGCTCCTCCTTCTGCCCCGGCCGGCGCGGCAGCCGCTCGACCAGCTCACGGCCGACGAGGCGCTCCAGCGTCGCGTGAACCGCCTCGATGCCGGCGAACGGGTGCAGCCGCGCCACGCGCTGGTTGAGCTCGCCGGGCGTCTGCGGCCCGCGCAGCATGAGCACGGCCAGCAGCGCCAGCTCGTCGTCGCTCAGGCCGAGCGCCTCGTCGAGCAGATGGCGGTACTTCGCCGCACGGCCCGCCCCGGCCAGCCGCGTCCACCGGCGGCGGTACAGGCGCTGCAGGGCGTCGCGGATCGTCGCCTCGTCGTACTGGACGACGGGATCGCGGTTCGTCGTCTGGTTGCACGCCAGCCGCAGGGCGTTGAGGCTCAGGGGGTACGCGTCCGGGGTCGTGCGCTGCTTCTC
Source organism: Capillimicrobium sp. (assembly GCA_035761245.1). Lineage (GTDB taxonomy): Bacteria > Actinomycetota > Thermoleophilia > Solirubrobacterales > Solirubrobacteraceae > Capillimicrobium. The sequence continues at coordinate 40,293 of DASTRJ010000075.1, read as the reverse complement.
GATGAGGCAGCCCAGGATCCGCAGCTCGACGGCATCCGGTTCCATGCGCGGGAACCTAGATGATCGATGCCGCCGATCACCTAGCGGCGCAGGCGGTGGACGTGGACCCGGGGCCCGAACGCCGGCGCCGGGCGCGAGCGCACCTCGAAGCCGGCTGCGCGCGCGTCGGCGAGGAAGCCCTCGGCCGGCGCACGGCCGGGGTCGGCGATCCACGCCTCGCCGCCGTCGGCCACCAGCCGCGGCAGCAGCGCGAGCAGCTGCGGCCCGTTGCGCGCCTCGTAGAGCAGGTCGGAGCCGATCACGAGGTCGAACGGCCCGCGCGCGACGAGCGCCTCCGGCTGCGCCCAGCTCGCCACGAGCGTCTCCACGGCAGCGCCGTTGCGCTCCGCGTTGCGGGCCGCCATCGCGACGGCGTCCGGCGCCCAGTCGGTGGCGAGCACGCGCCCGCCCGCCAGCGCGGCGGCGATCGCCGGCAAGCCCAGCCCGCAGCCCAGCTCGACCACGCGCGCGCCGTGCAGCGCCCGCGCCGCGACCGCGTCGGCGAGCGCGAGCGCGCTCGGCCACAGCTCCGCCCAGGACGGCAGGAACTCCTCGTGCTCGAAGGCCTCCTCGTCGAGCAGCGCCTCCGCGTCGCGCGGGCGCAGGATCAGCAGCTCGCGCCCCGCCAGCGCGGGCAGCGCGATCGCGTCCTCGATCAGCTCGTCGCCGCTCACGCCGCGCGGCGGGCGCGCAGCAGGCCGACGACCTCCGAGGCGATCGCCGGGGTGAGCTCCGCGAAGACGTGACGGCGGCCCAGCTCGTCGCGCACACGCACGCTGGCGCTGCGACGGCGCGGCCACGACAGCCGGTGCTCGGCGCCGACGACCGCCTCGAGGCGCAGCCAGCGGACGCGGTCGGAGATCGCGTCCTCGAGCACCCACAGCAGCCGCCGGTCCGTCACCGCCAGGCGCGCCTGCGGGCTGGCCCACGTCGAGGTGCGGGTGACCAGCCGGACGGGCTCGCCGTCGTGCAACGCGCCCAGGAGCTCCGGCCCGAGCGCGCGCCGGACCCGCGGGTCCAGCCACGCCCCCGCGCGCGGACGCCGGCGGCGCGTGCGCTCGCGCGAAGCCGCCGGCCGCCCGCCGCGACCGTCACGCCGGCGCACGACCTCACGCGCCGCGTCGTAGGCGGCGTTGATCTGCGCCATCTTGAACGACGCCTCCGACGTGGCGTGGGTGTCCGGGTGCCACTCCTTGGCCAGCCGGCGGTACGCCGCGGCCAGCTCCTCGGGCGTGGCGTCCGGCGAGACGCCGAGCAGCGCGAACGGGTCCACCCCGCCATTGTGGCGAGATCCGGCGTCAGCGCCGCGGGGCGGCCGGCTCCTCGCGCGCCAGCTCGCGCAGGTTGCGCGCGGCGCGGCCGGCCAGCAGCACCACCATCACCGCCGCGATCGCCGTCCCCACGAGGTCCAGGGGGCTGAGGCCGAGGCCGAGCAGGTCGAAGGTCAGCCCGCCCCAGAGCGCCAGCGCGGTGTTGAGCGCGATGAGGATCAGCCGCACCTCGGTCGGCCCGATCAGGCCGTAGCCGATGGAGAAGCGCCCCAGCGCGTAGCTCTCCAGGTAGACGTTGATCGACAGCACGAGGTAGCCGACGACGACGATCGCGCCGATCGACAGCAGCACGTACGGCGACAGGCCGAGCCCGAGGCCGATCAGCGCCGTGGAGATCGCGTCGACGAGGTGGTCGAGGTAGTAGCCGTACCGCGGCCGCTGGATCCCGCGCACCCTCGCGAGCGTCCCGTCGAGGCTGTCGCCGAGCCAGTGGACGATGAGCAGCGCGCTCGCCGCCCACAGCCAGGCGCTCGCGTCGTTCGAGAGCTGGTAGGCGACGCAGATCCCGATCGCGCTCAGCACGCCCAGCGCCGTGAGGTCGTCCGGCAGGATCCAGCGCGGCAGCCGCGCCGCGATCGCCCGCAGCGCGCGCTTCTCGGCCTTCGCCAGCAGGAAGTTCGGCTCGCGGCCGGCCTCGACGGCCTCGCTGCCGCTCACGCGCGCTTCGCGAACCCGTCGACGAGCGTGGTGAGCACCAGCCCGGTGGCGTCGCGCTCGGCCGTCTCGCCCTCGATGACCGAGAGCGTGACCGCCTGCACGAGCGCGCCGATCGTGGCGGCCATCCAGCGCGCGGACACGTCGTCGCGGACGATGCCCTCGCGCTGGGCGCGCTCCATCAGCGCGATCAGCGGCGCGCCGACCTCCTCGGCCCGCGCCCGCAGCTCGCCGTCCTCGCGCGGGATCGCCCGGAGGAGGCGATATCGGTCGGCCACGCGGAGGATCGCGTCGATGGCACGCTCGAGCGCCTCGAGCGGCGCGCCGTCCTCGGGATGCGAGGACAGCACCGCGTCGCGGGCATCCTGCAGCGCGCGGTCGTGGATCGCCCGCACGAGGTGCTCGCGGCTGGCGAAGTGGCGGTAGACGGTCGCACGACCCACGCCGGCGGCCTGCGCGACGCGTTCCATGCTCGCGTCCGGCTCGGCGGCGAGCAGCACGATGGCGGCGTCGATGATCGACCGCACGTTGCGCTCGGCGTCGGCACGGAGTTGGCCGGTGGGCTTCATCGATGCCGAATCTACCCGGCTAGCCTGCGCCGGCGCCAATGAAATCTCGCGCAGACCTCCGCAACGTGGCGATCGTCGCCCACGTCGACCACGGCAAGACCACCCTCGTCGACGCCATGCTCTGGCAGTCCGGCGCCTTCCGGCAGGGCCAGGACGTCGACGAGCGCGTCATGGACTCGATGGACCTCGAGCGCGAGAAGGGCATCACGATCCTCGCCAAGAACACCGCGGTCCACCACGGCGACGTCAAGCTGAACATCATCGACACGCCCGGGCACGCCGACTTCGGCGGCGAGGTCGAGCGCGGGCTGTTCATGGTCGACGGGGTGCTGCTGCTCGTCGACGCCTCCGAGGGGCCGCTGCCGCAGACGCGCTTCGTGCTGCGCAAGGCCCTCGAGGCGCGGCTGCCGGTCGTGCTCGTCGTCAACAAGATCGACCGGCCGGACGCGCGGATCGACGAGGTCGTCCACGAGGTCGAGGAGCTGTTCCTCGACCTGGACGCCGACGAGGACCAGATCGACTTCCCCGTCGTCTACTGCAACGCGAAGGCGGGCACCGCGACGCTCGACCTGGACGCGCCCGGCACCGACCTCAAGCCGCTGCTCGACCTCCTCGTGGAGACGATCCCGGCGCCGTCCTACGACCCGGACCACCCGCTCCAGGCGCAGGTCACGAACCTCGACGCCTCGCCGTACGTCGGCCGCCTGGCGATCTGCCGCGTGCACCACGGGACGCTCCGGCGCGGGCAGACGGTGGCGTGGTGCCGCGCCGACGGCTCTCTCGCCTCCGGCAAGGTCGCCGAGCTGTACCTCACCGAGGCCCTCGACCGGGTGTCGGCGGACGAGGCCGGGCCGGGCGAGATCGCCGCGGTCGCCGGCTTCGAGGACATCACGATCGGCGAGACGCTCGCGGACCCCGACGACCCGCGCCCTTTGCCGGTGATCGCCGTCGACGAGCCGTCGCTGAGCGTGACGGTCGGCATCAACACGTCGCCGCTCGCCGGCCGCGACGGCGACAAGCTGACGGCGCGGCTGCTGAAGAACCGGCTCGATGCCGAGCTCGTCGGCAACGTCGCGCTGCGCGTCCGCGACACCGAACGGCCCGACGCGTGGGAGGTCCAGGGCCGCGGCGAGCTGCAGCTCGCGGTGCTCGTCGAGCTGCTGCGGCGCGAGGGCTTCGAGCTCACCGTCGGCCAGCCGCAGGTCGTCGTGCGCGAGATCGACGGCAAGCGCCACGAGCCCGTGGAGCGGCTGACGGTCGACGTGCCCGAGGAGTACGTCGGCGTCGTCACGCAGATGCTCGCGCTGCGCAAGGGCCGGATGGAGCAGATGGTCAACCACGGCACCGGCTGGGTCCGCATGGACTACCTCGTCCCGGCGCGCGGGCTGATCGGCTTCCGGACCGAGTTCCTCACCGAGACGCGCGGGACCGGCATCGTCCACCACGTCTTCGAGCGCTGGGAGCCGTGGTTCGGCGAGCTGCGCACCCGCCCGACCGGCTCGCTCGTCGCGGACCGCCCCGGCACGGTGACCGCGAACGCCTGCTTCCTGATGCAGGAGCGCGGCACGCTCTTCGTCGAGCCGGGCGACGAGGTCTACGAGGGCATGGTCGTCGGCGAGAACCAGCGCGCCGACGACCTCGACGTCAACGCGGTGCGCGAGAAGAAGCTCACGAACATGCGGTCGTCGACGGCGGACGAGCTCGTGCGGCTCGTGCCCAAGCGCGTGCTGTCGCTCGACCAGGCGCTGGAGTTCCTGCGCGAGGACGAGTGCGTCGAGGTCACGCCGAACGCGGTGCGGCTGCGCAAGGTGCTGCTCGACCAGACCGCGCGGGTCAAGGCCGCGCGGGCTCGCGCGCGGGCGGCGTAGCGCGGCGGCGGCACCGGCCGCCCGCGCTTAGACTTGCCCGCGTGATCCGTCTCGCTCTCGCCGCCGCGCTGGCCACGCTCGCCGCGCTCGCCTCCGCCGTGCCGGCCGCCGCTCAGACCCCGTCGCCGACGCCGTCGTGCCCGACGTTCGAGGTGCTGCACGACGACCGCATCGGCGCGCTGCAGGTCCCGGCCGGCCCGTACCTCATCAGCGTGCGCACGCCCGAGACGCTGACCTGCGCGGAGGCCGCGGACCTCTTCCGCCAGTTCCTGCAGGACTTCGACGGCAAGCTCTTCGGCGGCTGGCGCGTCGACGCCGCGAGCAAGACGTTCACGCGCCGCGGCGGCGCGCAGTCGTTCACCATCGCGCGCGCGACGACGCCCACGCCGTCTACGCCGACGATCCGGCCCACCGGCGGCGGCCGCTGCCCCGGCACGTTCCGCGTCCTGCACGACGACCGGATCGGCGCGCTGCAGGTCCCCGCAGGCCAGTACACGATCACGCTCGTCGCGACCGGGCGGCTGAGCTGCGGCCGCGCCGGCCGGCTCTTCGCCCGCTTCCTCCAGGACTTCGACGGGGTGCTGCCGGGCCGCTGGTTCGTCGACCCGGAGACCGGCACGTTCTACCGCGGCACCGTCAACGTCGGCTTCCGGGTCGAGCCGGTCGCCACCAACGTCGCGCCGGCGCAGACGAAGGTCGTGCCCGGCGACGGCCGGCCGTGCCCCGGCACGTTCCGGGTCCTGCACAACGACATGGTCGGCGCGCTGAGCCTGCCCGCCGGGCCGTACACCCTCATCCCGCTGCGCGGGTCGAACCTCGGCTGCGCCGAGGTCGCCGACCTGTTCCGCCGCTTCCTGGCCGCCGCGCAGAACGCGCTGCCGGAGCCGTGGCGCGTTCAGGTCTCGAGCGCCACCTTCACGCGCGGCTCGTCGAGCCGCGTCGGCTTCCGGGTCGAGCCGGCGTCCTGAAGCGCGACGAGGTCGTCGACCAGCGCCAGCGCCGCGGCGTGGCGCGCGTCGTCGACGTGCCCGAGCGCCCGCACCGCGAGCACGCCCGGCGCGTCCTTGCCCAGGTGCGCCGCCAGCGACATCGGGCGCCGGCCGCGGCGGCGGCCGAAGCCCCAGCGCGGCTGGCGGCGGTGCTCCTCGGCGAAGGCGAGCAGCCGAGCCGCGCGCGCCTGCTCGAGCGCCACGCCGCGCGCCGTGCCGACCACGCGGGAGGCCACCGCGTAGAGGTCCTGGCGGCGACGGCCGTCGATCGTGTCGTTGTAGGCGCGCAGGAAGCCTCCGATGATGGGGTCCACGCACGCCGGCCGGTCGCTGAACGGCTCGCCGGCGAGCATCGAGGCGAGCTCCATGACACACACTCCCTCATCGGGCGAGCTGTGCTTGCCCCGGCAGAGACGGACGGTCTGGTGCGACGGCTGGGCGCTCATGGCGGGCCTCCTTCTCGGCTCTCACCCGACCATACCCCGTAGGGTCCTCGCGCACCCATGAACGACGACCCGATCCTCGACGCCGCCCGCGCCCAGGTGATGGCCGTGGGCGTGCGGCGGACCACGCTGACCGACATCGCGGCGCGAGCGGGGGTCAGCCGCATGACCGTGTACCGGCGCTACCCGGACGTGCGCACGGTCCTGCAGGCGCTCATGACCCGCGAGTTCGCCGCGCTGATCGAGCAGGCGGCCGCCGAGGCCGACGATGGCGCCGGCAGCGGCCGCGAGCGCGTGGTGCGCACCGCGGTGCACGGGGCCGAGCTCCTCGCCGCGCATCCCCTCTTCCTGCGCCTGCTCGACGTGGACCCCGAGCTGCTGCTGCCCTACGTCACCGAGCGGGTCGGGCGCTTCCAGGCGCTCGTCATCGACGCCCTCGCCGCACGCCTCGCCGAGGCGATGGACGAGGGGTCGGTCCGGCGCGCCGACCCGCAGCGGCTGGCCTCGGCGATGGAGCTGGCGATGCGCGGCTACGTCCTGGCGGCGCACTCGGACGCCCCCGACGACGAGCGCCATCACCGCGAGGACCTCGCCGACATGCTCGAGGCGTTCCTGCGGCCCTGAACCGCGCCGCGCCGCACACCGCGCTGTTACACTTCGCCGCGGGATGTCACATCGTCTCGCTTCGTCGCCCTCCGCGCTGAGCGCCGCCCGCCGCGCCACCGACCTCGCCGCGCTCGCGGACGGCCCGCCGGTCGACGTCGTCGTCGTCGGCGGCGGCATCACCGGCGCCGGCGTCGCCCTCGACGCGGCATCGCGCGGCCTGACCGTCGCGCTGCTCGAGCGCGGCGACCTCGCCCAGGGCACCAGCCGCTGGAGCTCGAAGCTCGTCCACGGCGGGCTGCGCTACCTCGCCGCCGGCCAGCCCGGCATCGCGTGGGAGTCCGCCCGCGAGCGCGCCGTGCTCCTGCGCACCGCGCCCCACCTCATCGGCGCGCTGCCGATGCTCACCCCGCTGACCGAGGCGCTGCCCGGCCCGATCGCCGCCGGCACCATGGGCGTGCTGCGGACCGCCGACGCGATGCGGCGCCTCGCCGGCACGCCGCGACGCCGGCTTCCCAACGCCCGGCGCGTCGACGCGCCCGAGGCGCTGCGCCTCGTGCCCGGCCTGCGCGCCGCCGGCCTGCGCGGCGCGCTGCTGAGCTGGGACGGCCAGCTCGAGGACGACGCCGCGCTCGTCGTCGCCGTCGCGCGCACCGCCGCCGCGCACGGCGCCCGCATCGTCACACGCGCGCGCGTGCTGTCGGCCGACGGCGGCGCGGTCCGCGTGCGCGACGAGCTGGGCGGCGGCGAGCTCGAGCTGCGCGCCCGCCACGTCGTCAACGCCGCGGGCGTCTGGTCGGGCACGCTCGCGCCGGGCGTCCGCCTGCGCCCGAGCCGCGGCTCGCACCTGCTCGTCCCGGCCGAGCGCCTCGGGCATCCGCGCGCCGGCTTCGGCGTCGCGCTCGAAGGCTCGCGCTCGCGCTTCGTCTTCGCCGTTCCGCGCCCCGACGACCTCGTCCTCGTCGGCCTCACCGACGTCCCCGTCCTCGGCCCCGTGCCCGACGACGTCGAGGTGACCGCCGAGGAGGAGCGCGGGCTGCTGCGGACGCTCGGCACGGCGCTCGAGGTCGCCCTCACGCCCAGCGACGTGGTCGGCCGCTTCGCCGGGCTGCGGCCGCTGCTCGACGGCGCCGCCGAGGGCACCGCGGACCTCTCGCGCCGCCACGCCGTGATCGACGATCCCGACACGGGCGTGATCACCATCGTCGGCGGCAAGCTGACCACGTACCGCCGGATGGCCGAGGACGCCGTCGACGCCGTCGTGGCGCGCGGCGACCTGCGCGCCGGGCCGTGCCGCACCGCGCGGCTGCCGCTCGTCGCGGCGCTGCCGCGCGAGCAGGCGCCGGCCGGCGTGCCCGACCGCCTCGTGCACCGCTACGGCGCCGAGGCGCTCGACGTGCTCGCCCTCGCGGCCGGCCGTCCCGAGCTGCTCGAGCCCGTCGCTCCGGGCTCCGAGGTGACCGGCGCCGAGCTGCGCTTCGCGGTCGAGCGCGAGGGCGCGCTCACCGTCGACGACCTCCTCGACCGCCGCACCCGGCTCGGGCTCGTGCCCGAGCGGCGCGCCGCGGCGCTCGACGCCGCTCGCGAGGCGCTCGCGGAGATCCAGGAGGCGGCGGCGTGAGCGCGGCCACCGGCGCCGACCCGCTCGCCCCGAGGCTGCGCTGGTTCGGCTGGGGCGGGCCGGACACCGTGGACCCGGAGCTGCCGCCCGCCGCCGACCCGCTGCTCGCCGAGCTGCGCGCCGGCGACCGCCACACGCCCCCGGTCGCGCTCGAGGACGTCCGGCTCCCCGACTCGGCCTTCGACCCGACCCCGCTGGAAGCGATCGTGGGCGCGGCGAACGTCCGGACCGATCGCCTCGCGCGCGTCGCCCACGCCGCGGGCCGCAGCTACCTCGACCTCCTGCGCCTGCGCGCCGGCGACGCCTCCACCGCGCCCGACGCCGTCGTGTACCCCGCCGATCGCGAGGAGGTGGCCGCGCTCCTGCGCGCCTGCGCCGACCACGGCATCGCCGTCGTCCCGTTCGGCGGCGGCACGAGCGTCGTCGGGGGCGTGACGCCGCAGCGCGGCGGGCACCGCGCCGCGATCGCGCTCGACCTCGCGCGGCTCGACCGGCTGGCAGCCGTCGATCCCGTCTCGCTGACCGCGACGGTCGAGGCCGGCATGACGGGCCCACAGCTCGAGGCCGCGCTCGCCGAGCACGGCCTCACGTTCGGCCACCACCCGCAGTCGTTCGAGTTCAGCACGGTCGGGGGCTGGATCGCGACCCGCTCGGCCGGGCAGGCTTCGACCGGCTACGGCCGCGCGGACGAGCTGGTGGTCGGGCTGCGTTGCGCGACGCCGATCGGCGAGCTGGTCGCGCGCGCGGTGCCGGCCACGGCCGCCGGCCCCGACCTGCGCCAGCTCGTCGCCGGCTCGGAGGGCGCACTCGGCGTCATCACCGAGGTCACGCTGCGCGTCCGGCCGCGCCCGGCCGAGCGCCGCTACGAGGCGTGGTCGTTCCCGTCGTTCGCCGCCGGCGCCGACGCGCTGCGGGCGCTGGAGCAGTCCGGCGCCGCGCCGGACGTGGCGCGCCTCTCCGACGAGGAGGAGATGCGCCTCAACCGCCTGCTCGCGGCCCACACCGCCGCCGCGCCCGCCGATCGCGTCGGCGCGATCTTCGGGTGGGAGGGCGACCCGGAGCGTGTCGCCGAGCGACGTGGCGCGACAGCACGGGTGGCCGAGGCCCACGGCGGCGTCGCCGAGCCCGGCGACGGCGGCGCGCAGTGGGAGGCCGGGCGCTACGCCGCCCCGTACCTGCGCGACGTCCTGCTGAACCGCGCCGTGCTCGTGGAGACGCTCGAGACCGCCGCGCCGTGGTCGCGACTGCCCGACCTGCACCGAGCCGTCGGCGAGGCGCTGCGCGACACGCTCGCCGCCGACGGCACGCCGCCGATGGTGCTCTGCCACGTCTCGCACCTGTACGCCACCGGCGCGTCGCTGTACTTCACCGTCCTGGCCGCGCAGCGCGACGGCGACGAGGCCGGGCAGTGGCAGCGCGCCAAGGCGGCCGCGACCGACGCGATGGTCGCCCACGGCGGCACGATCACCCACCACCACGCCGTCGGCCGCGACCACGCCCCCTGGCTCGGCCGCGAGGTGGGGCCGGCGGGGCTCGAGCTGCTGCGCGGCGCCAAGGCGCGCGTCGACCCGACCGGGATCATGAACCCCGGCGTCCTCGGGCTCTGATCCTCTAGCGTCGCGGCGTGCTCGCCACCGCGCTCGCCCTGCTCGCCGCCGCCGCGCCCGTCCAGGACGGCGACTACCGCGGCGAGCGCGTCACGCTCACCGTGCGCGACCGGCACGTCGTCCGCGCGCGCGTGACGGTGCGCCGCTTCGCCTGCGCGACCTTCGGGGACGTCGGGCCCCTGCGCATCGTGGCGGCGCCGCACGCCCCGATCGCGCACGACGGGCGCGTGGCCTTCACCGTCGGGCCGCCGTCCGAGCGCCTGGCGCTCCGCGCGCGGTTCGCTCGCGGCGGCACCGCGCGCGGCCGCCTGCGCGTCCGCGGCACCATCGCGACCGGCGATCCCTGTCGTTCCCCTCGCGTGCGCTTCGTGCTTGGATGGAGCTCGTGACGACCGACTCCCAGCACACCCCCGAGCGCCGCGACCGGCGCGAGACCGTCCGCCAGGTCGGCGCGCTCGTCGTCGGCGGCCTCATCGTCCTCTTCGCCGTGCTGAACCTCGACGACGTCGAGGTCAACTGGATCGTCGGGACGTGGACCACGCCGCTCATCCTCGTCATCGGCGTCGCGTTCGTGCTCGGCATCGCCGCCGGGCTGCTCATCGCCCGTGGGCGCGCCCGCGCCCGCGCGCGCTGACGGCCGGAGCTGGCGCGCAGCCACACGGGCGTAGACTCCGGCGGCCACCATGCAGGACCAGGACGGCTTCCTCCTCGAGCAGTGGCTTGCTGCCGCCGACGTCGGTCTCGCGCTCGTCGACGCGCAGGGGCGGGTGCTGCGTGAGAACCCCGCGCTCGCCCGCATCGCCGGGCGCGACGCGGCCGCGCTGGCCGCGGACCCCGAGGTGGCGCCGCTGGTCGAGCGCGCGCGCGCCGGCGAGACGCCCGCGCCGGCGCTGCTGACGGCGCACGGCGAGCCGCTGCACGCCGTGCAGCTGTCGGTGCTGCCGCTCGACGGCGCCGTGGCGATCACCGTCGTCGGCGTCACCGACGACCAGGTGCTGCAGGCGACGCTCGGCCTGGCGCTCGACGGCACCGACGCCGGCAGCTGGGTCTGGCACGTCGACGACGACCGGATCCACTGGTCGCCCCACCTGGGCCCGCTGCACGGCCTCGAGCGAGGCGCGACGCCGCGCTCCTACGAGGACTGGCTGGCGGGCGTCCATCCCGGCGACCGGGACCGCGTCGCACGGCAGGTCGCCGCGGCGCTCGACGGCGACGGCGCGTTCCAGTTCGAGTTCCGCACCCGTGGAGGCGACGGCCAGGAGCGCTGGCTCCACACGCGTGGCAACGTGCTGCGCCACCCCGACGGACGGGCGCGCGCCGTCGCGGGGCTCACCGCCGACGTCACCGTCCGCAGGCGCCGCGAGCAGGCCGCCGAGCTGCTCGCCAGCGCCGGGCTGTCACTGGCCGAGTCGCTGGACGCCGAGACCACGCTGCAGCAGATCGCCGATCTCGCGGTCCCGGCGCTCGCCGACTGGTGTGCGGTGCACGTCCTCGACGACGACCAGCGCCCCCGCCGCATCGCCGTCGCCCACGCCGGCTCGGACGAGCTGGAGCGAGCGGCGCCGGTCGTCACCGACGCCGAGGCGGCGCGCGGGCCGGCTGCGGTGATCCGCAGCGGCAGGTCCGAGCTGCACCCCAGCGTCGACGACGCGCTGCTGCGCGAGCTCGTCGCCGGCGACGAGCACCTGGCGCTGCTGCGCGAGCTCGGCCCGACGGCCGCGATGGTGGTCCCGGTGTCGGCGGGCGGCCGCACGCTGGGCGCCATCACGTTCGTCCACGCGGAGTCGCGCCGCAGCTACGACGAGCAGGACCTCGAGCTGGCCGAGGAGATCGGCCGGCGGGCGGGCCTCGCGATGGAGAACGCGGCGCTGCACCGGGCGCAGCGCGACGCCAACCGGCGGCTGCGCGACCTGCAGACCGTCACCGACGTCGCCCTCACGCATCTCGAGGTCGACGCGCTCCTCAGCGAGCTGCTCGACCGGCTCGCCGAGGTCCTCGACGCCGACATCACGAAGGTGCTGCTCTACGACGAGCGCCGCACCGCGCTGCGGGTCCGGGCCTCCCGCGGGCTGCGGCCCGAGGCGGTCCGCAACCTGCGCGTGCCGTCGGGCGCCGGCGCCGCCGGGCGCATCGCCGCCGCCGGCCGCCCGCTGATCCTCGAGGACACGGGCGAGGCGGACATCGTCCTCGACGACCTCCGTGAGGCCGGCCGCTCGCTGGCGGGCGTCCCCCTGCAGCTCGACGCCGAGATCGTCGGCGTGCTCGTCGTCTCCAGCCGCTCGCGCATCTACGAGGAGGCCGACCTGCGGCTGCTGGAGCTGGTCGCCGACCGCGCCGCGCGCGCGATCCGCCAGGCCGAGCTCTACGAGGCGGCGCGCGACGCCGCGCTGACGCTGCAGCGCAGCCTCCTGCCCGAGGCGCTGCCGACGATCGACGGGCTGGAGGTCTCCGCCCAGTACCTCCCCGGCCAGGACGGCACGGAGGTCGGCGGCGACTGGTACGACCTGTTCGAGCTCCCGGACGGGCGCCTGGCGATCGTGGTCGGCGACGTCGTCGGCCGCGGCCTGCGGGCGGCCACACGGATGGGCCGCGTCCGGGCGGCGCTGCGGGCCTACGCCTTCGAGTCGCGGTCGCCGGCCGAGGCGATCGAGCGGATGGACCGGCTCGTCGCCGCGGAGGACTCGATCGAGTTCACCACGCTGCTGGCGATCTACCTGGACCCCGGCACGGGCGCCGCCCAGGCGTGCAGCGCCGGCCACCTGCCGCCGCTGTTCGTCGACGAGGACGGGGCCCGCCTCGGTACGGTCCCCGCCGGCCCGCCGCTCGGCGTCGCCGCCGGCCCGCGGCGCCAGACCGACCTCGAGATGGGGCCCGACACGTTCCTGGTCGCCTACACCGACGGCCTCGTCGAGGACCGCGAGCGCGGCCTCGACACCGGCATGCAGCGGCTCCTCGACGCCGCCGCCGAGGGCGGCGGCGCCCGTGAGCTCGTCGACCGCGTGGTCGAGCGCCTGGTGCTGCCCGGCAGCAACGACGACGTGGCGATCGTCGTCGTCGGCCGCGTCCGCGCCGGCCTGGCGCGCAGCTTCGCCGCCGAGCCGTCGTCGGTGGCCACCGTCCGTGCCGAGGTGGCCGAGTTCGCCCGCGCGCAGGGCGTGCCCGAAAGCGTGGTCCGCGACGTGGCGCTCGCGGTCAGCGAGGCGTGCACGAACGTCGTCCTGCACGCCTATCGCGACGGCGAGCCGGGGCAGATGCACGTCACCGCCCGGCGCGACGAGGACGGCCTCGAGGTCACCGTGACCGACGAGGGCGGCGGCGTGCGGCCCCGTGCCGACAGCCCCGGCGTCGGGCTCGGGCTGCAGATCATCGCCCGCACGACCGACCGCTTCGACGTGCGCGACGCCCCGGGCGGCGGGGCGCAGCTCGTCCTGCGCTTCGGCGCGCCGGTGAGCGCGTGAGCGCCGTGCACGACCACGGCCACGGCCACGCCGGGCACAGCCACGGCGTCAGCGCCGACGCCGACACCTCCAAGCTGGCGATCGCGCTGGTCCTGATCGGCGGCTTCATGGTCGCCGAGGTCGTCGTCGGCGTGCTCGCCCGCTCGCTGGCGCTGCTCTCCGACGCCGCGCACATGCTCACCGACGCGGGCGCGATCGCGCTGTCGCTCGTGGCGCTGCGCCTCGCGCGGCGGCCGGCTCGGGGCGCGATGACCTTCGGCCTCAAGCGCGCCGAGATTCTCAGCGCGCAGGCCAACGGGGTCACGCTCCTCGTCCTCGCCGTCCTCATCCTCGTCGAGGCGATCCGCCGCCTCGTCTCCCCGCCCGAGGTCGAGGGCGGGCTCGTGCTGGCCGTCGCCCTCGCCGGCATCGTCGTCAACGTGGCCGCGACCATGGTCCTGGCGCGCGCGAACCGCCAGAGCCTCAACGTCGAGGGCGCCTTCCAGCACGTCCTCACCGACCTCTACGCGTTCATCGGGACCGCGGTGGCCGGCGCGATCATCCTCACCACCGGCTTCGAGCGCGCCGACCCGCTCGCGTCGATCCTCGTCGCGGCGCTCATGCTGCGCTCGGCGTACGGCCTGCTGCGGGCGTCGGGCCGCGTCTTCCTGGAGGCCGCGCCCGAGGGGCTCGACCCAGACGAGATCGGCCGCGCGATGGTCGCCGTGCCCGGCGTGGTCGAGGTCCACGACCTCCACGTCTGGGAGGTCACCTCCGGCTTCCCGGCGCTCTCGGCGCACGTCACCGTTCGCAAGCGCACCGACTGCCACGAGGCGCGCCGCGAGCTGGAGACCATGCTCCACGACCGCTTCGACCTGCACCACACGACGCTCCAGGTCGACCACGAGGACGGCCTGCTCGACCTCGAGGTGGCCGAGGGCCTCGGCGGCGGCGTCCAGGAGCCGCCGGCGCGCTCGTGAGCCGCGCCGCCGTGGGCGACGCGGACGCGCCCGACGCCTGGCGCACCGACGCCGTCCGCCTCGCCGCGGTGATCTCCGGCGGCGCCGGCGTGGTGCATCTCGTCGCGGCGCGCGAGCACTTCGGCGACGAGACCGTCTACGGCGCGCTCTTCGTGCTCGCCGGCGTGCTCCAGCTCGCCTGGGCGGCGCTGGCGTGGCGGCGCGCCGACCGGCGCGTCCTCGTCGCCGGCATCGCGCTGCAGCTCGGCATCGCGCTCGCGTGGGCGCTGTCGCGGACGGTGGGGCTGCCGTCGGGCGAGACGCCGTGGAGACCGGAGGCGATCGGCCCGCTCGACGCCCAGGCGACCGCCGACGAGCTGCTCGCGGCGGCGCTCGCCGGCCTCGCGCTGCGGCGCGACCGCGGCCACCCGCGCCTGGCCGACGTGCTGGAGGCGCTCGGGCTGCTGGCCGTGGCCGGGACGTGGCTCATGCTCGCGGTCGGCGCCGAGCACGGCCACTGACCGGACCGGGGTTGACCGGCGACGGCCCGGGGTATCGAGGCCGGACGATGAGCGCGATGGAATGGCAGTCCACTCCCCTCTCCCCCGGTCCGGCCACCGCGATCGAGCCGGCCCCGCTCACGGTCGAGCGGCTCGGCGAGCGGCTCGGGGTCGTCACCGCCCCGCCCGTGCTCGACGAGCGCGCGGCGCGCGCGTTCGGCCGCATCGCGCTCACCGCCTGCGACGACGGGGTTCGCGAGCTCGTGCTCGACCTCACGGGCGTGCGCCGCCACGCGTGGCCGGCCATCTACGCGCTCTGCGAGCTCGAGGCGCATCTCTCCGAGGCGTGCTGCGAGCCGGTCGCGGCCGCCGCGCACCCGCTGCTCGTGCAGGACCTGCGCGCCGTGGGGCTCGACCGGGCGTGGGCGCTCATGCCGACACGCGAGAGCGCGCTCGCCGACCTCCTCGGCCGCGCGTTCTAGAGACGCTCGGCCTCGAGCCGCCGCACGGCGCGCTCGACCGGATCGGGGATGACCCGGCGCTCGCGCGCCACCCAGGCGGCGCCGCTCGCCGCCTCCGCCAGCGCCCGCCACGCCTCCCGGTCGCGGCCGGCTCCGGCGACCGCCGCCCCGGTCTCGCCGAGCGCGCGCCGCCACGGCCGCCGCAGCCACGTCGCCCACAGCCGGTTGCGCACCTCCAGCATGTGACGCCCGGGGCGCGGGTGCGCCGGCGTCGGATGGTGGTGCGCGACGACGTCGGCGGCGTAGGCGAGCTCCCAGCCGGCGCTCGCGAGGTCGACGGCCAGCAGCGCCTCCTCGCCGTAGAGCTGCAGCCGCGGGTGGAAGCCGCCCGCCGCCAGGAACGGCTCGCGGCGCACGACGGCCCCGCACGCGACGAAGCCGAGCACGCGCGGGCCGACCCCCTCGACGACGCCGAGCGGGCTCGCGGCCATCCGCGCGCACGTCGGGTCGAGCCGCCGCTCGTCGCCGACGAGGATCCGCGCGGCGAGCAGCGCGAGCCGCGGCGAGGCCGCGAAGTGCTCGGCCGCCCGCGCCAGCGCGCCGGGCGCCCACCACGAGTCGTCGTCGCTGAACGCGACGAGGTCGGTGCCGAGCGCGCGCGCTCCGACGGCTCGGGCCGCGGCGCCGAGGTTGTGGCCCGCCTCGAGGACGAGCACGTCGGGGAACGCCGCGCGCACCGCGTCGGGGCTGCGATCGGCCGAGCCGTTGTCGACGACCGCCACCGGCGGGCGCTCCGGCAGCGCCGACAGCCGCTCGAGCGTGTGCAGGAGCGACGAGCGGCGGTCGCGCGTGGCGATGACGACGCCGGGCGGCGCCGGCGGCTGCGACGCCGCGCTAATGGTTGCGCAGGGCGTCGGCCAGCTCGCCCTTGCTCATCTTCGAGCGGCCCTCGATGCCGACCTTCCGCGCCTCCTGCATGAGGTCGTCCTTGGAGCGGTCCTCGTAGCGGCCGGCGTGGCCGCCGCGCTTGGAGGCCGAGGAGCCGGCGTTCGCGATCCGGGCCGCCTTCTCCTTGCTGGCGCCCTCGCGGCGCAGCGCCTCGTACCGGCGGTCGTCCTTGACGGACGAGCCATGGTCCTTCGCCATGTCAGGTCACCTCCTCGGGGATGACGTCGAGCTGCTCGACCAGGAACAGGAACGCCCTCGCGTACGGCGAGCTCTCGGTGGCCCGCGCCAGAGCCGCCCAGTCGATCTGCTCGCGCAGCGAGCGGGCGATCAGCAGCGGCCCGGAGAAGTCCAGGTAGTGGTCGTTGAAGGCGAGCAGCTTCGCGGTCAGCACGTCCTCGAGCGCGAGGACGGGCATGTCGATCGCCGCCACCGGGAGCACCTCGGCCCGGTCGAGCGCCGCGTGCATGTCGACCCCGGTGAGCTGGAAGATGAGGTCGACGAGCACGTCGCCGTCCCACACCTTCAGCAGCCACGCCTCGGGCGGCTTCTCCGGCTGCAGGCCAGCCTTCTCCAGCGCCGCCTGCGCGCGCGGCGCGTCCTCCGGGGCCACCATGAAGTCGAGGTCGTTGCAGGTCTCGGGCCCGCCGCGCGCCCACGCGGCGACGCTGCCGCCGAGCGCGTACGGGATGTCGGCGTCGCGCAGGATCGCGGCGCAGCGGCGCATCGACTCCTTGATGCGGTCGAACGGGGCATCCACGGTCGGGTGCTTACCCAGAGGCGCGTTGGGTACACCGGTCCGCATCGACGGCCGAGCATCCCCCACCATCCGCGTCGCCGCGGCGGGCGACATCCACTGCCGCGAGACCCAGAGCGAGCAGGTCCGGGCGGCGTTCCGGTCGCTGCGCGGGCAGTGCGACCTCGTCCTGCTCGCCGGCGACCTCACCACGCACGGCGAGCCGGAGCAGATCCAGGTGCTCGCCGACGCGTGCCGCGACCTCGACCTGCCGGTCTTCGCGGTGCTCGGCAACCACGACGAGCACGCCGACCGCGTCGACGAGCTGCGGCCGATCGTCGCGGACGCGGGCATCGTCCTGCTCGAGCGCGACCACGCGATCTGCGAGGTGCGCGGGATCGAGGTCGGGATCGTCGGCACGAAGGGCTTCGTCGGCGGCTTCCCGGGCTCGCACCTGCCCGACTTCGGCGAGCCGCTGCTGCGGCAGGTCTACGCCGAGACGACCGCCGAGGTCGAGGCGCTCGACGAGGGGCTCAAGGCGATCGCGCACTGCCCCGTCCGGCTGGTGATCCTCCACTACGCGCCGATCGGCGAGACGCTCGTCGGCGAGCCCGAGGGCATCTGGACGTTCCTCGGCACCGACCGGCTCGCCGCCCCGATCGCCCAGCACGAGCCCGACCTCGTCGTCCACGGCCACGCCCACGCCGGCACGTTCGAGGGCGCGATCGGCCCGATCCCGGTCCACAACGTGTCCGTGCCGGTCATCGGCCGCGACTTCTGGACCTTCGAGATCACCTGCGCCGAGCGGCCGACGTCGCCGGTGCACTGACCGCGCCGGTACCGTCCGCGGCGTGCCGGAGCACGCCCTGATCGCCGTCCGCGCCCAGCCGCGGGCCAGGCGCACCGAGGTCGTCGGCGAGCGCGACGGGGCGATCGTCATCCGCGTCCAGTCGCCGCCGGTCGACGGCAAGGCCAACGTCGCGCTGTGCCGCTTCGTGGCCGAGCGCGTCGGGGTGCCGCGCGGCGCGGTCAGCGTCGAGCGCGGCGCCACGGGGCGCGACAAGCTCCTGCGGATCGAGGGCGCATCGCCCGACGCGGCCCGCGCGGCGCTGCTGGGGACGGTCGCTCAGCGGCCGCACGGGACTCCGTTTCGCCGCCCCCTCGACGGGTAGCGCCGGGGCATGCGCGCCAACGATCTGGATCCCACCCGCCTGCGTCGCCTCGCCGGGCTGAAGGCGCCCGGCGGCGGGCTGGTGCTGAGCCTCTACGTCGATCTGGACCCGACCACGTTCGCGGCCCCGCCGGCCCGCGAGACGCAGGTCTCGTCGCTCGTCGACGAGACCGATCGCCGCCTGCGCGAGTGCCAGGTCTCGCACGAGGCGCGCACGGCCGCCCGCCGCGACCTGGAGCGGGCCGGCGAGGCGCTGCAGCAGACCGTGACGAACGGCAACGGCGCGCTCGGCGTCGCCGTCTTCGCCTGCGAGCCGGCCGGCCTGTTCGAGGTCCTGCGCCTCCCGCGCCCGGTCGACTCGCGCGCCGTGATCGAGGACTCGCCGTGGATCGAGCCGCTGGTGCGCCTCGGCACCACCGAGCAGGTGTGCGTCGCGCTCGTCGACCGCCACCACGGGCGGATCCTGCACGGGACCGGCGACGCGCTCGACGAGCTCGACCCCGAGGCCGACGAGCTGCGCCGGCCGCCCGAGGCGGGCACGACCGACGTGCGGCATCCGCGCGCCAACGACAACGAGGTGCGCGACCACATCAAGCGCATGGCGCACGCGCTGCTCAACGTCCAGAAGTCGCGCGGCTTCGACTGCCTGCTGATCGCCGCCCCCGGCGAGCTGCGCGGCGCGGTCGAGGAGCAGCTGCACCCGTACGTGCGGGAGCGGCTCGGCGGCTGGCTCGACGTACCGGTGGAGCACTCGAGCGTCGACGAGGTGGCACGCGCCGTGACCGAGGCGCTGGACGCCGAGCGGCGGCGGCGCGACGACGCGGTGCTCGAGCGCGTCCGCGACGGCATCGGTCGCGGCGACCGCGCGGTGGGCGGGCTGCGCGACGTGCTCACCGCCCTCAACGAGCGCCGGGTCGACACGCTCCTCTACGACGCCGGCCTGCAGGTCGAGGCGGTCGTCTGCCCGCAGTGCGGCTTCCTCGGCGTCGACGAGGCGACCTGCCCGGTCGACGGCACGCCGACCGAGCGGCGCGAGAACGGCATCGAGAACGCGGCCGAGACCGCCGTGCTGCAGGCCGCCGACGTCCGGGTGCTCGTCGACCGCCCGGATCTCGGCCCCCACGGCGGGATCGCGGCGCTGCTGCGGTTCTAGCGCGGGCTCATCAGGGCGAACGCCGTCCCGAGCCCGGCCTCGCGCCGGACGACGGCGATGCGGCGCCCGGGCTGGACGGCGTCGCGCGGCGGCTCGACGAGCTCGCCGAGCCGCGCGCAGGCCGCGTCGAGGTCGGCGACGGCGGCGACCAGGCCCCAGAAGCGCGCCGGGCCCGTGCCGGCGGGCCGCTCGGGGCCGACGACCTCCAGCACGGCGCCCCCGACGACGTAGAACGCCTGTCGCAGGTCGCCGCCCACCTCGCGCACGCGGCGCAGGTCGAGCCCGATCGCCTCCAGCGCTGCGAGCGTCCGCGGCAGGTCGGGCGTGCGGACGACGACGTGGTCGATCGCCACGGCCCCGTTCGGGTGCGGCGGCGCCGGCTCGCGCTCGGGCGCGGTCGACGGGATCGTGGGCAGCCCGTCGAGGTCGGCGGGCCGGTCGAGGCCCCGCAGCGCCCAGCCGGCGATCCCCTCGTCCCCGTGCGCGCCGAGCTGCAGCCGCGTGGTCCCGACGTCGCACGCCCCGTCCTCGCCGACGTCGAAGCCGAGCGCCGCCCACCGCGACGGCGGGTCGGCGATCAGCAGCTCGTCGAGCGTCGGGGGCAGCGGCGGGCTCCGGCGGTCCGGCGCGTCAGCGCGCCTTGATGCCCTCGCCGGGCTGGGCGACCCGGAAGGCGCCGCGCATGAACGGGTGGATGCGGCAGAAGTACGTGTACGTCCCCGGCTTGAGGTTCTTCGGGGTCTGCCACGTCACGCGCTGCGAGGCCGCGGCCGCCCGGATCGGCGAGTCGCCGGTCCCGAGCTCGCCCGAGTCGAAGTCGACGGGTCCGTCGGCGAGCGGGTACGCGATGCCGGTCGAGCGGTTGCAGGGCGCCTTGCACGCCGTGATCGTGTGCCAGATCTCCTCGCCGTCGTCGAGGTTGCGGAACGTGATCGACCTGCCCGGCGCGACGACCGGCGGCCGGCCGCGCAGCCCGACGTTCGAGAGGTCGCCCCACGTGTAGACGAAGTCCTTGATCGTCACGGTGCCGCCGCTGCGCGACACGCCGGAGACCATCTCGCGCGCGTCCGGCAGGCCGAACCGCTCGCCGCCGTGGTTGTCGTTCTCCGGCAGGTGGCCGTGGGTGATCCGCCCCTTCTTGTTGATCTTCTCGGTGAAGGGGTCCTTGCCGCTGAGGTCGCCGGGCGCCCAGGCGACCGGCATGATCGCCATCGACTCGTACCAGGACGCCTTGCTCGTGTCGTACGTGCCGGAGACGCTGAGGACGTCGCCCTGCCGCACGCGCACGCGCCAGTCGTCGGGCGTGACCTTCATCGCGACGTCCCACGACACGGCGCCGGCGGGCTCGAAGTACTTCGCCTTCGAGCGGAAGATGTTCACGGTGCGCCCGTCACGGGTCAGCTCGAGGTCGGTCCACAGGCCGCCCGGGTGCAGGTGGCCGGCGGTGCCGACGAGGGTGCCGTCCTCCGGGACGGTCCACTCGTTGCGCTTGAAGCCGTCGTCGGCGTACGCGTCCGGGACGTCGTCCGGGTAGGTGAACTTCCCGTCCTTGCCGCCGAGCCGCCGCAGCGCGTCGAAGACCGGGTAGACCTTGATGCCCTCGACGTCCATCCACTGGGTCTTGACCGGGATGATCCCCTGGGCCTCGGGGGCGTCGGCCGGGATGAAGTCGAGCTCGTAGGTGAGGTAGACCTTCGTCGGCGTCGGCGTGAGGTTGTGGACCATGTAGTTCATGATCCAGACGTCGTCGGGCTTCGTCGGGTAGCCGTAGCCGTCGGGCACCCGCAGCTCCGTCTTCTCCTCGCCGGCGGCGTACGTCGGGTACGAGTTGACCAGCCAGACGCCGTGGTGCAGGTGCACGACGTCCACGCCCGGGACCGTGCCGTTCAGGTACGTGAGGTTCGGCCGGAAGGCGGTGATGTAGCCGGGGACCTTCGGGCGCAGCTCGTTGGGCTCGAGCTCGATCGTGTTCTGGCCCGGCGCGACGTCGATCGGCCCGAACTTGTAGGTGAGCGTCTTGACCTCGGCGGAGGCGGACGGGACGGCCACCGCCACGGCGGCGATGGCGCCGAGGACGGCGAGGGACAGGCGGCGGGTCATGGTTCCTTCAGTGTGCCTGAAAGTTGGTGAAGGTGCGAAGGGTCCGTCAGCGCGGGCGGTTGTGGCGGCGCGCCTTCCGAGCCGCCTTGGCCTTCGCGCGGTCGCGCTTGCGCTGATGCTCCGAGCGGCGCGGGTGCTCGGGCGCGACCGGGTGCGCCTCGTCCTTGACCGGCGCCTGGCGGCGCGCGTCGCGCGCGATGTAGAGCCCGATCGCGAGCACGAGCAGCACGCCGATGGCGAAGATGGCGAGCTCCTGGAGGTCGGTCATGGGCGCGCCGGAGTATCGCCGAGCATCCGGCGGAGCGCCACCGCGTTGCGCGGCGCGAACGCCTCCCAGTCGTTGTTGAAGTACGCGAGCACCTCCGCCTCGACGCGCAGGTCGTCCACCCGTGCCGCCCACGCGCGCAGCTCGGCCTCGCTGTAGTTGCCGCGCCGCCCCCGCTCGCCGTAGTGGAAGCGGATCAGCGTCCACGGCGCCGTCAGCGGGACGTCGGGCAGCTCACGGCGCGCGTCGTGGCCGATCGTCGCGGCGACGCCGTGCCAGCGCAGCAGCTCCCACACCGGCTCGCAGAACCAGCTCGGATGGCGGAACTCGACCGTGTGCCGCCCGGGCGGCAGCTCGTTGAGGGCGGCGGCGAGCCGGTCGTCGTCGCGGCGCATCTGCGGCGGCAGCTGCCACAGCCACGGGCCGAGCTTCCCCGCCTCGGCGAGCGGCGCGATCCGCTCCGCCAGCCGCCGGCTCGAGTCCTCGACGGTGGTCAGGCGCTTCATGTGGGTGGCGAAGCGGCTGACCTTGACGGTGAAGCAGAAGCCCGGCGGCGTCTGGCGCGCCCACTGGCCGACCGCCTCGACCTTCGGCAGCCGGTAGAAGGTGTTGTTGAGCTCGACGGTGTCGAACACCGAGGCGTAGTGCTCCAGCCACCGGCGCTGCGGCAGCCGCTCCGGGTAGAACGCCCCGCGCCAGTCGCGGTACTGCCAGCCCGAGCAGCCGATCCGGACGGGCCTCAGCGGCGGCGTGCCAGCCTCCGGAAGCCGACCGCCATCGCGAGGTTCCCGAGCCCCGCGCCCCAGAGCGCGGCGCGGGCCGACGGCCGGCCGATCGCGGGCGACGCCGACCAGATCGCGTCGGTGGCGATCTCCGTCGCGCGCAGCCATGCGAGGGCGTGCCAGTCGCGCGGCTCGCCGCGGACCGCGGCGGTCGCGTGGGCGGCCGCGAACGTCAGCCAGATCGGGCCGCAGCGCCGGAAGAGCGCCCGGGCGTCGGGCGAAGGGGCGGCGTGGCCGAGCACGCGCAGCGTCGCGTCGGGCGCCAGCAGCGCGCCGGCGCCGAGCGCGAGGTCGAAGGCCGCCATCCCGCGGTTGACGGCCTGCAGGGCCCCGTCGATCCCCATGGCGCGCGGGACCCTACACTGCGCGCACCATGGCGAAGCAGCGACAGGTCCGCATCGAGCAGCGCAGCGCGCTGGCCGCGATGCAGCAGCTCGAGACCCGCTCCGACGAGGAGCTGCTCGAGGAGCGCAAGTACAAGGCGGCCGCCCAGGCGATCCTCGGCGCCCGCGCGGCCGAGCGCTACGACGCCAAGGCGGCGCGCGAGCACTTCCGCCAGGCGATCGCCGCCGCGCGCCCGCAGGAGCGGATGCAGCTGCGCCGCATGGCCGACGCGTCGCTGGCGCTCGCCGAGCGCCGCGCCGGCGACCTCAAGGACGCCGTCGAGCGCCTCGGCCAGGCGCCGCCGTCCAACCGGCAGCTCATGATCCTGCGCTTCATGGGCCTGATCGCGCCGCCCCCGGGCGCGAGCCTGTGGCTGCGCATCCGCGGCTTCCTCATCGTCATCGGGATCATCGTCGCGCTGCTCGCCATCGGCCTCGGCATCGTCGAGCTGATCGCTCTGCCGTTCGGCGGCGTGGGCCTCGGCGGCGGCCTGCTGCTCGGGCTGCTGCTGGTGGTGGCGGTCTTCGGCGTCCTGGCGCTCCTCGGCCGGCGCCGGCAGGCGAAGGCCAGAGCGGCCGCCGCCGGCCGGTAGCGCCGGCGGCGGCCGCGCTGCGCGTCAGCGCTCGGCGAGCGTCGCGGACTCGATGACGACGGGCGTCTGCGGCGCCGAGAACTGGTCGGTCGGGATCGCCGCGATGCGATCGACGACGTCCATGCCCGAGACCACGCGACCCGCGACCGCGTAGAGCGGCTCGAACTGCGCCGCGTCGTCGAGCACGATGAAGAACTGCGAGCCGGACGTGCCCGGGCGCTCGATCTGCGTCTTGGCCATCGCGACGACGCCGCGCCGGTAGCGCACGCCGCCGGGCGGGGCCTCCACCACCGAGTAGCCGGGGCCGCCGGTCCCGTCGCCGCGCGGGTCGCCGCCCTGGATGACGAACCCGGGGACGATCCGGTGGAAGGTCGTGTCGTCGTAGGCGCGCTCGCGCACGAGGTGCGCGAACGAGGCGGCCGTCCTGGGCTGGGCGTCCTGGTCGAGGCGGATCTCGATGTCGCCGCAGCTCGTCGTCAGCGTGACGACGTAGGTGGTCCGCGGGTCGAGCGCCTCGGTGGGCCTGCCGAGGTCGAGGTCCTTCGGGGCCGGCTGCTCGGCCGCGCGACAGCCGGCCTCGCCGTCGCCGGCGGCCGACGACTCGACGGTCGACGGCGGCGCGGTCCCGGTCGTGGCAGCGGTGCCGGTGGCGTCGCGGTCGTCGCCGCAACCGGCGGCGAGCAGGGCCAGGAGGCCGAGCGCGAGGGCGAGGACGCGGCGCATGAGGGCGCGAGGATACCGGGGGCCGCTAGCGTGCCCGGGGCTCATGGATCGTCGCATCCGCCTCATCGTCAACCCGTCCTCCGGGGGCGGTCGCGCGCTGCAGCGGCTGCCCCGCGTGGAGTCGGCGCTGGCGCTCCTGCGCCTCCCCTACGAGACGCACCGCACCACCAGCCTCGACCACGGCCGCGAGCTGGCGCTCGAGGGCGCCGCCGCCGGCGAGACCATCGTCACGCTCTCGGGCGACGGCCTGCTCGGCGCCGTGGCGGGGGCGCTGGCCCGCTGCGACCACCCGGCCGTGCTGGGCGTCCTGCCGGGCGGCCGCGGCAACGACTTCGCCCGGGTCATCGGCGTCCCGCTCGACGACCTCGACGCGGCCTGCGCGATCCTGCGCGACGGCGTGGAGCGGCCGCTCGACGTCGGCTGCCTCGGCGAGGACCGGCCGTTCATCGGCATCGCGAGCCTCGGGTTCGACTCCGACGCCAACCGCATCGCCAACGAGGCGCCCTCGCGCCTGGGCAACCTCGTCTACGCCTACGGGGCGCTGCGCGCGCTCGCCGCCTGGAAGCCCGCCACGTTCGAGCTCTCGCTCGACGGCGCGCCGCCGCGGTCGTACACCGGCTACTCCGTCGCGTTCGCGAACTCCAAGGCCTACGGCGGCGGCATGTACCTCGCGCCCGGGGCCGAGCTCGACGACGGGCTGCTCGACGTCGTCGTCACGCGGCACGTCTCCAAGCTGCGCTTCCTCAGCCAGCTGCCGAAGGTCTTCAAGGGCACGCACGTCGACAACCCCGAGGTCGAGGTGCTCCGCGCCCGCACCGTCGAGGTGTCGGCGGACCGCCCGTTCCAGATCTACGCCGACGGCGACCCGATCGGCGAGCTTCCCGCGCGCGTGACCGTGCTGCCCCGCGCGGTGCGGGTGGTGTGCCCGCGGTGAGGGCGAAGGCCGCGGTCGCCCGCGCCGTCGGCGCGCTCTCCCGCCGCACCGGCCGCGGCGGCACCTCGCTGCCCGGCAAGGTGCTGCTGCGCCTGCAGCCCGACGCCATCGCCCGCCTCGCCGCGGCGCTGCCGCGCGGCAGCGCCGTCATCTCGGCGACGAACGGCAAGACGACGACGGCCGCGATGGTCGCGTCGATCCTCGAGCGCGGCGGCACGTCGCTGGTCGCCAACCGCGCCGGCGCGAACATGGCCGGCGGCATCGCCACCACGCTGCTCGACGCCCGCGGCCGCGGCGACCTCGGGCTGTTCGAGGTCGACGAGTTCTGGCTCGGCGGCGTCGTCGAGCAGCTCCGCCCGCGGGCGCTCCTGCTCGCCAACCTCTTCCGCGACCAGCTCGACCGCTACGGCGAGCTGGAGACGATCGCCGACCGCTGGGCCGACGTGGTCGCGGCGGTCGCGCCGCACGGCACCCGGCTCGTCCTGAACGCGGACGACCCGCTGGTGGCCGACCTCGGCCGCGACCTGCCGGGCGCGCTGCGCTTCGGCGTCGAGGACACGTCGCTCGCCCTCCCCGGCCTCCAGCACGCCGCCGACTCCAAGCACTGCCGCCGGTGCGGGTCGCCCTACGTCTACGACGCGGTCCTCATGGGCCACCTCGGGCACTACCACTGCCCCACCGGCGACGCGACGCGCCCGGCGCCCGACGTCGCCGCCCGCGACGTGGTGCTCGAAGGCATCCGGTCCGCGGCGTTCACGCTCGCCACCGCGGAGGGCGACCGGCGCGTGCACCTGCCGCTCCCCGGGCTCTACAACGTCTACAACGCGCTCGGCGCCGCCGCGCTCGCCCTCGCGCTCGGCGCCCCGCTCGACGACGTCGTCGCCGGGCTGGAGGCGGTCGCCCCCGCCTTCGGCCGCGCCGAGACCGTCAAGCTCGGCGACCGCGACCTCACCCTGCTGCTGGTGAAGAACCCCGCCGGCGCGAACGAGGTGCTCCGCACGCTGCTGCTCGAGCCGGGCGAGCACGACCTCTTCGGCGTGCTCAACGACCGCATCGCCGATGGGCGCGACGTCTCCTGGGTCTGGGACGCCGACTTCGAGCTGCTGGCCGGCCGCGTGCGGCGCGCCACCTGCTCCGGGACGCGCGCCGCCGAGCTGGCCGTCCGGCTGAAGTACGCCGGCATCGACCCCGACCGGATCGCCGTCGTCCCGGAGCTCGAGGCGGGCCTCGACGCCGCGCGCGCGGACGGCGGCGGCCCGCTCTACGCGCTGCCGACCTACACGGCGATGCTCGGCCTGCGCGACCTGCTCACGCGCCGCGGCGTGACGAGGAGCTCGTGGGCATGACGCCGCCGACGACCGTCATCTGGCACGACGTGGAGTGCGGCTCCTACGACGTCGACCTGCCGCTGTGGCGCGAGCTCGCCGCCGAGGCCGGCGGGCCGATCCTCGACGTCGGGGCCGGGACCGGCCGCGTGACGCTCGACCTCGCGCGCCGCGGCCACGAGGTGATCGCGCTCGACGCCGACGCCGAGCTGGTCGCCGAGCTGCGCGAGCGCGCGGCCGGCCTGCCGGTCACCGCGGTGCACGCCGACGCGCGCGACTTCGACCTCGGCCGCCGGGTCGCGCTCGTGATCGTGCCGATGCAGACGATCCAGCTGCTCGGCGGCCCGGCCGGCCGCGCGGGGTTCCTGCGCAGCGCCGCCCGCCACCTGCCGCCCGGCGGGCTGCTCGTCGCGGCGCTCGCCGACGCGCTCGAGGGCACCGCCGAGTCCGCGGACGGCGAGCGGCCGCTGCCGGACATCCGCGAGATCGACGGGACCGTGTACGCGAGCCATCCCGTCGGCGTGCGGCGCGACGCGACCGGGGTCGTCATCGAGCGCATCCGCGAGACGGTCGACCCAGCCGGGCGCCGGTCCTCCGAGGGGAACGAGATCCACCTCGACACGGCCGACGCGGCCACGATCGCGGCCGAGGCCGCGGTCCACGGCTTCACGGCCCGCCCGCCGCTGGCCGTGCCGGCGACCGACGACTACGTCGGCTCGGAGGTGGTGGTCCTGTGCCGGAGCTGAGGGTCTGCGGGCTCTACCCGGAGCTCATGAACATCTACGCCGACCGCGGCAACCTGCTCATGCTCGAGCGGCGCTGCCGGTGGCGGGGCATCGGCTACCGCTTCACCGCCGCCGGCTTCGGCGACCGGATCGACCCGGACGCCCACGACCTCTTCTACATGGGCGGCGGCCAGGACCGCGACCAGCAGCTCTGCGCCGAGGACCTCGTGCGCACCAAGCGCGACGCGCTGCACGCGGCGGCCGGCGCGGGCAAGGTCGTGCTCGGCGTCTGCGGCGGCTACCAGCTGCTGGGGCACAGCTACGAGATCGGCGACAGCCACATCCCGGGCATCGGCCTCGTGGACCTGCGGACCGTCCGCTCCGCGGGGCCGCGGCTGATCGGCAACGTCGCGATCGAGGTCGGGCTGGGCGACGACGATCCGGTCCACCCGGGCGAGCGCCGCGTCCTGGCCGGGTTCGAGAACCACGCGGGGCGCACCCATCTCGGCCCGGGCGAGCGCCCGCTGGGCCGGGTCCTCGCGGGGCACGGCAACACCGGCGACTCCGGCGCCGAGGGGGTCCGCCGCGGCACGGTCATCGGGACCTACCTGCACGGGCCGCTGCTGCCGAAGAACGCCTGGTTCGCCGACTGGCTCATCGCGACGGCACTCGGCGGCGTGGAGCTCGCGCCGCTCGACGACGCGCTCGAGGACGCCGCGCACGCGCTGGCCCGCCGCGTCGCCGGGACCTGACAAGTCCGCCCGGTGACCCCGGTAGGGTTGGAGGTTCCCCTCCCGGGAGCCTCCTCTTGACACCGCATGACACCGCCCAATCCGAGGGGCCGTTCCCGCGCCGTGAAGCGGCGACGCTCGCCTTCCGCGACGTGGTGAAGGTCTACGAGGGGTCGACGGAGCCCGTCATCGACCACCTGACGTTCGACGTCGGCGCCGGCGAGATCTGCGTCCTGGTGGGGCCGTCCGGCTGCGGCAAGACGACCGCGATGCGGCTGGTCAACCGGATGATCGACCTCACCGAGGGCGACATCCTCATCGGCGGCCGCAGCGTGCGCGACGCCGACCCCGCGCAGCTGCGGCGCGAGATCGGCTACGTCATCCAGCAGATCGGCCTGTTCCCGCACCAGACGGTCGGCGAGAACGTCGCCGCCGTGCCCCGCCTGCTCGGCTGGCGCAAGGCGCGGATCGCCGAGCGCGTCGACGAGCTGCTCGAGCTCGTCGGCCTGGACCCCGCCGCCACGCGCGACCGCTACCCCGCGCAGCTGTCCGGCGGCCAGCGCCAGCGCGTCGGCGTGGCGCGCGCGCTCGCCGTCGACCCGCCGCTGATGCTCATGGACGAGCCGTTCGGGGCGATCGACCCGATCAACCGCGAGCGGCTGCAGAACGAGTTCCTGCGCCTCCAGGCGCAGCTGCGCAAGACCGTCGTGTTCGTCACCCACGACATCGACGAGGCGATCAAGATGGGCGACCGGATCGCGGTCATGAAGACGGGCGGCCGGCTCGCCCAGTACGCCACGCCGGCCGAGCTGCTCGTCAACCCGGCCGACGACTTCGTCGAGGGCTTCGTCGGCGCCGATCGAGCGCTGAAGCGCCTCTCGCTGCTGCGCGTGCGCGACATCGCCCTCGATCCCGCCGTGGTCGACGACCTCGGCGCCGTCGCGCCCGGCGCCCCGGTCGTCCGTCACGACGAGGTGCTGCGCGACGCGCTCTCCGAGCTGCTGCAGGCCGGCGCCCAGCAGGCCTCCGTCGTCGAGGACGGCCGGGTCGTCGGCGTGCTCACCGTCGAGCTCGTCGGGCGGCTGCTGGCCACCGGCGACACCGCGCAGGAAGCGCCCACGGAGCGCATCGGGGGCGCCTGATGCTCGCCCAGCTGCAGATCCACGAGCGCGCCGGCGAGCAGAGCTGCGTCGCCGACAACGGCTTCTGCCCGAGCTGGATCGCCGACAACCTCGATCGCTACTGGACGCCGTTCCTGCAGCACGTCGAGCTGTCGGTCCTCGCGGTGCTCTTCGGCTTCGCGATCGCGTTCGCGCTCGCGCTGATCGCCCGCCGCCGCCGCTGGCTCGTCGGCCCCATCGTCGGGATCACCGGCGTCCTCTACACGCTGCCGTCGATCGCGGTCTTCTTCCTGCTGCAGCCCATCACCGGCCGCGGCGCCGTCACGGCGCTCATCGCGCTGACCGCCTACACGCTGCTGATCCTGTTCCGCAACATCGTCACCGGGCTCGACAACGTCCCCGAGGAGACGCGCGACGCGGCGCGCGGGATGGGCTACACCCAGCGCCAGCTGCTCTGGCGAGTCGAGCTGCCGCTGGCGCTGCCGGAGATCATCGCCGGCCTGCGGATCGCCGCCACCACCACGGTCGGCCTCGCCACCCTCGCGTTCTTCGCGGGCGCCGGCGGGCTCGGCGGGCAGATCTTCGCCGACATCACCTTCAAGTCGAACGTCGTCGTCGCGGGCGGCCTCTGCATGCTGCTGGCGGTCGCGTTCGACCTCTCGCTGCTGGGCGCCCAGCGCGTCCTGCTGCCCTGGCGCCGGGCGGTCGCGCGATGACCGCGACGGCCGCGATGCTCGCCGTGCTCGGCGAGTTCGGCGACGGCGTCGACTTCATCCTGCACGCGCGCGAGGCGCGCAGCGGCGGCACCGAGGTCGGCGGCTCCACGCTGCTGCCGATGCTCGTCAAGCACCTCGAGCTCACCGGCGCGTCGGTCGGGATCGCGGTCGCCCTCGCCGTGCCGATCGCGCTCTGGCTCGGCCACGTCGGCCGCGGCGAGCTGCTCGCCGTCTCGGTCTCGAACATCGGCCGCGCGGTGCCGAGCCTCGCGCTCGTGGCGTTCTTCGTCGCCTACATCGGCGTCGGCTTCGAGAACGTCACGCTGGCGCTCGTCCTGCTGGCGATCCCGCCGATCCTGACCAACACGTACGTGGGCGTGCGGCAGGTCGACCGCGACGTCGTCGACGCGGCGCGCGGCATGGGCATGACGGGCGCGCAGATCGTCCGCCGGATCGAGCTGCCGCTCGCGCTCCCGCTCGTCTTCGGCGGCATCCGCACCTCGGTCGTCAACGTGATCGCGACCGCCACCATCGCCCCGCTCGCCGGCGTCGTCACGCTCGGCGACCCGATCATCGCCGGCGGCGTCTACGGCCAGGACGGCCGCATCGGCGCGTCGATCCTCGTGGCGCTCCTCGCCGTGGCGGCCGAGGTGGTCTTCGCCAGCTTGCAGCGCGCGGTCACCCCGCGCGGCATCCGCTCCACCAGTCGTGTCCGATCCCTCAGGAGGAGGTTCTCCCCCGCATGAGACGCATCACCCTGGTCCTGCTCGCCCTCGTCGCCACGCTCGCCCTCGCGGCGTGCGGCTCCGACGACGACGGCGGCTCGACCGGCGCGGCGACGGCGCCGGCCGAGACGACGCAGGCCGCTTCCAACCAGATCCAGAGCAACCCCGGCAACGCCAAGACCACCGTCACCATCGGCTCGAAGAACTTCACCGAGCAGAAGGTGCTCGGCGAGATCTACGCCCAGGCGCTCGAGGCCGCCGGCTACACCGTCAAGACCGAGCTCAACCTCGGCGACGAGAACGTCGCGCTCAAGGCGCTGAAGGACGGCCAGATCGACGGCTACCCCGAGTACACCGGGACGGCCCTCCTGTCGTTCTTCGAGGTCCCGACCGACCAGCTCCCCAAGGACGAGCAGCAGGCCTACCAGGAGGTCAAGGCCGACTTCGCCAAGGACGGCATCGCCGCCCTGCCGCCGACGCCGTTCACCTCGTCCAACGAGGTCGGCCTGACGCGCGAGCGCGCCGAGGAGCTGGGCGTCACGAAGATCTCCGACCTCAAGGGCAAGGAGGACGACCTCAAGCTCTACGGCACCCCGGAGTGCCGCCAGCGGATGGACTGCCTGCTCGGCCTGGAGAAGATCTACGGCCTGAAGCTGCGTGACAACTTCACGCCGGTCGACCCGGCGCTGCGCCACGAGGTGCTCGAGAAGGGCCAGGCCGACCTGTCGATCGTCTACACGACCGATCCGCAGATCGAGCGCGACGACGAGGTCCTGCTCGAGGACGACAAGGGCATGTTCCCGCCGTACAACTCGACGTTCCTGGTCAAGCAGTCGTTCCTCGACCAGGCGGGCCCCGACATGGCCAAGACGATCGAGCTCGTCAACCAGGGCCTCACCGCCCAGGCGATGCAGGAGCTCAACGCCCGCGTCGACCTCGACAAGAAGACGCCGGCCGAGGTCGCCAAGGAGTACCTGCAGGAGTCGGGCTACATCGCGTAGCCCGGCGAGCGGCGCGGCGCTCTACTGGTACGCGTAGAGCGCCAGCCGCTCGAACCGCAGCACGTCCGTCGCGTCCGGGTCGACCGGGCGCGCGGCGTGCACGGTGACGCGCACGTGCTCCGGGGCCTCGAGCCGCTTGACGGCGTCGGTCACGTCGAGCGTGAACGTCACCGGCGTGAGGTGGTGCTCGGGGCGCCGGTCGAACGCGCTCACCGGGCCGCGCCCGGCGTCGCAGTGGCCGGTCGCGCCCCAGCAGTCGCCGTAGGCGAAGACCGAGAACGCGCCGGCGAAGCGCGGATGCTCGCGGTCGGCGTCGTCGGGCAGGCGCTCGCCGTCGGCGTTGACGAACGTGTACACGACGAACGACGGCCCGCTGACCCGGGTGCCCTGGAACTCGAGGTGGGCGCGCGCGATCGCCGCGGGCGGCACGGGGAGGTCGAGCGGCTCGGAGGTCCAGCGCTGCATCAGAGCGTGCCGCCCACGACCGCGGTGGAGCCGGCGTAGTCGTAGCCGAGCGCCTGGACGTCGAGCACCTCTCGCACGGTGAAGATCGGCCGCTTGCCCGCCGGCAGGCTGACGTCGAGCAGCTGCGGCGGCGGCAGCGCGCCCGGGTTGGCGACCTGCCAGATCCTCCAGAGGCGGTCGACCATGGAGTGGTGCGAGAAGAAGATCGGGTCGAAGGCCGCCCACGGCACCTGCCCCATCGTGCCGCCCGTCCAGACGTGCATGTTGTTGTGGAGCAGCTCGATGCGCCGCGTGAACTCGAGGAAGTCCGTCGGCTCCATCAGCCACTCGTAGCGCGAGATCAGCGGCGGCGGCAGCGGCCGCGGCTCCCTGGCCGGGCCCGGCTCGCGCCACGTCTCGGTCGGCCAGTCGGGCTGCGGCTGCACGCCGAGCGGCCGGATCGCGCTGCCGGCCAGCGGGTTGTCCTCGCCCTCGAAGGCGCCGGGGATGCCGGCCTCGTCCATCCAGTCCCACCAGGGCACCGTGACGTCCGGGACCTGCTCCTGGAGCGCCAGCTCGAAGTGGTAGAGGTACGAGCGGTGCCACGGCAGGAACACCGGCGAGCCGTGCTGGCACCACTCGTTGGGGACGCCGTGCCAGCCGGCGTAGTACTGCCACCCCCGGTTGTCGTCGAGGGCCTGCATGGCGGCGACGGCCTCACGATAGGCCGCGAGCTCGTCGGGCGTGAGCCGCGAGACGCTCTTGCGCAGCCTGACCGCCGCGGTGACGGCGGGCGCACGGACCTGGCTGACCGGTGACATCGAGGAGCGACCGTAGCCGCGCCCCCTCCACCAGTCAAGCGCCCCTGATCTTCAGAGGACAGTTGACAGTGCGCGGCCCTCAGGCCCGGTACGCCGCGAACCGCTCGGCGACCGTCGCCGGCACCTCGGCCCGCACGCGCACGCCCTCGGGCGTGTCCTGGCGCTCCAGGTCCCCCGCGACGTCGTGCAGCTCGGCGAGGCGCCCGCCGTCGGCGTACGGCACGAGCAGCTCGACCGACCGCAGGGTGCGGCGGAACTCCTCGCCGACGCGCTCGCGCAGCTCGTCGAGCCCCTCGCCGGTGAGCGCGCTGACCTGGACGGCGTCCGGGTGGCGGAACGACAGCTCGCGCCGGCGCTCGGGGTCGAGCGCATCGACCTTGTTGAGCACCAGCAGCCGCGGGCGCTCGGCCGCGCCGATCTCGGCGAGGACGTCGTCGACGGCGCGCAGCATCTCCTCGAGCTTCTCCTCGTCGGCGCTCGCGTCGACGACATGGAGGATGAGGTCCGACAGCCGCGTCTCGTCGAGGGTCGCGCCGAACGCCTCGACGAGCTGGTGCGGCAGCTTCTGGATGAACCCGACGGTGTCGGTGAACAGGTAGCGCCGCCCGCCGATCTCCGTGGTGCGCGTCGTCGGGTCGAGCGTGTGGAAGAGCCGGTTGCGGACGCCGACCTCCGCGCCGGTCAGCGCGTTGAGGAGCGTGGACTTGCCGGCGTTCGTGTAGCCGGCGAGCGCCACCTGCGGGAGGTGGGCGCGCTCGCGCTCGGCGCGCATCGTCGCCCGCGAGCCCTTGACCTCCTCCAGGCGGCGGCGCAGGGCGGTGATGCGGTTGCGGGCGAGGCGGCGGTCCGTCTCGATCTGCGTCTCGCCCGGGCCTCGCGTCAGCGTGCCGCCGCCCGCGGCGCTGAGACGCTCGAGGTGCGTCCACAGGCCGCGCATGCGGGCCATGTTGTACTGCAGCTGGGCGAGCTCGACCTGGAGCTTGCCCTCGGCCGTGTGGGCGTGCGCGGCGAAGATGTCGAGGATCACGGCGGTCCGGTCGACGACCGGCACGCCGAGCTCCTTCTCGAGGTTGCGCTCCTGGCGCGGCGTGAGCTCGTCGTCGCACGCCACGACGTTGGCGTCGAGGCGCTTGGCGATCTCCTTGACCTCGGCGACCTTGCCCGGGCCGAGGTAGAGGTTCGGGTGCGGCTGGTCGCGGTGCTGGACCTCCTGGCCGACGACCGCGACGCCGGCCGTGCGCAGCAGCTCGCGCAGCTCGGAGAGGTCGTCGCCCTCCGGCAGCACGGCGATCATGAGCGCGCGCTTGACCGCGCGCCCGTCGCCGTTGGACCGGGCGTTGTAGGTCTCCGACGTGCGTCCGTTGCGTCCGCGCTGCATCGACGACCCAGTCTAGGAGCCCGGCGGGCGGCGCCGCCGGGCTCCGGACCAGGCGATGCGAGGACGGGCGCCGGCGCGCCTACCGGCCGGTCTCGTCGGTGCCCTCGGCCTCGATGCGCTCCTTGCGCACCTCCTCGGAGACGCCGCGCTCCTCGGTGACCGTGTCCTTCTCCATGCGGACGCGCTCCTTCGGCACGGCCCGCTTGCCGACGACCGGCTCCTCCTCGTGCAGCACGACCTCGTGCTCCTCCTCGGAGATCTCCGGGCCGGACATGGCGCGGTCGACGTTCTCGTCGGTGATCGGCTCGCGCTCGACGCGGACCTCCTCGCGCTGCACCGGGACCGACGTCTCGACGTTCTCGGTCACGACGTACTTGCGCAGGCGGGCGCGGCCGCGCTCGCGGCGAGCCGTGCCGACGTCGAGCTCCTCCTCGGAGCGCGTCATCGCGTCGTCGGTGGTCGGTCCGCTCACGTCGCGACCGACCGTGCCGGGCGCGTCGCCGGTGCCGGTCATGCCGGCCGTGCCCGAGGCGGAGGTGTCGCGGTCGAAGCGCTCGCCGCGGTCGGTGCCCATGAAGCCCTCGGTCCCTTCGGTGCCGCCGTACTCGCGGTACTGGCGGCCGTAGTGCTCGTAGAGGCGCGCCTCCTCCTCGGCGGAGAGCTCGCCGTCGGCGTCGATGTTCGGGGCGTCCTTGACCTTGTCCTTGTCGTACGGGACGGTCACGGCCTCGCCCTGCATCGTCGCGCCCTCGATCGGCACGAACGAGTGCTTCGAGCCGAAGAGGCCCGTCTTGACCGCGAGCCACTCGGGCTCGCCGGTCTCGCGATCGAGGTAGATCTCCTCGACCTTGCCGATCTTCTCCCCGTCGGTGCCGCGCAGCTCGCAGCCGCGCCACGTCTGCACGTCTTGCAGCGTTGGCATCGTTCGCCTCCCTCTGGTGTGGCCGGAACGGTGTCTCGTCCGGCTACCCACCGATCGCGAGCACCGGCGAGTCCGAACGCGCCCGTTCCCGCGACGGGGCGCCGGACCGCTGCGGATAGGCTCCGCGCCCGTGACCGCCGACCTCCCCCAGCGCCTCGCGCGCCGCACGCTGGAGCTCGTCGACGTCCCGTCCGAGTCGGGCGACGAGGCCGCGCTCGCGGCGCACGTCCTGGCGGTGCTGCGCGCCGGCGGCGTCGCCTGCCGCGACGCCGCCGACACCTGCGTGCTGGCCGGGACGACCGAGCGCGGCGGGCGCCCGCTCGTGCTGCTCGCCGGGCATCTCGACACCGTCCCCGCGCAGGGCAACCGGCCCGGCCGCATCGACCGCGACGCCGTCCACGGCCTGGGCGCCAGCGACATGAAGGGCGCGCTCGCCGTGATGATGGAGCTGGCGCTCGCGCTCGCCGGGCGCGAGACGGCGCTCGACGTCGGCTTCGTCTTCTTCGGGCGCGAGGAGCTGCCGTTCCGCGACAGCGCCCTGACGCCGCTGCTGGCGCGCGAGGCGGGCCTGCGCACCGCCGACCTCGCGGTCGTGATGGAGCCCACGGCCAACGCGCTCCAGCTCGGCTGCCTCGGCAACCTGAACGCCACGTGGACGTTCACCGGCCGCGCCGGCCACAGCGCGCGCCCGTGGCTGGCCGACAACGCGGTGCACCGCGCGGCGGCGGCGGTGCACGCGCTCGCCCAGGTCCCGCACGAGGTCCACGAGCTGGCCGGGCTGCGCTACACGGAGGTGGTGTCGGTGACGCGGCTGGAGGGCGGGATCGCGCGCAACGTCATCCCCGGCGAGGCGGTCGCGCACGTCAACTACCGCTATCCGCCGGGCCGCTCCGCCGAGGAGGCCGAGGCGCGCCTGCGCGAGTGGTGCGCGATCGACGGCACCCTCGAGATCGTCGGCAACGCCCCGTCCGGCCCCGTGCCGGGCGACAACGCCCTCGTCGAGGCGCTGCGCGCGGCGGGAGCCGACCCGGTGGAGGCCAAGCAGGCGTGGACGCCGGTGGCCGAGTTCGGGCTGGCGGGCGTCGACGCCGTGAACTTCGGGCCGGGCGATCCCGCGTTCGCCCATGCCGCCGACGAGCGCGTCGACGCCGCGGCGCTGGCGCGCTCCTACGAGGTGCTGGAGCGGCTGGCGTGCGGCTGAACCCGGCGATCGAGGCGATGGGCACCTACCCGTTCGTGCGCCTCGCCGAGGCGAAGGCGCGGGTCGCCGAGGCCGGCGTCGAGCTCATCGACCTCGGGATCGGCGAGCCGCGCGAGGAGACGCCGCGGTTCATCCGCGAGGCGCTGTGCGAGGCCGTGGAGGCCGAGCCGGTCTCGACGTACCCGCTCGCCGTCGGCCTCCCGGCGCTGCGCGAGGCGATCGCCCGCTGGGTGGGGCGGCGCTTCGGCGCCACGGTCGACCCGGCGACCGAGGTCGTCCCGACGCTCGGCTCCAAGGAGGCGATCTACGGGCTGGCGCAGGTCGTCGGCCGCGCCGGCGACGCCGTCGCCGTGACGACGCCGGGCTACCCGGTGCCGGCGCGCAGCGCGGCGATCGCGGGCCTCGACGTCGTCGAGCTGCCGCTCGACCCAGCCCGCGGCTGGCTGCCGGACCTCGACGCCGCGCCGTGGGAGCGCCTGGCGATCCTCTGGGTGACGTCGCCCGACAACCCCACCGGAGCCGTCGCGCGGCTCGACTGGCTCGAGGAGGCGGCGGCGCGCTGCCGGCGCCACGACGTCGTGCTCGCCTGCGACGAGGCGTACGTGGAGCTGTGGTTCGACGGCGAGGCACCCCCGTCGGCGCTGCAGCTCGCCGATCGCCGCGGCGTGCTGTCGTTCCACTCGCTCTCCAAGCGCTCGTCCATGCCCGGCTACCGGTCGGGCTTCGTCGCCGGCGACGCCGATCTCGTCGCCGCGCTGAAGCGCCAGCGCCCGAACACCGGCACGGCGCCGCAGGCCTTCGTGCAGCGCGCCTCGATCGCGGCCTGGGACGACGACGCGCACGTGGTCGAGACGCGCGAGCGGTACGCGGCGAAGCGGGCGGTGCTCCTGCCGGCGCTGGAGGCGGCCGGGCTCGAGCTCGCCGGCGGCCCCGGATCGTTCTTCCTGTGGCTGCGCGTGCCCGGCGGCGACGACGAGGCGTTCGCCGCACGCTGGCTCGAGCGCGGCGTCGTCGTCACGCCCGGCTCGTATCTCGGCACGGGCGGCGCGGGCCACGTCCGGGCGGCGCTCGTCCCGACGCTCGAGGCCTGCGAGCGCGCCGCGCGCCTGCTGCGCGACGGCGCCGAGTAGGGTCAGGCGCGATGTCCACGACCTCCGCCTCCGCCCACGGTCTGCAGACCGTCGACCTCGCCTCGGGGGCCGTCCTCGAGGCCTTCTTCCCCTCCCCCGTGCTCGGCACCGAGCCGGCCGCCGTCGAGCTGCCCGGCGCGCCCGTGACCGACGACCTGCGCGGCGTGCGCGTCGAGCCCGTCACGGTCACGCTCGACGACCTCGGCGCGGCGCCGGCGGACACCGCCGACGCCTACCTGCGCCTCCATCTGCTGTCGCATCGCCTCGTCGCCCCGCACGGGCTCAACCTCGACGGCGTCTTCGGGGTGCTGCCGAACGTCGCGTGGACGACGCTCGGCCCGGTCGCGGTCGATCGCCTGGCCGAGGTGCGGCTGCGCGCCCGCTCGCAGGGCGTGGCGCTCGGCGTGACGTCGGTGGACAAGTTCCCGCGCATGACCGACTACGTCGTGCCCAGCGGCGTGCGGATCGCCGACGCCGACCGCGTGCGGCTCGGCGCGCACCTCGCGGAGGGCACGACGGTGATGCACGAGGGCTTCGTGAACTTCAACGCCGGCACGCTCGGCGCCTCGATGGTCGAGGGCCGCATCAGCGCCGGGGTCGTCGTCGGCGACGGCACCGACATCGGCGGCGGCGCCTCGATCATGGGGACGCTCTCGGGCGGCGGCAAGGAGGTCATCTCGCTCGGCGAGCGCTGCCTGCTCGGCGCCAACGCCGGGCTCGGCATCTCGCTCGGCGACGACTGCGTCGTGGAGGCCGGCCTCTACGTGACGGCCGGCACGCGCGTCACGCTGCCCGACGGCGACGTCGTCAAGGCGCGGGAGCTGTCGGGCGCCTCGAACCTGCTGTTCCGGCGCGACAGCGTGTCGGGGACGGTCGTCGCGGTGCCGCGGACGGGCAGCTGGGGCGGCCTGAACGCGATGCTCCACGCCAACGACTGACGGAGCGCTCGCATGATCGCCGCCGTCACCGAGAAGGCGCTCGACGCGGCGCGGGCCGCCGCGCCGGCCGGCGTGGAGGTCCGCCCGCTCGCGGACGGCCTCGGCGACGCCGAGGTCCTCGTCCCGGCGTGGGACGACGCGCTCGACGGCATCGAGCAGGCCGCCGCGCTGCGGCTCGTCCAGACGCTGTCGGCGGGGACCGACTGGATCGAGGACCGCCTGCCGCCGGGCGCGACGCTCTGCAACGCGCAGGGCGCGCGCGACGCCTCGGTGGCCGAGTGGGTCGTCGGCGCGCTCCTCGGCGCCACCACCGGCCTGCTCGTCGCCGCGCGCGAGCGCAGGTGGTCGTACGCCCCGCCCGCCGAGCTCGGCTCCTGCACGGTGGTCATCGTGGGCCACGGCTCGATCGGCCGGGCCGTCGCGGCGCGGCTGGAGCCGTTCGGCACGCGCGTCGTCGGCGTCGCGAGCCGGGCGCGCGACGGCCTGCACGGGGCCGAGGCGCTGCCGGAGCTGCTGCCGCAGGCGGACGCCGTCGTGATCCTCGCCCCGCTCACCGCCGCCACGCGCGGCATGTTCGACGCGGCCCTGCTGCGCCGGATGCGCGACGGGGCGCTCCTCGTCAACGCCGGCCGCGGCGCGATCGTCGACACCGGCGCGCTCGCCGCCGAGCTCGAGGCCGGGCGGCTGCGCGCCGTGCTCGACGTGGTCGACCCGGAGCCGCTGCCCGCCGAGCACCGGCTGTGGCAGGCGCGCGGCCTGCTGGCCCTCACGCCGCACCTGGCCGGCGACTCCGCCGACAGCGAGCGGCGCGCGATCGCGATGGCCGCCGAGCAGCTGCGGCGCTACGCCGCCGGCGAGCCGCTGGCCAACGTCGTGCGGGCGCCTACGGCAGCTCGATCTCGCCGCTGAAGACCGGGACCGCCCAGCCGGTGAGGTCGACGTGGAGGTCCTCCTCGACGTCGACGATCAGCTCCCCGCCGTCGAGCACGACCGTGACCGGCGAGTCGCCGCCGCGCAGCACGTGGGCGACGGCGGCGCCGGTCGCGCCCGTGCCGCTCGACAGCGTCTCCCCGACGCCGCGCTCGAAGATGCGCGCGCGGATCGTGCGGTCGTCGATCGGCGCGTAGAACGAGACGTTCGTGCGGTTCGGGAACAGCGGGCTGGCCTGGATCGGCGGGCCGACGGCGCCGAGGTCGAGCGCGTCGACCGCGCCGACCGCGTCGAGCGCGATCGCGCACTGCGGGTTGCCGATCGAGACGAACTGGAAGGCGAACCCCTCGACCTCGCCGCGGCCGTCGGCGTCGCCGGACGGGAAGTCCTTCTCGCTGCGCAGCTTCGCGCGGCCCATGTCGACGCGGCAGCGGGTCTCGTCGAGGATCGTCGGGCGGATCTCGCCGGCGATGGTGCGGATCGAGAACTGGCGCTGGTCGGTCCAGCCGCGGCGGTGCAGGTACATGATCGCCTCGCGCGCGCCGTTGCCGGAGAGCTCGGCCTCGGACCCGTCGGGATTGAAGATGCGCAGGTCGGCGACGAAGCCCGGCTCGCCGGTGCGCGAGAGCAGCAGCACGCCGTCGGCGCCGATCCCGAAGTGGCGGTGGCAGAGGTGGCGGACCTGGTCGGCGGTGAGCGGGCCGGGCAGGCGGTCGGCCTCGACGATCAGGTAGTCGTTGCCGAGGGCCTGCCACTTCTCGAAGCGCAGGGTGGCGGTCATGGGCGCTCGGACAGTAGCTGCGCGGCCACGTCCTCGGGCTCGCGGCCGGTCAGGTCGACCAGCTCGACGTTGGGCAGCTTGCGCATCCAGGTGAGCTGCCGCTTGGCGTAGTTGCGGGTGCGGCGCTTCATCGCGTCGACGTCGCCCGCGAGCAGCTCCGTGAAGCCGAGCGCCTTGCGGGCGGTCTCCGAGGCGCCCGCCGCGTTGGCGGCCCGGACCTCGTCGACGGCGCCGGCGGCGACCATCGCGTCGACGCGCGCGTCGATGCGGGCGTAGAGCGCCTCGCGCTCCATCGTCACGCCGATCAGCCGGGTGGGATGGCGGGTGTGCTCGGTCCAGAGCTGGTTCGGCCGGTCCTCGGGCGGCTCGAGCTCGCCGAGGTCGTCGAGCTCGAGCAGGCGCACGATCCGGTGGGCGTCGTGCGGCGAGACCCGCTCGGCCGCCCACGGCGCGCGCCGGCGCAGCTCGGCGTGCAGCGCCGGCGCCCCCTGGGCCTGCAGCGCGAGCATCCAGCGCTCGCGGACCTCGTCGGGCGCGG
>DASTRJ010000074.1:0-23059 GCA_035761245.1 Capillimicrobium sp. | reverse complement strand
CGACCTGCTCGGTGGCGAAGGCCCCGGTTCCGGGCGCGCGCAGCGCGGCGCCCACCGAGCCGCGCCCGCCGCGCCACGCGATCACCGCGCCGCCGTCGTCCGCGACGTC
Source organism: Capillimicrobium sp. (assembly GCA_035761245.1). GTDB lineage: Bacteria > Actinomycetota > Thermoleophilia > Solirubrobacterales > Solirubrobacteraceae > Capillimicrobium. Next base: position 22,950 of record DASTRJ010000074.1, on the reverse strand, counting down.
GACCGCGATCTCGTCGGCCCACCACGCCTCCGCGCCGTCGAGCCGGATGGGCTCGAAGCGCGCGCCGCCGGGACGCCGCTCGAACGCCCGGACCGCGCCCGGCCCCGCGAACGCGAGCAGCGCGCGCCCGTCGGCGGCGACGTCGAGCGCCGGTGCGCCGGTCGCTCCGCCGTCTCGGGCGAGCCGCTGCGGGCGCGCGAAGCGGCCCCGGACGTCGCTGGTGACCACGTCGACGGTGGGGACACCGAGATCGCGGCCGCCCTCCCGGCGCCACGCGACGGTCGCGCGTCCGTCGTCGTCGATGCCGGCGCTGACGAGAGGCTCCTCGCGCATCGCACGCGCCCTCCCGAGGACGGTGGGGCGCGCGAAGCGCCAGGTGCCGGCGGGACGGACGCTCGCGAGCACGCGCGCGGGCCGGTCGCCGAGCCGATCCGGCCGCTGCTCGGTCCAGGCGACGACGGCCGCGCCGCTCGGCGCGACCGCGACGTCGAGCGACGTGACGGCGGCGGGCGTCGCCGCGCCGACGCGTGCGGTGACCTGGTCGGTCGCCGCGACGTGCACGGCGACCGGCTCGCGGGCGGGCGGGCGCTGCCGCACGGGACCGGCGAGCATGACGGTCGGTCCCGCGCCGACCGCCGCGGCGCACGCGTCGAGCCAGCCGAGCGTCACCCGCCCGGCGCGGGCGAGCCCATCGCCCCGGATCTCGAGCACGTCCGTCGGCGTCGTGGTGCGACCCAGCGGCCCGAGGACGGCGATCCGGCCGTCACCCGCGTCGCGCAGGCACGTGGCGATCCCGTGGCCCGGGATCTCGTAGGGCGGCGGCTCGATCCAGGCCGCCGCCGGAGCCGGCGCGACGGCCAGCGCCGCGCCGATGGCCATCATGGCCGCCGCGCGCTTCACGGCGGCCATGATGGCAGATGCTCAGGCTGTCCTGCCCAAAGCGGCGCGGCGCGCGTGCGTCAGCGCTTCGGCGCCTCGGCGCAGGGGCGGCGCTGCGTCTCCGAGCGGTCCATGCCCTTCGGCCGGTCGCCGGTGAACGTGACCTTCAGGCGCGTGAACTGGGGGACGTCGCCGCACTGGCGCACGCGGCTGAGCGTCACCTTCGCGTCGTAGCTGTGGAACGTGCCGCCCGCGCAGTCCGGGTCGCAGTCGTTGACGCGGGCCGTGCCGGCGCCGACGGCGCGGGTGTCGCCGTAGGCGCCCCACCGGATCTTCTTGACCACGAAGCCGGCGTCGGCACAGGCGACCACGATCTTGCTCGGCTTGTAGGCGTTGCGCTCGCAGTTGCCCGGGAAGAAGACCCGGAGGTCGTCCTGCGCGGACGCGACGGCGGGAGCGGCGGCGAGCGTGAGCGCCGCGGTGGCGAGGGCCAGCGATGTGCGAAGCATGGTGCGACCCTACGCCTTCGCGCAGAGAAGTCCTGCGGAACGCGCTGTCCTCAGGCGGACGGTCCGGAGCGCAGGTGCTCGACGCCCTCGACGGAGACGACGGCGTGCGTTGTCTCCGCGGTGGCCAGCAGGCGGCCCTCCGCGTCGTGCACCTCGGCGCGGATGTGGCCCACGCGCCCGCCCGCGCGAAGCACCCTCGCCTCGCAGCGCAGCTCCGCGCCCGGCCGGCCGAAGCGCAGGAAGCCGTACGACGCCGACACGTGCGGCGCGGTGGCCCGCGGCGGCAGGGTGCTGTGGAACGCGAAGCCCGTGGCGCAGTCCATCAGCGTCGACAGGAAGCCGCCGTGGACGACGCCGCCGAGGTTCATGTGCTGGCCCTCCGGCACCGCCGTCATGACGACGCGGCCGCGCTCGACCTCGGTCACCCGGATGCCGAGCGCCTCCATCATCGGGTCGCCCGGCAGGCGCCCGTCGCGCACGGCCTCGACGTAGCCGAGCCCGTCGAGCCCGGCCAGGTGCGGCAGGACGTCGGCGGGGTCGTGCCAGCTGACGGTGGCCGTGCGCGGGGCGTTCACGGCTCCGGCCTACAGCCCGTACGAGCGGCCGATGACGTCGAGCATGATCTCGTCGGTCCCGGCGCCGATCCGGTTGAGCCGCATGTCGCGCCAGACGCGCTCGACGCCGTACTCCCGCATGTAGCCGGCGCCGCCGTGGATCTGGATGCACTCGTCGGCGACCTCGACCGCGATCCGCGAGGCGTACAGCTTCGCCATCGAGATCTCGCGCACGGGGTACTCGCCGTTCTGGAAGCGCCAGGCCGTCGTGTAGACCATCTGCCGCGCCGTCTCGATCTTGGTCGCCATCTCGGCGAACTTGTGGCGGATCACCTGGAACTTGCCGATCTGGCGGCCGAACGCGTTGCGCTCGAGCGCGTACTGCAGCGTCTGCTCGAAGCAGCGCTGGGCGCCGGCGACGCAGCCGGCGGCGCCGATCAGGCGCTCGCCCTGGAGCTCCCACATGATGTGGTAGAAGCCCTTCCCGACCTGGCCGAGGACCGCGCTCGCGGGCACGCGCACGTCCTGGAACGCGAGCAGCGCCGTGTCGGACGCGTGCATGCCGAGCTTCTCGAGCCGCTTCTCGCGGATGACGCCCGGGGTGTCCATCGGCACGAGGAAGAGCGTGAAGCCGTCGTAGCCGGCGTCCGGGTCGGTCTTGGTGACGAGCACGATCACGTCGGCGCGGTGCCCGTTGGTGATGTACGTCTTCGAGCCGTTGATGACGTACTCGTCGCCGTCGCGCACGGCGCGCGTCTTGATGCCGGCGACGTCGGAGCCCGCGTCGGGCTCGGTGATGCCGAGGCAGAGGATCTTCTGCCCGGCGATCGCCGGGACGACCCACTCCTGCTTCTGCTCCTCGGTGCCGAACGCGAGGATCGGCGGCATCGCCATGTCGGTGTGGACCGCGACGCCCATCGCCAGGCCGCCCGACTGCGCGTGGACGATCTCCTCGGCCAGCACGAGCGCGGTGTAGTAGTCGCCGCCCTGGCCGCCGTACTGCTCGGGCTTGTCGAGGCCGAGGAAGCCGAGCTCGCCCATGCGGTGGAAGACCCAGTCGGGGAACGTCGTCTCCTCCCACTCCTCCGCGTGCGGAGCGAGCTCCTTGACGGCGAAGTTGCGGATCGACTCCCGGAGCTGCTCGTGCTCGTCGGTGAAGATGAAGTGCTTGCGCTTCGCGCCGAAGTCGGGCTTCAGCACGGTGTCGGAGGCGGCCATGCGGCGACCGTATCGCGAATCGCCACAAAAGTGAACAGTGGCACGTCCTACTTTCCGCTTTGAGCCGGACGTGCCTGACGTTGTGACCGCATGGCGGTCGCAAGGTCAACCACGCCGGGGCGCCGGCCGATATCCCGGTGGTGACCCGCCGCCTCGCTCTCGCGCCTGCCCTCTGCTCGCGCTCCTCGTCGCCGCCGCGCCCGCCGCCGCCCACGAGGGCGACGCCGTGCCGCTCGCGCCGCAGGGCGGGCCGGTCGAGCTCCACGGCGACCGCATCCCCGCCGGGATGGACGCCGAGCTCGAGGCCGCGGCCTCCCGGACCGCGCTCGCGCGCCTCGCGCCGGCCGACCCCGCGGCCCCCGTGCTGGCCGACGACTGGTGCGGCACCGAGACGTCCGTCGACGACGTCGCCCACGACGCGACCGGCGCGGGGCCGGCCATCAAGCTCGTCTACGCGCGCCCGAGCGACCAGCCGAACCGCTTCGCCACCTTCGCGGAGTACCTCCAGGACGACGCGCGCGAGATCGCCGAGTCGTTCGGCGCCGCCGCCGACGGCACGAGGACGGTGCGCTTCGACACCGGCACCGCGTGCGGCCCGCTCTACGTCGACGCGATCTCGATCGCGCTCCCGCGCACGCGCGACGCGTACCTCGCCATGACGCTCGACGAGCGCTTCGACGCGCTGAGCGACGACCTCCGGGCGCGCCTGACGAGCGTCGCCGGCAAGCGCGACTTCCTCGTCTACGCCGACGCGCTGCCCGCCGGCGGCGTCAGCGGCGTGGCGACGCTCTACAACGACGACCGCGACACCGCGACGAACTGGAACAACAGCGGCGGCAACGTCGCGTTCGTCTTCAGCTTCGGCTCCAGCCGCCGCACGACCGCGCAGCACGAGCTCGGCCACAACCTCGGGGCCGTCCAGGACAGCGCGCCGCACTCGACGCTCGCCGGGCACTGCTTCGAGCGCTACGACGTCATGTGCTACGCCGACGGCGGGCCGCGGGGCACGAGCGCCGACCTCGTCACGAGCTGCGCGACGCAGAGCCCGCCGGCATGGGACTGCCGCGCCGACGACTACTTCGACCCGGATCCCGCTCCCGGCTCGTACCTCGACACGCACTGGAACCTCTACGACTCCGTCTACCTGTGCCCGCCGGCGGACTGCATCGTGGTCGAGCGCGACGAGCCGGCGACGACCACGGTCGCGCCGCCGAGCGGCGGCGGGGGAGGCGGCAGCGGCGGCTCGACCGGCACGCCGCAGCCCGACCCGGCGTCGCCCACGCCGGAGCCCGAGCCGACGCCGCCCGCGCCGCAGCCTGAGCCGATCTCGCCGATGCCGCCGGCCGTCATCGTCAACACGCCCGTGCCGGCGCCCGCGCGCAGCGCCCCGGTCGCGCAGCGGCCGCAACGTCGCGAGACGCGGCGGCAGCGCTGCCGGCGCGAAGCCCGTCACGGCGGCGGGCGTCGCGCCACGGGCGAGCGGTCGCCGCGCGCCGCCAAGCGCCGCTGCCGCTCCACTCGCCGCGCGCGCTGACCCGGCCACCCCGGCGTCTGTCGTCTCGAGGACGCATGCGGTCGTCGAGACGACAATCGCCTGGCCGGGCGCCCCGCCGAGCGCTCCCGTAGAGTGGGAAGTGGCACGTCCTACTTCCCAGGAGAGCGTTCGGTTGAAGGTGCGCTATGAGGCGGCTGCGAACGGAGTCGCGACGATCACGCTGGACGATCCGGACACGCGCAACGCGCTGTCGACGGAGCTGCTGGACGAGCTGATCGCGGGGTTCGAGCGCGCGCGCGACGACGAGGCGGTCCGCTGCGTCGTGCTCGCGTCGTCGCACGAGCGCACGTTCTCCAGCGGCGCGAACCTCGCGGGCTTCGGCGTCGACGTCCCGCTCGTCCACAAGCACGCCGGCACCGCGCGCTTCGTGGCGCTCTTCCAGCTCATCGGCCAGCTCGGCAAGCCGACGATCGTCAAGGCCGGCGGCCACGTGCTCGCCGGCGCGCTCGGCGTCGCGCTGGCCTGCGACCTGATCGTCGCGAGCGAGTCGGCGAGCTTCGGGACGCCCGAGATCAACGTGGGCGCGTTCCCGTTCATGATCATGGCGCTCATCTACCGCAACGTCCCGCGCAAGAAGACCAACGAGCTGCTGCTGCTCGGCGAGCGGATCGACGCGCGCGAAGCGGAGCGGATCGGGATCGTCAACCGCGTCGTGCCCGACGACGAGCTCGACGCCGCCGTCGACGAGTGGGCGGCCAAGCTGGCCTCGAAGTCGCCGGTGATCATGCGGCTGGGCAAGGACGCGATGTACCGCCAGCAGGACATGGCGTTCGCCGAGGCGCTCGACTTCCTGCGCGCGCAGCTGACGATCGCGCAGTCGACCGAGGACATCGTCGAGGGCGTGACCGCCTTCTTCGAGAAGCGAGAGCCGGTGTGGAAGGGCCGCTGATCGCCGTCCCGGCCTCGTTCACCGGCCACGACGAGGTCGGGCCGAACGCCGAGGCGCTGGCGCGTCGCATCGGCGAGCCGCGGATCCTGCCCGCCGACGTCCCGGCCATCCGCGCCGCGCTCGACGGCCGGCCGGTCGTCGTCGCGAGCGAGTGCGTCGTCGCGCTCGCCACGCTCCCCTGGCTCGCCGAGCGGCATCCCGACGCGCGCGTGCTGTGGCTCGACGCGCACGCCGACTTCAACACGCCCGAGACGTCGCCGAGCGGCTACGTCGGCGGGATGCCGCTCGCCGGCGCGACCGGCCAGTTCGACGCCGGCGTGACGCCGACCCTGCCGGCCGAGCGCGTCGTCTTCGCCGGCCTGCGGGACGTCGACCCCGGCGAGCGGGAGCTCCTCGACCGCTCCGGCGCGCACGTGGCCTCGGCGCTCGACGCGGTCCCCGGCGCGCTCGCCGACCGCCCCGTCTTCGTCCATCTCGACGCCGACGTCGTCGACGGCTACCCGTCCGCCTTCCCGCCGCCGCCCGGCGGCCCGACCGCGGACGAGGTGCGAGAGCTGCTCGCCGCGATCGGCGACCGCAACGAGATCGTGGGCCTGACCGTCGCGTCGGTCGCCGGCCCGCCCGAGATCCCTCATCGAATCGTGGAGCCCCTGCTGTGAGCGAGACTGAAGCCCCGACCTCCATCCTGCGCCCGCTCGTCGAGGAGCTGGCCGAGCGCCGCGCCGCCGCGAAGCTCGGCGGCGGCGAGGAGAAGATCGCCAAGCAGCACGAGAAGGGCGCGCTCACCGCGCGGGAGCGGATCGACCTGCTCATCGACGAAGGCACGTTCACCGAGCTCGGCATCCACGCCGGCATCCACTTCTCCGTGCGCGGCCTCGAGGGCAAGGAGGCGCCGGCCGACGGCGTCGTCACCGGCTACGGCAAGGTCGACGGCCGGATGGTCGCGGTCGCCGCCTACGACTTCACGGTCATGGCCGGCTCGATGGGACTGACCGGCGAGACGAAGGTCGCGCGCCTGCGCGAGCTGGCGCTGACGAAGCGGATGCCGATGATCTGGCTGCTCGACAGCGCCGGGGCGCGCATCCAGGAGGCGGTCGGGTCGCTCTTCGCCGGCTCCGGGCACCTCTTCCGCGAGGAGGTCGTGGCCAGCGGCGTCATCCCGCAGGTCGCGGCGCTCATGGGGCCGTGCGCGGCGGGCACCGCCTACATCCCCGGCCTGGCCGACTTCGTCCCGATGGTCAAGGGCCGCGGCTCGATGGCGCTCGCGGGGCCGCACCTCGTCCGTGCCGCGGTCGGCGAGGACGTCACCCAGGAGGAGCTGGGCGGCTCGCGCGTGCACTGCCGCAAGTCGGGCGTCGGCGACCTCGAGGTCGCCAGCGACGAGGAGTGCATCGAGCGCATCAAGCAGTACCTGTCGTTCTTCCCGTCGCACAACGAGGAGCGCCCGCCGATCCGCGAGTGCACCGACCCGATCGACCGCTGCGACGAGGAGCTCCTGGACGTCCTGCCGGAGTCCAACCGCAAGCCGTACGACATCTACGAGGTCATCCGCCGCATCGTCGACGACGGCGAGTGGCTCGACCTCAAGCCGCAGTGGGCGAAGACGATCGTCACGTGCCTGGCGCGGATGGGCGGGCGGCCGGTCGGCATCGTCGCCAACCAGCCCAAGCAGCTCGGCGGCATCCTCGACAACGACTCCGCCGACAAGGCGGCCCGGTTCGTCAACCTCTGCAACGCGTACGGGATCCCGCTGGTCTTCCTCATGGACGTGCCGGGCTTCATGGTCGGCACGAAGGTCGAGCAGGCGGGGATCATCCGCCACGGCGCGAAGATGCTCTACGCGGTCGCCAATGCGACGGTGCCGAAGATCACGGTCGTGCTGCGCAAGGCGTACGGGGCGGGCTACTACGTCATGAACGGGCGCGCCTACGAGCCGGACCTGATCGTCGCCTGGCCGACCGCCGAGATCAGCGTCATGGGCGCGGAGGGCGCGGTCGAGATCGTCTTCCGCAAGCAGGTCGAGGCGGCCGACGACCCGGCGGCGATGAAGCAGCAGCTCATCGACGAGTACCGCAAGATCATCGACGTGTACATCCCCGCCAAGAACGCGATGATCGACGACATCATCGACCCGCGCGAGACGCGGCCGACGATCATCCGCGCGCTCGAGATGGCGGAGTCCAAGCGCGTCGACCGGCCCTGGAAGCGCAACGGCGTGGTGCCCGTCTAGCGATCGGGCGCAGGTGCGCCGCTACGTTGGGGCGCATGCGACTTCGACTGATCCCGGTCCTGGTGGCTGCCGCGGCGCTGCTCGCGCCCGCCGGCGCCTCGGCGAACACGAAGCTGGTCCTCAAGCTCACGGCGGGCCATCCGTCCCCGGTCGACTTCACGAGCGACACGCAGGTCGCGGTCGGCAAGCCCCGGACGCTCGACCGCGCCGAGCGCCTGCGCCGCCTCGAGACGATCCAGATCGTCTGGCACACCGGCGACGACGCGATCCCGCCGACCGACTGCCCGTGCCCCGGCGAGGCGGGGCTGCGGCCGGAGAAGGGGACGAAGCTCGTCAACGTCGTCGTGCAGGCGATGAAGCGCGATCAGGTCGTCGCGGTCGCGCCGGCCGACGAGGTCTTCATCGAAGGCCGCCGGCCGGGCAACCTCAAGGTCACCTACGACTGGGCCGCCGACGAGACCGAGTTCCCGCCGGGGACCCGCGTCGCGGTCTACGGCTTGTTCGTCCGCGGCTGACGCGTCACGGACCCGATCGCGCTCTTGAGGGCGGAGCCTCTCCGGCCGCGGTCGGGCGACGTGCGCGCGGAGCGCGCGTGGAGCGCACGCTGGCGCGCGAGCGCGAGGCGGACCTGGGCGGTCAGTCTGTGCGGAAGGTCTGTGGTCGGGTGCGGCATGGGCTCTCCTCGGACGCCTGGCTGACGGAACTGCGCCAGAGGCCCAGGTCCACGCGCTCCGCGGCGGATCACCGACCGTTCCTGCTGGCACGACGAGGGGCGGCGGGCGCCCGGGACAGACGTCACCGCTCCCTGACCGGCGTTACCCCGGGGGTGTACCGCGCAAACATCGTTCTCCGGTCGTCGGCGCCCCCGCGCCTTGACCCCGCTGACGGCGTCCGCAAAAGTGAGAAGTAGAACTTCTCACTTCCCACAAGGACACCCTCGCCCGTGAGCCTCGACGACCCCGTCATCATCACCTGCTCCATCTCCGGCGCGATCGCGAACCGCGACCAGTGCCCGGCCATCCCGTACACGCCGGAGGAGTACGCCGCCGAGGCGCGGCGGATCGTCGACGAGGGCGGGGTGATGATCCACATCCACGCGCGCCGGCCCGACGGCACCCCGAGCTTCGAGGTCGAGGACTTCCGGGCCATCACCGACGCGATCCGCGCCGAGGTCGGCGAGGACGTGATCGTCAACTACTCGACCGGCGCGATCGGCGTGCCGCTCGAGAAGCGGATCGCGTACCTGCGCGAGCTGCGGCCCGAGGTCGCGGCGCTGAACATGGGCTCGCTGAACTACGCCAAGTACTCGTCGCGGCGCAAGGACTTCGTCTTCCAGACCGTTTTCACGAACCCGTTCGACGAGATCATCGAGCTGCTGCGCGCGATGAACGAGCTCGGCATCAAGCCCGAGCACGAGTGCTTCGACGTCGGGCACGTCGGGTCGCTGGCGCCGCTCGTCGACATGGGCGTGCTGCATCCGCCGCTGCACGTCTCGGCCGTGATGGGGATCGTCGGCGGCGTCCCGCCGACCGCCCGCAACCTCGCGGCGATGGCCGACAACGTGCCGCCCGGCTCGCACTGGGGGGTGATCGGCATCAGTCGCGACCAGTGGCTGCTCGTCGCGGCGGCGCTCACGCTCGGCGGCTCGGTCCGCGTCGGCCTGGAGGACAACTTCTACCTGCCCAACGGCGAGATGGCGCGCTCCAACGGCGACCTCATCGCCAAGGCGCGGCAGATGACCGAGGACGTGGGTCGCCGGCCGGCGACCGTGGCCGAGGCGCGCGAGCTGCTCGGCCTTCCCGCACCGGCCCGCACCGCGGCCGGAGCGAGCGCCTGATGGCCCTGCCGCTGGAGGGCATCCGCGTCCTCGACCTCTCGCGGCTGCTGCCGGGCCCGTTCTGCTCGCTGCTGCTGGCCGACTTCGGCGCGGACGTCGTCAAGGTCGAGGACACCGGGATGGGCGACTACGTCCGGTGGGCGACGCCGAAGTTCGACGGCGTCGAGGACACCGCGGCCGGCGCGTTCTTCCTCGCGCTCAACCGCAACAAGCGCAGCGTCCGCGTCGACCTCAAGCGCGAGGAGGGCCGCGAGGTGCTGCTGCGGCTCGTGCGCGACGCCGACGTGCTGCTCGAGTCGTTCCGCCCCGGCGTGCTCGACCGCCTCGGGGTCGGCTACGAGCGGCTGCGCCAGGAGAACCCGGGCCTCGTGTACTGCGCGATCAGCGGCTACGGGCAGGACGGCCCGTACCGCGACCGCTCCGGCCACGACATGAACTACCTCGGCCTCGCGGGCGTCCTCGGGCTCACGGGGGAGAAGGACGGGCCGCCGGTCCAGGCCGCCGGGCAGATCGCCGACATCGGCGGCGGCGCCCAGATGGCGGCGTTCGCGATCCTCGCGGCGCTGCGCGAGCGCGACCGCTCCGGCGAGGGCCAGCTCGTCGACGTGTCGATGACCGACGGCGCGCTGTCGTGGATGACGATGATGACCGCGCGCGTGTTCGCCGGGGACGCGGTGCCGCGCCGCGGCGAGCTCGAGCTCGCCGGGCGGCTGCTCTGCTACCGCCCGTACGAGTGCGCCGACGGGTGGGTGACGCTCGGCGCGCTGGAGCCGAAGTTCTGGCAGGCGTGGTGTCGAGGGGTCGGCCGCGAGGACCTGATCGCCCACCAGTTCGACCCGCCGGGCAGCGACGCGCACCGCGAGGTCGAGGCGGTGTTCAAGGCGCGCACCCGCGCCGAGTGGCAGGCGTTCGCCGGCGAGCACGACTGCTGCCTGGAGCCGGTGCTCGAGCTCGACGAGGTGCTCGACTCGGAGCTCGTCCGGGCCCGCGACATGGTGGTCGAGCTGGACCAGCCGGGCGCCACCGCGCCCGTGCGCGCGCTCGGCGTGCCGGTGAAGCTGTCGCGCACCCCCGGCGATCCGCACCGGCTGCCCGGGCCCGCGCTCGGCGAGCACACCGCGGCGCTGCTCGCCGAGGCCGGCTACGGCGAGCAGGAGATCGCCGCGCTCATGGAGTCGGGGGCGGTCGCCGGCCCGCCGGCCGCCGATGCGGCCGCTTCGGGATCCTTCCTGTCGTGAACGCCGACGGCAAGCTCAAGATGCGTGAGCTGGCGGAGCGCTCCGGGGTCAGCGCCGGGACGATCAAGCACTACCTGCGCGAGGGGCTGCTCGGCAGCGGCGAGGGGGTGGTGCGGACCTCGCGCAACATGGCGTACTACCCGCCCGAGTTCGTCGACCGGATCCGCCTGATCAAGCGGCTGCAGGAGGAGCGGTTCATGCCGCTGAAGGTCATCGCGCAGGTGCTGGAGGAGGACCCGGACCGGCTCGCCGCCCTCGTCGAGCTCGAGGACCGGATCATCGAGCGCGCGCTGACGGCGCACGAGCGCGGCCGGATCTCGAAGGCCGAGGCCCGTCGCCGCTACGACGTGCCCGACAACGTGCTCGACCGCCTCGAGGAGATCGGCGTGCTGACGCCGACCGCCCGCGGCTACGACCCGGACGACGTCGCGATCATCGAGGCGATCTCGCGCTTCCGCGCCGGCGGCTACGACGAGGAGATCGGCTTCACCGTCTACGACACCCTCCGCTACAAGGAGGCGCTCGAGCCGCTGGTGCGCGAGGAGGTCGGCACGCTGCTGGCCCGCCTCGCCGGCGAGGTCGAGGTCGACCGCGCCGCCGAGATCATCGCGTCGGGCGCCGAGCCGCTGCGCGAGCTGATCGGCGCGATGCACTCCAAGCTGCTGCTCGCGGAGCTGCGGCGCCAGCGCGGCGACCGCTGAGCGCCCCGCGGCTCAGGCGTCCCAGACCTGGATCATCTCCTCGTGCGCGATGCGGCCGCCGCGCGGCTCGACCATCGAGTGGGCGACGACCCGCGTGCCGTCGCCGTAGCGGCAGGCGATGTCGTACGCGGCGCACGCGCCGTCGGTGATCGCGTGGCGCACCTCGTGGGCCATGTCGCGCGAGAAGACGTCGGCGAGCATCGCGCCGATGCGGGAGCGGCCCTCGATCGTCGTCGGGTCGCTCGGCGGGTTGTTGAGGTCGAACACCACGATCTCGGCGTCGTCGGCGTAGAGGGCGAGCATCGCCTCCACGTCGCCGTCGTGGACGGCGCGGCGCAGCGTGTCGAGGTCGAACCGGGCGGCCTGGGCGGTCGTGGGCATGGCGAGCTCCTTCGTCGACTGTGGCGAGCCTACGCCGGGAGCCCGTCGCCGGCAACCGCACGGAGCACGTGCTGACGGCGCCCGTGCGCGGTGCGCCAGCCCTCGACCCGGAAGCCGACCTTCCACAGGACGCGCAGCGACGCGTCGTTGCCGATGTCGACGACCGCGACGACCTCGCGGACGCCGAGGCCGCCGAACGCCGCGTCCAGGCACGCCCTGGCGGCCTCGGTCGCCAGCCCGCGGCCCCATGCGTCGTGGCGCAGGAGGTAGCCGAGCTCGAGCTCGGGCCCGACGCCGTCCAGCGGCCCGAAGCCGGCCTCGCCGAGCAGCTCGCCGGTCGCGCGCTCCTCGATCGCCCAGAACGCGTACCCGTGCGAGGCCTGGTGGGCGATGTAGCCGTCGACCCACGTCGCCGGGTCCTCGCCGCGCGTGTCGATGAACCGCATCACGTCCGGGTCGGCGTAGATCCGCCGCATCGTCTCGCGGTCGGCCTCCGTGAAGGGCCGGATCGAGAGGCGCTCGGTGGTCAGCGGAAAGACGATCGCCATCCGCCCAGCGTGACGCATTCCCGCTCCGTTGGTAGCTCGGGAGTGATCGTTACCCTCCGCCCGCGATGAACTCCCTCCTCGAGCGCCGGTTCCGCATCGCCGAGCGCCGCTCCACCCTCAGGATCGAAGCCCTCGGCGGGCTCTCGACGTTCCTGACGATGAGCTACATCCTCTTCGTCAACCCGGCGATCCTCTCGGCCGCCGGCCTGCCCTTCGACGCGGTCGCGGTCGCCACCGCGATCGCCGCCGGCGTGGCGACGATCGTGATGGGCCTCGTCGCCAACTACCCCTTCGCGCTGGCGTCCGGCCTCGGCATCAACGCCGTCGTCGCCTTCGACATCATCCTCGGCCAGAAGGTCGGCTGGGGCGTCGGCATGGCCTGTGTCGTCATCGAGGGCCTCGTCGCGCTGGTGCTCGTCATCGCCGGCCTGCGCGAGGCGGTCGTCCACGCGGTCCCGACCTCGATGAAGCTGGCGATCGGCGTCGGCATCGGCCTCTTCATCGCCTTCATCGGCCTGCGCAACGGCGGCATCGTCGTCAACGACCCGGCCACCGGCGTCGGGCTCGGCGAGCTGACCTCCGGCCCGGCGCTCATCGCGCTCGCCGGCATCGGCGTGGGCGCGGCGCTCGCGGCGCGCAACATGCGGGGCGCGATCCTGCTCGGCGTCCTCACCTCGACCGTGCTCGGCCTGATCTTCGGCGTGCTCGACGCGCCCGACGCGGTCGCGAAGTTCCCGGGCTCGGAGGACTTCGACACGATCGGCGAGGCGCTGAAGGTCGACAACCTCACCGACGCGCTCACCTGGTCGCTCGTGCCGGTCATCTTCGCGCTGTTCATGACCGACTTCTTCGACACGATCGGCACCGCCGTGGCGGTCGGGCGCGCGGGCGACATGACCGACGAGGAGGGCGACCTGCCCGGCATCCGCAACGTGCTGCTCGTCGACTCCGGCGCGGCGGCGTTCGGCGGCGCGATGGGCGTGTCGAGCGTCACGACCTACATCGAGTCCGGCGCGGGCGTGACCGAGGGCGCGCGCACCGGCCTGGCGAACGTCGTCACCGGCCTGCTGTTCCTGCTGGCGATCTTCCTCGTGCCGATCATCGGGCTCGTCGGCCAGCAGGTGCAGGTCGGCGAGGACACGTTCATCTCGCCGGCGATCGCGCCGGCGCTCGTGCTCGTCGGCGCGCTCATGATGCGCCTCGTCAAGGCGATCGACTGGGACGAGCCCGAGCACGCGCTGCCCGCGTTCCTGATCATCGCCGGCATCCCGATGACGTTCTCGATCGCCGCCGGCATCGGCCTCGGCGTCCTCGGCTTCGTCATCGTCATGGTCGCCAAGGGCCGCACGCGCGAGATCCACCCGCTGATGTGGCTGCTCGTGCCGCTGTTCGTGGCGTACTTCGCCGACGACTGGCTCGCCGCGAACGTCTTCTAGCCGCGTGCCGTGCCGCCGGGCGCCCCGAGGCGCTCGGCGGCCGCGCCGGCGAGGGCGTCGAGCATCGGCGCCACCGCGGGGATCCGGCGCCCGGCGCGCCACACCCCGTAGACGGCGCGGAACGGGTTGCTCCCGGGGAGCTCCCGGACGACGACGTCCGCGCCCGTGTTGCCGAGCGTCAGCTCCGGGAGCACGGCGACGCCGAGCCCGGCGGCGACGAACGCCCGGGCGATGGTGACGTCGACGACCTCGTAGGCGACGTCGGGCTCGAAGCCCGCCGCCGCGCAGGCGTCGCGCAGCCAGCGCAGGTACGCGTCGGCGCCCGGGTCGCCCCCGACCGGGCCGCTGAAGCGCTCGCCGGCGAGGTCGGCCAGCTCGACGCGCCGTCGCCGGGCGAGCCGGTGTCGCGCCGGCAGCGCGATCCGGTAGTGGTCGTCGGCGAGGTGCCGGCGCTCGAACACGCCGTCGCCCGGCCCGGGCGCGGCGGGGCCGTCGAGCGACCAGACGACGGCGAGGTCCAGCTCGCCGGCACGGAGCCGGTGCAGCGCCGGCTCGCTCTCGAGGCCCTCGAGGCGCACGTCGATCCCGGGGTGGCGCGCCTCGAAGCTCGCGAGCGCAGCCGGCACGAACGACGTGCACGCCGAGCTGAACGCGCCGATCCGCAGCAGCCCCGTCTCCACGCCCGCGACGGCCCGCAGCTCCTCCTCGGCCGCGGCGACGTGACCCAGCACCTCGACGGCGTGTGTCGCGAGACGCCGCCCCGCCTCGGTCAGCGACACCGGGCGCGTGGAGCGGTCGACGAGCGTGACGCCGAACTCGGCCTCCAGCGCGGCGACGTGGTGCGACACGACCGACTGGGCGTAGCCCAGCTCGAGCGCCGCGGCCGAGAACGAACGGCGCTCCGCGACGGCGTGGAACGCGCGCAGCCGCCGGAGGTCGTGCATCGATGAGCACGATACTAGAAGCGACGACTTGCGTTGCATCGATGGAACGGCTCGCGGATCGTTGCCGCCATGCGCACCTCCAACCGCCTTCCATCGATCCGCGCGGTCGCCGGCGCCACCCTCGCGGTGGCGACCGTCGCGGCCGCTGCGCCCGCCGCGGCGCCGGCCCGGCAAGCGACGTTCCGCGTCGCGCTGAAGGGCGTCCAGACGACCACCTGGGAGACCCGCCACGTCCCGATGTTCGAGTGCGACGTGAGCATCCAGGGCAGCGGCACCGAGACCGTCCGCTTCCGCGCCAAGCCGACCGAGGTGACCGTCGACGCGAGCGGCGGTGACGTCAGCTTCCGCCAGGGCTTCCACGACGCGACGATCGACCTGCGGGCGACCATCGCCCGCCAGGGTGCGATCGAGACCACCGCGCAGCGGATCTGCGCCGACGGCGACGGCACCGGCGGCCCGCCGCCGCCGACGCCCGACTGCGGCACGAAGCGCTCCGAGACCTGGGTGCAGCTGCGCTACGCGTCACGTGACGTCATCGCGCTCCAGCCGGAGCTCGCCGCGCCCCTCGGGCCGTTCCGCGAATGCCCGGTCGGCGGGACCGCGTGGCCGGAGCTGCTCCACGACGTCGACGGTCGCGCGGTGGGGCAGCGCCTGCCGGTGGACGACCTCTTCGCCCACGGCAAGCACATCGTCATCGCCACCGGCCGCGAGGAGGTGTCGGGGTTCGACGAGACGTCGACGACCACGATCCGCTGGGAGCTGAGCCTCACGCGGCTGGGCGGGGCGGACCGATGAGCACGAAGGGGCTCGCGGCGGCGCTCGCGGCCGCCGCGACGATGCTGGCCGCCGCGCCGGCGGCCGGCGCCAAGCCGATCCCCTACGCCGGCACGACGAGCGCCGGCGATCCGGTCGCGTTCGTCCTCGACGGCCGGGCGATCGCCGGGCTCGAGACCTTCACGCCGATGAGCTGCGTGCCGACGAAGGGAGCCCCCACGGCCGGCACCGACGCCTTCGCCCCTCCCGGGAGCTTCGCGCTCGGCCGGACGACCAAGGTGCAGACGCCCGAGCCGGTCGAGTCGGCCATGCACTACAGCCCCGTCTCGAAGTGGTTCCACGTCACGCCGCGCCCGCGGCAGGCGCGGCACGATCACCGGGTCCCTGCACCAGAGCTTCTCGAAGGAGACGATCCTCGTCACCACGTGGTCGACGGAGCTCCTCGGCTGGGTGTGTCAGGGCGACGCCACCTTCCGCGCCCGGCCGGTGCGCTGACGGGTCGCGGAACGGAGGGCCGCCGGGCGCGCTCACCAGCGCGCCCGGTGGTCCTCCATCACGCCGTAGCCCTCGGCGAGCCGAGCACCGCCGGGCAGCACGCCGCTGAACGTGCCGAACGGCTGGACGTAGTCGCTGCGCGCGATGAGGAGCTCGTCGTGGCGCTCGCGCGTCGCCTCGGCGGCGAAGCGCAGCTCGCCGCCGTCGGCGATCCGGACCTGCGACAGGTCGCCCGCGAACTCGCACGGCCCGACCTCGCGCGCCACCCCGTCGAGCCACAGCGAGCGCTCGCTGTGCAGCGGCGGGTCGTTGACCCCGGCGACGAGGTTCCAGCCCACCGGGCGGCCGTCCTCGCACGTGCCGACGCCCGCCGACCAGCGCCACGCGGTCCTGCGCGCGTGGTAGCCGGCCGTGTCGTCGACGACGGCGCGCCCGTCGATCGCCAGCTCGCGGCCCCCGACCCGCACCCGCCCGCGCGCGGGGACGCCGGCCTGCTTGCGCGTCCAGATCCAGCCGGCGCCGTGCGGGCAGACGCTCTCGACGGCGCCGCGCTCCTCGACGACGAGGTCGAGCTGCGCGTCGCGGTCGCGAACGGTCACCCGGCCGCCGGCGCCGAAGCGGACCGCCGCACGCGGCCGCAGGAAGATGGTGCGCTCGGCGAGGATCCGCCGCTCGCGATCCCACACCGCCCACCACGCCTGCGGCACCCCCGCGACGTGCGCCAGACCGACGCAGAGCATGGCCTCGGGCGTGAAGACGCCGACATAGCGCCAGCGCTTGAGCGCGCGACCGCCGCGCCGGGTAGGGAGGTGGTGGAGATCGACCGGCCGGTGTCCAACGCCGTCCGAGCGCCAGGGGAGCACGCGGGCAAGGTATCGTTGACTCGCGAGTCAACCAACCCGGAGGTGGCCGAGTTCGGATGAGAGTGGCGGCGGTGCAGCTGAACGCGACGGACGACGCGTCGGCGAACCTGCGCGCCGCCGACCGGCACGTGCGCGCGGCGGCGGCCGACGGGGCCGAGCTGATCGTCCTGCCCGAGAAGTGGGTGGTGCTCGGCACGCCGGAGCAGCTCGAGGCGGGCGCGCAGGCCATCGACGGGCCCGCGGTGACGTGGGCGCGCGAGACCGCCCGCGAGCTCGGCGTCGACCTCGTGGCCGGCTCGTTCTCCGAGCGGGTCCCCGGCGAGGCGAAGCTGCGCAACACCTCGGTGCACGTCGGTCCCGACGGCGAGATCCGGGCGACCTACCGCAAGATCCACATGTTCGACGTGCTCGTCGACGGGCGCGAGTACCGCGAGTCCGCGCTCGAGGAGCCCGGTCGCGACATCGTCACCAGCGCCACCGCCGGCGGGGTCGAGCTGGGGCTGTCGATCTGCTACGACCTCCGCTTCCCGGAGCTCTACCGCGCGCTGGCGCTGCGCGGGGCGCGGATCCTCGTCGTCCCGGCCGCGTTCACGCTGGCCACCACCCGCGACCACTGGGAGGTCCTCGTGCGGGCGCGCGCGATCGAGGAGCAGGCGTTCGTCATCGCGGCCAACCAGGTCGGCGAGCACCCGGGCGGGATGCGCTCCGGCGGCCGCTCGCTGATCGTCGACCCCTGGGGCGTGGTGCTCGCCACCGCCGCCGACCGCGTCGGCCACGTCATCGCCGACCTGGACCTGGAGGCGCAGGAGCGGGTCCGGCGCGACCTGCCGTCGCTCGCCAACGCCCGGCTGGTAGAGGTTCCCGCCTGATGGCCTCCACCGCCCGCAGCCAGGCCGCCGCCGACAAGCGGCGCCTCATCCTCGACGCCGCCGTCAAGGTCTTCGCCCGGCAGGGCTTCCACGCCTGCCGCGTCTCCGACATCGCCGACGAGGCCGGTGTCGCCTACGGCCTCGTCTACCACTACTTCTCCAGCAAGGACGAGATCCTCGACACCGTCTTCCTGGAGCGCTGGAACGTGCTCCTGAAGGTGATCGCCGAGGTCGACCGCGCCGAGGGGTCCGCACGCCAGAAGCTGTGCGACATCGCCTCGTTCATCGTCGACTCGTACCACCACGACCCCGACGTGATGAAGGTGATCATCGTCGAGGTCACGCGGGCGGCGAACTCGTTCGGCCGCACGCACCTGCCGAAGATCCGCGAGGCGTACTCGCTCATCTCCGACGTCGTCGCGAAGGCGCAGCAGCGCGGCGAGCTGCGCGCCGACGTCAACCCCGACTTCGCGGCGCTGACGTTCTACGGCACGATCGAGCAGGTCCTCACCGGCTGGATCTTCGAGCTCATCCCGCAGTCGCCCGAGGACATGGAGGAGGCCAAGGCGAGCATCGTCGACACGATCTGCGACGGCCTCGACGTGATAGGACTTCGCGCGACATGACCAACGACGTCACCAAGCGGCTGCTGTGGTCGGGCCTGCTCGCCGGGCTCGGAGCGCTCGCCTCGGTCGCCACCACCCGCGTCGCCGCGATGATTTGGCGCCGAGTCTTCGGGGAAGACCCGCCCGAGTAGTGAGCACGGATACCGCTCAGACGCCGACCGGCACCGGCTCCACCGCCCTTGGCGGCGCGCCCGCGGGCGGCTCACCCTCTCCCGCCGACCGTCCTGAGGTCCAGGTCGGCGCCGCGTTCGCCGGCGGCTTCCTCGTCGCCCTGATCCTCAAGCGCCTTGGCCACTGATCCCAACACCACCGGCGCCGTCGCCGCCAGCCAGGCCCAGCCGAACGGCGCGGGCCCGAGCGGCAGCGCCCAGCAGATCTCCGCCGCGATCCAGGAGATCAGCGAGCGCGCGCAGACGATCGTGCGCGAGGAGATCGAGCTCGCCAAGGTCGAGGTCACCGAGAAGGTGACCAAGCTCGCCAAGGGCGCCGCGATCGGCGCCGCCGCCGGCGTCTTCGTCCTCGGCGGCCTGCTGCTCCTGCTGCACGGCCTCTCGTGGCTGGCCTGGTGGGCGCTGCCGGTGGGCAACACCACGTACTTCTGGGGCTTCTTCCTCGTCGCCGTGATCCTCTTCGTCCTCGGCGCGATCGCCGGCCTGCTCGCCGCGCGGCTCTTCAAGTCCGGCAGCCCGCCGAAGCCCGAGATGGCCATCGAGGAGGCCCAGCGCGTGAAGGAGACGGTGAGCACCTGATGGCGGCCCAGCAGCGGTCCAAGGAGGAGATCCGCGCCTCGATCGAGGCGAACCGGGTCGAGCTCGGGCGGGCGATCGCCGAGCTCAAGGGCGAGGTGGCCGTCGCCACCGACTGGCGCCGTCAGATCGAGGCGCACAAGCAGCAGGTCCTGATCGCGGCCGCCATCGCCGGTTTCGTGATCGGCGGGGGCATCGCCGCCCTGGGCGGGCTCGGCCGCCGGCGTCGCCGCCGGCGCTAGCGGTCAGCGGCGTGCCCTCCGACGGGACGCCCAGCACGCGCGCGATCGCCAAGGTCTTCTTCGTCGTCGTCGGGCTGTCCGCGCTCGTCTACGTGGCGTGGCTCGTCCGCGAGCCGCTGCTGCTCGTCCTCATCGCCGGCTTCCTGGCGCTCGCCCTCGGCCCGCCGGTCGCGTTCTTCGACCGCCGTGGCGTGCCGCGCTGGCTGGCGATCCTCGTCGTCTACCTCCTCATCGCCGTCGGCGTGTTCGGGATCGGGCTGCTCATCGTCCCGCCGATCGTCGACCAGGTCGACAAGCTCACGACGAACCTGCCCGGCTACATCGAGGACCTGCGCAACAGCGACACGTTCGCCAGATACGACGACGAGTACGGCATCACCGACGCGCTCAACCGGCAGGCCGAGCAGCTGCCGAGCCGGCTCGGCGACGCGGCCGGCGCGCTGCAGTCCGTGACGGTGGGCGCGTTCACGGCGGTCATCCAGCTCGTGACCGTGCTGACGATGACGTTCTTCCTGCTGCTCGACGGGCGCCGCCTCGTCGACTTCCTGCTCGGCCTGTCGGGGCGCCACGAGCCCCGGCTGCGGCTGGTCGCGGAGGACGTCTACCACTCGGTGTCCGGCTACGTGGCGGGCAACATCATCATCTCGCTCTGCGCCGGGCTGACGACCTGGATCACGCTCGAGGCGCTCGGGGTGCCGTTCGCGGTCCCGCTCGCCGTCCTGATGGCGTTCCTCGACCTGATCCCGCTCGTCGGCGCGACGATCGGCGGCCTGGCCATCGGGCTGGTCACGCTCGTGCACGACTTCCCGACCGCGACGATCGTCTGGGTGATCGTGCTGCTCGTCTACCAGCAGGTGGAGAACAACGTCCTGCAGCCGGTCGTCTACCGCCAGACGGTCTCCGTGCCGCCGCTGGCGACGATCGTCGCGATCCTCATCGGCTCCGCACTGCTGGGCGTCCTCGGGGCGCTGCTGGCGATCCCCGGGGCGGCCGTCGTCCAGATCGTGCTGCGCGACATCTGGCGCCGGCGCGGCCACACGCCGACGCTGACGCACGGCGACCCGCTCCACCCGGAGCCGCCACCGCCGGTGGACGAGCACCCGGGCGCGACGGCCTAGCGCAGCAGCGATCCGGGCACGGCGCCGGCGCCGAGCAGCCCCGGGCCGATGTGGGCGCCGATGACCGGGCCGATCTCGGAGACGAACGCCGGCTCGGTGCCGTAGATCTCCCGGCCGGCGTCGACGAGGCGCTCGGCCTGCTCGTGCGCCTGGATGTGCTGCACGACCCAGGCGTCCGCGCCGTCGGCGTGCAGCGAGCGCAGCAGCTCCACCATGCGGTCGAAGGCGCGCGCGGAGGTCCGGACGCGCTCGACCGGCACGATCTCCGACTCGACGCTGAGGATCGGCTTGATCTTCAGCGCGCTGCCGACCATCGCCTGCGCCTTGCCGATCCGCCCGCCGCGGACGAGGAACTCGAACGTGTCGATCGCGAACCACAGCTTCAGCGCCTCGCGCGCCTGCCGAGCGCGCGCGACGCACGCCTCGACGCCCTCGCCGGCGCGCGCGCCCGCCGCCGCGGCGAGCGCCATGAGGCCCAGCCCGCCGCAGGCCGTCGCCGAGTCGACGACGTGGATCCGGCCCGCCCCGACGTGCGACGCCGCCTGGCGCGCGGACTCGACGGTCCCGGAGATCCCGCCCGACAGGTGCAGCGAGACGACGTCGTAGCCCTGCGCGAGCAGCGGCTCGTAGACGGCGAGGAAGTCGCCGACCGACGGCTGCGACGTCGTCGGGAGCTCCTTGGCCGTGCGCAGCCGGTCGTAGAACGCGTCGAAGGACCCGAGCTCGCTCTCGCGCTGCTGGCCGTCGGGCCAGTTGACGTAGAGCGAGACGAGCTTGATGCCGTTGGCCTCGATCAGCTCGGCCGGCACGTACTGCGTGGTGTCGGTGACCACCGCGACCCCGGACATGCGCGGGCACACTACCGTGTACACGCCGGGGTGAACGCCCGGGTTCGGACTACGATCCCGGTCGTGACCACCCTGGTGACCGGAGGCGCCGGGCTGGTGGGCTCCCACGTCGCCCGCCTGCTCGCCGAGCGCGGCGACGACCTGCGGCTGACCGTGCGCCCCAGCACGCGCCTCGACAACGTGCGCGACCTGAAGGCGCGGCACGTCACCGCCGACCTGCTCGACCGCGCCGCCGTGCGACGCGCGATGAAGGGCGTCACGCGCGTCTTCCACGTCGCCGGGCGCACCAGCCTGCGCGGCGACCCCGAGCGGCTCTGGCGGGAGAACGTCGAGACGACGCGGATCGTGCTCGAGGAGGCGCTGCGGGCCGGCGTCGAGCGGGTCGTCTATACCTCCTCGGTCGCCGCGGTCGGGCCGGCGCGTCGCGGGTTCACCGCCGACGAGGCGCAGCGCTTCCCGATCGCCGCGGCGTCGATCCCGTACGTGCGCTCCAAGCGCGAGGCCGAGGTCGAGGCGCTGCGCGTCGCCGGCCACGGGCTGCCGGTCGTCATCGTCAACCCCGCGCACGTCTTCGGGCGCGGCGACGTCAACCGCTCGTCGACCGAGATCGTCCGCCGCTTCCTGCGCCGGGAGATCCCCGCCTACGTCGACGGGGCGCTGAACGTCGTCGACGTCGAGGACGTCGCGCGCGGCCATCTGCTCGCCGACGAGCGCGGCGTCCCCGGCGAGCGCTACATCCTCGGCAACCGCAACTTCACGCTCGACCGGCTCTTCGCCGACCTCGGCCGGCTCTCGGGCATCGAGCCGCCCGCGGTCAAGCTGCCGGTCGCCGCCGCGCTCGCCTTCGCGCGCGGCGTCGAGGCGCTGCCCGGCCGGGCGCCGATCACCGTCGACGAGGTCCGGGCCGCGTCGATGTGGTGGGCGTTCCGCTCCAACAAGGCGCGCCGCGAGCTCGGCTGGCGCCCGTCGCACCACGAGGACACGCTCCAGGCGACGATCGAGTGGTACCGCGAGCGCGAGCCCGACCGGCTCGCTCCCAAGGGGGCGCGGCAGCCGGTGGCGCTGCGCCTCGGCGGCGGCGTCCTGCGCCAGGCGGGCGGGATGGTCGGGCGGCTGATGCCGTGACCCGCGTCGTCCTGCACCGCTGCCCGACGCCGACCGACTGGCTGTGCCCGTGCGGCCGCGTGGCGCGCGAGCTGCGCGCCGCCGGGATCGAGCACGACACGGTCCGGGTGCCGCTGCGCAAGGCCGGCCGCGACGAGGTGGCGCGGCTGTCGGGCCAGCGCCACGTGCCGCTGCTCGTCATCGACGGCGAGGCGATCTGCGACTCGAAGCGGATCGTCGAGCACCTGCGCTGGCGGGCCGCGACCGCGCGGCCGGGAGCCGAACGGCCCCAGTGACCGCGCCGCGGCGCGCGGTCGCGACCGGCGGCGCCAGCAGCGCGTTGGCC
>DASTRJ010000073.1:0-10686 GCA_035761245.1 Capillimicrobium sp. | reverse complement strand
ACCCGGTCGGCGGGAACGTCACGCGCCTCGCCGCGCTGACCGCCGGGCCGCTCGTCGCCGCCGCGCTCGGCCCGCGGCGCCCGCTCGTGCTGGCCGCGCTGGCCGTCCCGCTCGTGTACTGGCAGGCGATGCCGCCGATCCGCGACGTCGCGGTGGCCGCCGGCGACCCGTCGACCCGCGCGGACTACTACGCGCCGCTCGTCGCGGCGATCGAGCGCGACCGCGGCGGCGACCGCTCCCCGATCCGCATCGAGGTCCCGTTCACGCGCGCGCAATGGGAGGCGGCGCGGCTGGCGCCGCGGGTCGCGCTCGCGCGCGGCTGGCAGCGGCAGCTCGACCGCGAGCGCAACGCGCTCTTCTACGACGGGACGCTGACGACCGAGCGCTACGAGGCGTGGCTGCGCGAGAACGGCATCGCCTACGTCGCGGTGCCCGACGTCGCGCTCGACGACTCGGCGCGCGCCGAGGCGGCGCTCGTCACCGCCGGCGTGCCGGGGCTCGACGAGGTGTGGCGCGACGAGCACTGGCGGCTCTACCGGGTCGCGGCGCGGCGCGACGGCGAGCCGCTCGGCGTGACGGCGCTCGGCCCGGACGGCTTCACCGTGCGGCGGTCCGGCGACGTGCGGGTGCGCTTCAGCCCGCACTGGGCGGTCGTCGCGGGCGCGGGCTGCGTCTCCGAGGCGCCCGGCGGGTACACGCGCGTGCGGCTCGCGGACGGCGCCGCGGGGCCCGTGCGGATCGGCGTGCGCGTCGACCCGTGGCGGGCGCTGCTCGGCCGGACGTCGTCGCGCTGCAGAGATCTCCCGCCCGGCGACCACACCGTCGATGGATAAGATCGCCTTCGTCATGGTCCGCGGGATCCGCTTCCTGCTGGCACGACTGGCGCCGCACGGTCCGCTCGACCTCGTGCGCCAGATCGCGCTCTTCTTCGCTGCGTACTACCTGTACCGCCTCGTGCGCGGCCAGGTCGACGGCCGCGCCGCCGTCGCGTTCGAGCATGCCCGCGACCTGATCGACATCGAGCGCACGCTGCACGTGTTCGTCGAGCCGAGCGTGCAGTCGTGGGCGGAGGGCTCGCAGCTCGTCGTCGACGCGGCGAGCTGGATCTACATCAACGCGCAGACCTCGGTGACGCTCGGCGCGCTCGTCTGGCTCTACCTGTTCCGCAACGAGTCGTTCTACTTCGTGCGCAACATGATGATGGTCGCGATGGGGCTGGCCCTGGTGGGGTACATCGTGTTCCCGACCGCGCCGCCGCGCTTCCTGCCCGAGTGGGGCTTCACCGACTCGGTCTCGGAGTTCACCGGCATCCCCCAGGACTCCGTCGCCGTGAACGCGCTCTTCAACCCGTACGCCGCCGTGCCGTCGATGCACGTCGCGTTCGCGCTCATGATCGGCTGGCCGCTCGCCCGCCTCGTCAAGTGGCGCCCGATCGCCGCGTTCTGGTGGCTGTACCCGCTGCTCGTGACGTTCGTCATCGTCGTCACCGCCAACCACTTCCTCGCCGACGCCTTCCTCGGCGCGCTGACGGCCGGCGCGTCCGCCTACGCCGCCGCCTGGATGGCGCGCGCGCGGCCCGAGGCGTGGCGGTTCGGCCCGCGGCCGGCCGAGGTCGCCGCCTGATGGCCGCCGGACCGGCGCGGCGCGAGCGGATGGCCGCTCGCTCCGCGGAGACCAGGGAGGTCGTGCGTACGCGGCTCATCGAGTCGCGCCTGACCCCGAACGCGATCTCGCTGACGGGGCTCGTGCTCAACGTCGTCGCCGCCGTGCTCGTGCTCGAGCGGCTGTACTTCCTCGCGGGGATCGCGTTCATCGTCGGGTCGGTCTGCGACACGCTCGACGGGCGCTACTCGCGCATGAGCGGCAAGGGCACGCCGTTCGGCGCGTTCCTCGACTCGACGCTCGACCGCATCGAGGAGGGGATCGTGCTGGCCGCCGTCTGCGTGGTGTTCGCGCAGGACGGCAAGGAATGGGCGGCGGGCGCGGTCGTCGTGGCCGTGCTCGCGTCGCTGATGGTGTCGTACACGCGGGCGCGCGCCGAGGCGCTCGGGGTCGACTGCAAGGTCGGCCTCGCCACGCGCGCGATACGCGTGGTGATCCTGTCGGCCGGCCTCGTGCTGGCCAAGGGGGCGTCGATCGTCGACGTCGAACTGCTGGAGCCCGCGGTCTACCTGCTCGCGGCGCTGTCCGTCTTCACCGTCTTCCAGCGCATCTTCCACGTGCGCTCCGCGCTCAAGGCGCCCGCCGCCGCCGGGTAACACCCGGACACGCGCGGGTTATCCATCCCCAGATTCTTTCAGGAGGGTTTCCAACCTTGACCACCAGCACCAACGGCGCCAGCCGCTACCAGAGCGAGAAGGTTCGCGTGGCGATCATCGGCGTCGGCAACTGCGCCTCGGCCTTCGTCCAGGGCGTCGAGTACTACCGCAACGCCGATCCGTCCGAGCGCGTCCCGGGCCTCATGCACGTGGACCTCGGCGGCTACCACGTCGGCGACATCGAGTTCACCGCCGCGTTCGACATCAACGCGACGAAGGTCGGCAAGGACCTCGGCGAGGCGATCTGGGCGGATCCGAACAACACGATCAAGTTCGCCGAGGTGCCGTCGAACCTCGGCGCGAAGGTCTACCGCGGGATGACGCACGACGGCATCGGCAAGTACGCCGCCGAGCGCATCCAGAAGGCCCCCGGCGAGACCGCGGACATCGTGCAGATCCTCAAGGACACCAAGACGGACGTCGTCGTGTCCTACCTGCCCGTCGGCTCGGAGCAGGCGACGAAGTGGTACGTCGAGCAGGTGCTCGAGGCCGGCTGCGGCTTCGTCAACTGCATCCCAGTGTTCATCGCCTCCGAGAGCTACTGGAACGAGCGGTTCCAGAAGGCCGGCCTGCCGATCATCGGCGACGACATCAAGTCGCAGGTCGGCGCGACCATCACGCACCGCGCGCTCGCGCGCCTGTTCCACGACCGCGGCGTGAAGATGATCCACACGTCGCAGCTCAACGTGGGCGGCAACATGGACTTCTACAACATGCTCGAGCGCGAGCGCCTGGAGTCCAAGAAGATCTCGAAGACCCAGGCGGTGACGTCGATCATGGGCCACACGCTGCCCGCCGACGACGTCTACATCGGCCCGTCGGACTACGTGCCGTGGCTCACCGACCGCAAGTGGGCGCACATCCGCGTCGAGGGCCAGGCCTTCGGCGACGTGCCGCTCAACGTCGAGATGAAGCTCGAGGTGTGGGACTCGCCGAACTCGGCGGGCATCGTCATCGACGCCGTCCGCTTCTGCAAGCTGGCCCTCAACCACGGGCTCAGCGGGCAGCTCGACGGCCCGAGCTCGTACCTCATGAAGTCGCCGATGAACCAGCGCCCGGACGACGACGCTCGCAAGATGAGCGAGGAGTTCATCGAGACGTACAAGGGCGTGCCCGGCACGAAGCCGATCGGCGTGCCGGCCACCCAGCCGGAGACGGCCACGAGCTGACGCCGGCTCGTCCAGCCGCACAGCGTGACCGAGGGGCGCCGCAAGGCGCCCCTCGTGCGTTCGCGGCCGCCGCGACGGGTGCGGTGCGGGGGGTGTGGCGCTTTGCAGCCGCTGGGCGGGCGGAAAGCGGCACACGTCCGCCGCGGGGCGCGCAGCCCGGCCCCGGCGTGGCGGGATCGATCGCCGCCGGGCTCGACGAGGGAGTGGGCGATCCGGGCGGCCTGCCGCTCCCGCGGGGCCGCCGCGGCGCCCGGGGCGCGGGGGGTGTGGCGCTTTGCAGCCGCTGGGCGGGCGGAAAGCGGCACACGTGCGCCGCGGGGCGCGCAGCCCGGCCCCGGAGTGGCGGGATGGATCGCCGCTGGGCTCGACGAGGGAGTGGGCGATCCGGGCGGCCTGCCGCTCCCGCGGGGCCGCCGAGGCGCCCGGGTGCGGGGGTGTGGCGCTTTGCAGCCGCTGGGCGGGCGGAAAGCGGCACACGTCCCGCGCGGGCAGGCCGCGGCGGCGGGAGCGGCGCCCCGCGCCGCTCCCTATCCTCACCGCCGTGGCAGCACCACTGGCGATCGCCCACGTCACGCCGTACGCGTGGGAGTCGGGGCACGAGGTCAACCGCGCGGTGGCGCGGATGGCCGACGAGCTGGCCGGCCGTGGGCATCGCGTGCTGATCGTCGCGCCGTCCAGCGACCTGGCGAGCGTGCGGGAGACCGAGGCCGCCCTGCGCGCGGCGCGCGACCGGCCCGACGGCCTGTTGCCGAGCGACGGACGGCCCCGCCTGCTGTCGGTCGGCGAGGCGCTGCCCGCCGGCACCGCGCGGCGCGCCGCGCTGCCGATCGACGTGTCGCGGTCGATCGAGGCGCTGCAGCTCGCCGCGCGGCTCGACATCTGCCACGTCCACGAGCCCTTCGCGCCGTCGGTCGCGAGCGCGGCGCTGCGCCACTCGCGCGCCCTCAACGTCGGGACCTTCCACCTGCCGGCCGAGCGCATCGTCTCCACGCAGGTGGCGCGCAAGCTCGTCGACCGCATCTTCGGCCGCCTCGACGCGCGCACCGCGAGCTTCGCCGCCACCGCGGCGCTGATGGAGCGGTGGTTCCCGGCCGACTACCGCGTCGTCACCCCCGGCGCCGACCTCGCGCCCCGCGGCGACCGGCCGGCCGGCTCCCCGCTGCGGATCGCGTTCCTCGACGACCTCGAGCGCCCCGCGCTGCGCGTCTTCCTCCGCGGCCTGCGGCAGCTCCCGCTCGACGTCCCGTGGGAGGTCGTCGTGCTCAGCGCGCGCGGCCCGTCGTCGTCGACGCCGCTGCGCACGGCACTGCGCGACCGCGTCCGCTTCGCGTCGCCCGCCGAGCTCGGCGAGCAGGCGCTCCTCGCGGGCGCCGACGTGCTCGTGGCGGCCTCCGCCGGCGCCGCGCCCGCCCCGGGGCTGCTCCTGCGCGCGCGGGCCGCCGGCGTCATCCCCGTCGCGAGCCGGCTGCCGGTCTACGAGGAGGCGGTCGACGAGGGCGACGCCGGCCTCCTCTTCGAGCCCGGCGACGTCGAGACGCTCGGCGCGCAGCTCGCCCGCCTGCTCGCGGACGACGCGCTGCGCGACCGCCTCCGCGCCGCCCGCGCGCCCCGCGACTGGGCGTCGGTCGCCGACGAGCTCGAGGGCGTCTACGGCGAGCTCGTCGGCCGCCGCCACGACGGCCGCGGACGTCGCGACGTCGCCCGCCGGCTCGCCGGGCGCCGCATGATCGACGTCGACCTGCACATGCACACCGACCACTCCGGCGACTGCGCCACCCCGGTCGAGGTGCTGCTGGCCACCGCCCGCGAGCAGGGTCTCGGCGCGATCGCCGTCACCGACCACAACGAGATCTCCGGCGCCCTGGAGGCGCAGGCGAAGGCCGCCGAGTTCGGGGTCAAGGTGATCGTCGGCGAGGAGGTCAAGACCGCCACCCAGGGCGAGGTCATCGGCCTCTTCCTCAAGGAGAAGATCCCGCGCGGCATGACGCTCCAGGAGACCGTCG
Source organism: Capillimicrobium sp. (assembly GCA_035761245.1). GTDB lineage: Bacteria > Actinomycetota > Thermoleophilia > Solirubrobacterales > Solirubrobacteraceae > Capillimicrobium. The sequence continues at coordinate 5,196 of DASTRJ010000073.1, read as the reverse complement.
CCGAGATCAAGCGCCAGGGCGGCCTCGTCTACGTCCCGCACCCCTTCGACCGCATGCACGCGGTGCCGGACTACGAGCACCTGCTGGCGATCGTCGACGACGTCGACGCCATCGAGGTCTACAACCCGCGGGTCGCGATCGGCGCCTTCAACGAGGAGGCCGAGCGCTTCGCCGCCAAGTACCGGATCGTCGCGGGCGCCGGCAGCGACTCGCACGTCGCGCAGGGCCTCGGCTCGGTCCGCATCCGGATGCGCGACTTCGACGGCCCGGAGGAGTTCCTCGAGTCCCTGCGCGAGGCCGACATCGTCACGAAGCCGACGAGCCTGCTCTACGTGCAGGCGCTGAAGTTCCTGGAGACCAAGGCGACGCCGCCGGCCGCCCGCAAGGCGCGCCGCGAGCGGCGGGTGCGCCGCGCGACGCGCAAGTCGTGATGCAGGCGCAGGGACCGCAGGGCGATGCGCGGAATGAGACCGGCGACGCCATGCGGGCCACTGACGACGAGATCCGAGAGAAGTACCTCGAGCGCGCCATCCGCGAGCTCAACGCCCTGACGCGCGACCTGCAGGCGTGTCCGCACTGCCCGCGCGGCAACCTCATGCCGGTGCTCGGCTCCGGGCACCCGCAGGCCGACGTGATGCTGCTCAAGCACGCGCCGACCGCCTCCGAGGTCGAGGAGGGCGTCGCCTTCTACGGGCGCTCCGGCACCGCGCTCATGAAGTCGCTCAAGCGGCTGGCGATCGACCCGCTCGCGGTCTACGGGACGCTCTGCGTGAAGTGCCCCGTCGGCGACCCGGCGCTCGCCGAGCCGGGCTGCGTCGCGCGCATCGTCGAGGAGATCGCGATCGTGGCGCCGAAGATCGTCGTGGTCATGGGCCCGGATGCCCTCCAGACCCTCAACGACATGGCGGTGCCGCTCGCCCAGCCGCTCGAGCCGGCGCTCGGTGTGATCCAGCGGCTCACCCCGTCGATCGAGGCGCTCTACGTCCCGAACATCGACGAGGCGCTCGACGAGGAGGACGCCAAGCGGGCGTTCTGGCGGGCGTTCCGGGTGCTCGGCGACTGGTACGCCGACCTCCCGCCCTACTAGCCCGGACCGGGCAGCCGCGGCGGCGGCCGACGCGCTACGGTCCAGGACATGGGTCTCGAGGAACGTGAAGGCACCGAGCCGATCGCCGAGCGCTGCGAGGAGTGCGGCGCGAAGCTGACACCCCAGGAGCTCGCCACCGCCTTGGAGGTCGGCGGCCCGGCGCTCTGCACGGTTCATGCGACCGAGCGCCTCGACGCCGACGGCGATCTCGACGACGACCTCGTCTAGCGCGCGCGCCCCGGGCGCACCGGCTCAGCCGATCGCTAGCACCACCTTGCCGACCTTGCCGCCCGCGGTGAAGCGGTCGTAGGCGGCCACGGCGTCCTCGAGCGGGAACGTCGCGGCGACGGGCACCCGCAGCCGGCCGGCGGCCACGAGCGGCAGGACCTCGCGCTCGACGGCGCGGGCCGTGGCGGCCTTCTCCTCGAGCGGCCGCGCACGCAGCGTGCTCGCCCGGAGCGCAGCGCGCTTGCCCATGAGCGCAAGGAGGTTGACCTCCGCCTTGAAGCCGCCGCCGACGCCGATGACGACGATGCGGCCGTTGGTGTTCAGCGCCTTGAGGTCCGCCGGGAGGTTCGGCGCGCCGACGAGCTCGAGGACGACGTCGAACGGGCCGTGCTCCTCGAAGCCGTCGGGCTCGACGACCGCCTCGGCGCCGAGCTGCGCGACCGCGTCGCGGACGTCCGGGTTGCGGACCGTCGCGGTGACGCGCGCGCCGGCCGCCGCGCCGAGCTGGACCGCTGCCGTCCCGACTCCGCCCGCCGCGCCGTGGACGAGCAGCCGCTCGCCGGGGCGCAGGTCGCACTGCGTGAAGATCGCGTCGTGCGCGGTCGTGAAGACCTCCGGGAACCCGCCGGCCTGCGCCCAGTCGAGCCCGTCGGGCACCGGCATCAGCTGGCGCTCGTGCACGACCGCCAGCTCGGCCTGACCGCCGCCGCCGACGATGCCCATGACGCGGTCGCCCTCGGCGAAGCGCGTGGCGCCCGGCCCGAGCGCGGCCACCTCACCGGCCAGCTCGAGCCCCGGGATGTCGGCCGGCGACCCCGGCGGCGCCGGGTAGCCGCCCTTGCGCTGGAGGATGTCGGCGCCGTTGATCCCGGCGGCGCGCACGCGCACCAGCACCTCGCCGGCGCCGGGCTGGGGGTCGGGGTGGTCGGCGACGACGAGCTCGCCGCCGTCGCGGATCGTCACGGCCTTCATGGCGCGCCAGGTTACGCGGGCGACGGATGGCGAGGATCCCCGATGTGCGCGCCGGTGCCATGGCCGATGGTCGTCGCATGACACGCAAGCTCGCAGCGACGATCGCCGCGGTCGCAGCCGTACTGGCCTGCGCCGCGCCCGCCGGCGCCGCCTCCCTCACCTACATCAAGGACCACGACGTCTGGATCTCCAACCCGGACGGCAGCGGCGCCGTTCGCGTCACCCATGACGGGACCGCCGACGAGCCGTGGGACGAGCCGACCATGAGCGACGACGGCACGATCGCCGCCGTCAAGGGCTTCCACGTCCACCTCCTGCGCCAGAACGGCGAGGAGATCCGGTCGTTCGTGCCGGGCAACCCGCCCGGCGAGACCACCACCTCGGGCACCAGCTCCGTGCGCTTCTCGCCGGACGGGACGAAGCTCGCCTACATGAAGGTCGGCATCGGCTGCGGCGACCCGAGCCTGTGCGACCTGCGCGGCATCAGCAGCGTGATGGACCTCAAGGGCAACATCCTGGCGACGCAGGAGGAGTACACCGGCGCCTTCCCGAGCTGGGTCGACGACGACCGGATCCTGTCGCACGGCGGCTACCGGTACCAGAACATGATCTGGAACTGGCGGACCGGCGACTGGGTGAACTGGTTCGACGACGGCGACATCGTCGCGCCGGGCAACGACACGGACCTCGGCGACGGCGAGATCTCCGACAACCACAAGAGCTACGTCGCGATCCGCGGCTACGGCGACAACCTCGCCGTCGCGACGTACGCCGTCAACGGCGACCTCGCCGCCGCCAACCCGCTGCTGCCGACGATGCTGTGCTTCGCCACGGGCGTCGTCTCGCATCCCACCGTCTCCGGCGACGGCTCGACCGCGTACTGGGAGGAGCCCGACGGCGTGTGGTCGATGGCGGTCTCGCCGGAGTGCCCGAACAGCGCGATCCTGATCCCGGGCGCGTCGGCGCCGGAGTGGAGCGCCGCGAAGGTCGCCCCCGGCCCGAAGGCCAAGCCGTCGAAGGCCAAGCAGTGCAAGAAGCTCAAGGGCAAGGCGCGCAAGCGCTGCCTGAAGCGGGCTCGCGGCTAGCGAGCCGGCGGTGCACCCCGCTGGGCGCTGCGGCTAGCGCAGCGCCCAGCGGGCCATCGTCGGGTCGTCGGTGATGACCGCGTCGACGCCGGCCGCCTTGGCGGCGCGGATCGCCTCGTCGGAGTCGAGCGTGAACGGGACGACCCGCAGCCCGGCGGCGTGGGCGGCGCCGACGTAGGCGGCGTCGACCGGCCACTGCGGCGAGACCCAGCGCGCGCCGACGCCGCCGGCGATCTCCATGCCGGAGGCGTTGCCGGCGGCGATCGTCAGCACGGAGGTCGTCACGCCCGGCAGCGCCTTCGCGACCGCCTCGAGGTTGGGCGGGAAGAACGACTGCGCGACGACACGCCGCAGCGGGAGCTTCGAGGCGCGCACCGCCTTGGCGAAGGCCCGCGCGCTCGCCCCGGTCGGGTCGTACTGCTTCAGCTCGACGCTGACGCTGCGGCGCTCCGCCTTCGCCAGCACGAGGACCTCGGCGAGCGTGGGGATCTCGTAGGTGCGCTTCGTCGTGCGCCATGGCAGTCCCGCGTCGTTGTCGGGCACGCCGAGCACGTCGATCCGGCAGGCCCGCCGCAGCCGCTTCAGCGTCCGCTCGGCGACCGGGCCCGTGCAGGTGGTGGTGCGGTCGAGCGTGTCGTCGTGCAGGACGACCGGCACGCCGTCCTTGGTCATCTGGATGTCGAGCTCGAGGGTGACGCCGAGCTTGGCGGCGGCCTCGAACGCCGGCATGCCGGCCTCCGGGAAGGTCGGCCTCCCGTCGACGTAGGTGCCGCCGCGATGCGCCTGGATCTGCGGCGTGGCGGCGGAGGCGACGGCGGGAAGCGCGGCGGCGACGGCAGCCGCGATGGCGAGCGACGGGGAGCGGAGCACGGCGGGAGGCTAGTCGACTTGACGATGTATTCCGATATGGGTATACATACGCCCATGGCACGAGCCGCCACCACCGCCGACGCGTTCAACGCGATCGCCGAGCCGAGGCGACGGGAGATCCTCGACGCGCTGCGGGAGGGCGAGCTGCCGGTCAACGAGCTCGTCCGGCGCCTCGGCCTCGCGCAGCCGCAGGTCTCCAAGCACCTGCGCGTGCTGCGCGAGGTCGGCGCCGTCGAGGTGCGCGAGGACGGGCGGCGGCGGCTCTACCGGCTCAACGGCGCGGCGCTCAAGCCCATCCACGACTGGGTCAAGGACTACGAGCGGACCTGGGCCGAGCGCTTCGACGAGCTGGACGCCGTGCTCGACGACCTCAAGCGACAGGAAGGAGCTGGTGACGTATGACGACCACCGGGACCGCGACGGTGACGCTGCCGTCCGACGAGGAGATCCTCATCACCCGCGAGTTCGATGCCCCGCGGCATCTGGTGTACCGCGCGTTCACGACGCCGGAGCTGGTGCGGCGCTGGTGGGCGGGCCGCCGCGGCGAGATGACGCTCGCCGAGATCGACCTCCGCGTCGGCGGGCGCTGGCGCTACGTGATGACCGCCAACGAGGGCTTCGAGGTCGCCTTCCACGGCGAGTACCGCGAGATCGTCCCCGGCGAGCGGATCGTCAGCACCGAGGTCTACGAGGGCGCGCCCGACGGCTCCGGGGCGACGCTGAACACGGCGACGTTCCACGACGCCGGTGCGGACCGCACGCTGCTGGAGATCCGCGTGCAGTGCCCCAGCAAGGACGTCCGCGACGCGATCATCGCCTCCGGCATGGAGGGCGGCATGCAGGAGGGCATGGACCTGCTCGAGCAGGTCGCGCAGTCGCTGCGCTGAGGCCGTGCCGGAGGGCCGCTACGGCGCCCGGTCGAGCACCGCGACGCACTCGATGTGCGGCGTCTGC
>DASTRJ010000072.1:0-12930 GCA_035761245.1 Capillimicrobium sp. | reverse complement strand
GCCAGGCGTGGAGCTTGTCGCGGTTCTCGGGCCGCCGCAGCCACTTCACGGTGACGTAGATGCCGACGATCACCACGATCGTCGTGCCGAGCGCGAACGCGCCGCGCCCGGCGTAGTCGGCGACCGTGCCGAAGCTCTGCCAGAAGACGTAGCCGAGGACGCAGAACGTCGTGCCCCACAGCCCGGCGCCGATGACGTCGTAGGGCAGGAAGCGGCGCAGCGGCATCCGCGACGAGCCGGCGATGAACGGCGCCACGGCGCGGATCAGGCCGACGAAGCGCCCGATGAGGACGGCCTTGCCGCCGTGACGGTCGAAGAACCGCTCGACCATCAGGAGCCGCTCAGGCGTGATCTTGACCTTGGGGCCGTGGCGCTCGAGGAACCCGCGGCCGAGGCGCCGCCCGAGCAGGAAGCTCGTGACGTCGCCCGCGACCGCGCACGTCCAGACGAGCGCGATCAGCGCGAGCAGGTTGATCTCGCCCTGCCCGGCGACGACGCCGCCGACGAGGATCGTGGTCTCCCCCGGCGCGACCAGCCCGACGAAGGCGCCGGTCTCCAGGAACGCCATGACGCCCACGAGCAGGTACGTCCACGGGCCGAGCGCCTGACCGAGGTCCTCGATGAGGTGCTCGACGTTGGGCAGCTCGACGACGCCGGTGGAGTACACGGCGAGCGCGACGGCGAGCAGGATCAGGCCGCCGCGCTCGACGAGCCCGATCTTGCGCCACCGCAGCGCGACGAACGCCGCCACCGCGAGCGCGCCGACCAGCGGCAGGGGCTTCATGCGCCACCTCGCAGGGGCGGCCATCCGGGCTCGGGGGCGGCGACCAGCGGCGCGGGATCGCGGCCGGCGAGCCGGGATGCGGCGCCGGCGGCGCGCCGCGGGCCGTCCGCGCCGAGGAAGAGCCCGAGCACGGTGGGGCCCGACCCGCTGACCATGACGACGTCGGCGCCTGCCGACCGCGCCTCGGCGAGCGCGTCGTCGATGCGCGGCTCGAGCGCGCGGGCGGCGTCCGCGAGGTCGTTGACGAGGAGGTCGGGCGGCAGCTCCCCGCCGCCGGCGACCGCGGCGCGCACCGCGGCGTGGCGGCGCGCGAGCTCGCCGGCGTCGCGCGCGAGGCCCTGGCGGTCGGCCTCGCGGTAGACGGCCGCGGTCGACAGCTCGCCCGGTCCGGGCAGCACGAGGACGCCGAACGGCGCGCCGTCGGGGAGGCGCTCGACGTGCTCTCCCATGCCGGTCGCCAGCGAGCGGCCCGGGCGGACCTGAGCCGGGACGTCGGCGCCGAGCCCGGACGCGAGCTCGAGCAGCAGCGCCTCGTCGCCGAGCCCGGAGGCCCGCGCGGCGAGGCGCAGCGCGGCCGCCGCGTCGCCCGAGCCGCCGCCCATGCCGGCCGCCACGGGCACGCGCTTGGCGATCTCCAGGCGCTGAGGCGGCGCGTCCCAGCCGGTCGCCGCGCGGAACGCGGCCAGCGCGGCGCCGGCGAGGTTGGGGCCGTCGACGCCGGGGCACACGACCTCGTCGCCGCTCGCGGCCGGGTCGGCCGGGGTGAGCGTCAGCTCGTCGGCGAGGGTGAGCGACTGCATGATCGACACGAGCTCGTGGCGGCCGTCCTGCGGGCGCGTCGGCCCGAGGAAGAGGCAGACGTTGATCTTCGCGGGCGCGCGGTCGTGCAGCGCGGTCGCGGGTGCGGCTCCGGCCGTCATGCGGGCTGCTCCCGGAGGCGGTCGTGAAGGGCGCGGAAGTCCTCCGGCGCCAGGCGCTCGGCGCGGACGTCGGCCGGGAGGCCCAGCTCCTCGAGCGCCGCGCGAGCGCGGTCCCGGACGGCCGGCGCCGCGCCCGGCGCGAGCGCGAGCGAGCGGGCCAGCGCCTTGCGGCGGTGCGCGAACGCGTGCTGCACCAGCGCGCGCAGCTCCGGCGACGCCGCGGGGCCGCGCCGGCGCAGCACGACGAGCACCGAGTCGACGTTCGGCACCGGATGGAAGACGGTGCGCGCGACGCCGCGCAGGACGCGGACGTCCGCCGCGAGCTGGGCGATGACGCTCGGGATGCCGTAGGCGCTGCCGCCGGGCCGCGCGGCGAGCCGCTCGCCGACCTCCTTCTGGACCATGGCGACCCACAGCGTCGCACCGGGCAGCTCCTCGATGGTGCGCAGGATCGCCGACGCCGCGATGCCGTACGGGAGGTTGGCGACGACCTTGTTCGGCGGCGGGTCGAGCGCGGCGAGGTCCAGCTGCATCGCGTCGCCGAGGTGGAGCGTGGCGTTGGGATGCGCGTCGAGCGCGTCACGCAGCGCCGGCTCGAGCGAGCGATCCACCTCGACGACGTGGACGTGGCGCGTGCGCTCGGCCAGGTGCTCGGACAGCACGCCGAGTCCGCCGCCGATCTCGAGGCAGACGTCGCCGGGCTCCAGCTCGGCGGCGCGCTCGATGACCCCGAGGATGTTGGAGTCCACGAGGAAGTTCTGCCCGAGCTCGCGGTTGGGCCGGACGCCGAACTGCTTGAGGCGCCGCAGGCTCGGCTGCGACGGCAGCTCGCCGGTCACCAGCCGAAGACCCCGCGCGCCGTCCGCTCCAGGTCGCGGTCGAGCTCCTCGAGCGAGACCCCGCGGCGCTCGGCCACGAAGCGAGCGGTGTGGACGACGTACGCCGGCTGGTTGCGGTGCTTGCGGACCGGCTGCGGCGTGAGGTACGGGGCGTCCGTCTCGACGAGCAGCCGCTCGGCGGGGACGCGCGCGGCCGCGTCGGCGAGCGCCTCGTTCTTCGGGTACGTGACGTTGCCGGCGAACGAGACGTACCAGCCGCGGTCGAGCACCTCGTCGAGGTGGTCGGGCATCGAGAAGCAGTGCATGACGACCGTCACGCCGTCGGCGTGCTCGCGCAGCATCGCCAGCGTCTCCTCCTCGGCGGCGCGCGTGTGGATGATCAGCGGCTTGCCCGTCTCCGCGGCGAGCGCGATCTGGGCCTCGAAGGCACGCTCCTGGTCCGCGCGCGGCGCGCGGTCGCGGAAGAAGTCCAGCCCCGTCTCCCCGATGGCGGCGCAGCGCGGATGCGCGGCCAGCGCGCGAAGCTCCGCGAGGTCGCCGGGGTCGAACCCGTGCGCGCTGTTCGGATGGCGGCCGACGGCCGCGAACACCTGCGGGAACGCCTCGGCGGCGGCGAGCGCCGCGCGGCACGAGGCGCCGTCCATGCCGATGGTGAGGATGCGATCGACCCCGACCTCCGCCGCGGCGGCCACGAGCTCCTCGTCGGGCGGCTCGCAGCTGTCGAGGTGGGTGTGCGAGTCGATCATCGCTTCGGGAAGAGCGGCTCCAGCGCGTCGACCGAGATCGGCCTGCCGCCGTCGAAGCGGGCGTCGTCGAGCGTCGCCTCCGGACGCCCGAGCGCCGCGAGCAGCTTCGCGGTGGAGGCCGGCAGGTACGGCACGAGAAGCACCGTGACGACCCGCAGGCCCTCGTGCAGGGACGCCAGCACGCGGTCGAGCTCGGCCGCCGCGGCCTCGTCCTTGGCCAGCTGCCACGGCTGGCGCTCCTCGACGTAGCGGTTCAGCCGCCGCACGAGCTTCCAGATCTCCTCGAGCGCGCCGGTGATCTCGGCCGCGGCGAGGCGCTCGGCGACGCGCTCGGCGAGCCCGTCGAACTCGGCGGCGAGCTCGGCGTCGGTGTCGGCGCCCTCGATCCGCCCGTCGCGGTAGCGCCGGATCATCGCGATCGTCCGGCTCGCGAGGTTGCCGTAGTCGTTGGCCAGCTCGGTCTCGTAGCGCGTGACGAAGCCGCCCTCCGAGACCGGGCCGTCATGGCCGAAGGCGACCTCGCGGGCGAGGTAGAACCGCAGCGCGTCCGAGCCGAAGTCCTCGATGACCTGGAACGGGTCGATGACGTTGCCGCGCGACTTGCTCATCTTCTCGGCCTCGCCGCCCTCGTGCGGCGTCAGGAGGAAGCCGTGGACGAAGACGTGCTCCGGCACCTCGAGCCCGGCCGCCATGAGGAGCGCCGGCCAGTAGATCGTGTGGAACTTGAGGATGTCCTTGCCGATGAGGTGGTACGTCGCCGGCCAGAACTTCTGCGTCAGGTCCTGCTGCTTGCCGCGGGCGAACGACAGCGCCGTGTAGTAGTTCAGCAGCGCGTCGAACCAGACGTAGAAGACCTGCGAGCGGTCCCACGGCACCTCGACGCCCCAGCGCAGCTTCGGCCGGGTGAGCGAGACGTCCTGCAGCCCCGACGCCAGGAACGCGCGCGCCTCGTTGTACCGGTGGCGCGGCATGACGAAGCCGGGCCGCTCGTCGAACAGCTTCTCGAGGTCCTGCTGGAACGCGCTCAACTCGAAGAACCAGTTGTCCTCGCGCTCCCGGACGAGCGGGATCTTGTGGATCGGGCAGGTGTTGCCCTCGCCGATCTCGGCCTCGGTCTTGAAGTCGGCGCAGCGCGGGCAGTACCAGCCCTCGTAGGTGCCCTCGTAGACGAACCCGTTCTCGCGCACCCGCGTGAGCACGTCCTGCACCCGGCGGATGTGCTCCGGGTCGGTGGTGCGGATGAAGAAGTCGTTGGAGACGTCGAGCAGCGGCATCAGGTCCATGAAGCGCCGCGCGTTGCGGTCGGCGAGCTCGATCGGCGGGATGCCCAGCTGCTCGGCGGCCAGCGCGACCGGCTCGCCGTGCTCGTCGGTGCCGGTGAGGAAGAAGACGTCCTCGCCGCGCTGACGGTGGTGGCGCGCCAGGACGTCGGCGGCGATGGCGGTGTACGCGTGCCCGAGATGGGGCGCCGCGTTGACGTAGTAGATCGGGGTCGTCACGTAGAACGGCACGGCGTCGGAGGCTATCTGGCGCTGACCGGACGGGCGACCGCTGCGGCGGCCCGGGCGCGCGCCGGACGCCGTGCGGCCAGCGCTCCCACCGGGACCGCCACCGCCAGCAGCGCGAGGCCGATCCACGCCGTCAGCGGCACGCCCGCACGCGGCGGCACGGGCCGCGGCGACCAGCGGGGCGCCGCCGCCGGGATGCGCACGGGCGCGGCGCTCGGCCCACGCCCCGGCCCGCGGCGCGCCGCCGGCCCGGCGAGCGGCCGGCCGGCGGCCGAGGCCCCGAGGAGCCGCTCGGGATCGACGTAGCCGAACCGCTGCGCGCTGCGGCGCGCGCCGAGCCGGATCCGCGAACCGGCCGCCGTCCCGACCTGGTCGCCCGCCGCCACGGCCGTGCCGGCATCCACCGTCGGGGCCGCGAGGCCGAGGATCGTCGCGGTCAGCGCGCCGCACGCGATGGACACGCCGTCGCCGCGCCGCGGCAGCGGCCCGGCGAACGTGACCGTGCCGGCGCAGGGCGCGACGGCCCGCTCGCCCGGTCGCGCGCGGAGGTCGATGCCCCGGCGCTGGCCGGCGGCGAACGGGTCGGGACCCGTCGCGAACCGCGCCAGGACGGGTCCGGGAACCGGGGCACGCCACGGCGCCCCGGCACGGCCGGGCGCCGCGAGCGGCCAGCAGCACAGCCACACCGCGGCCAGGAGCGCGGCGAGCCATCGGGAGATCGGGTGCGGGCGGGCGGACATCGATGGCGACCGTAGGCCCGGATCGGCCGATCGTGGTCGCTCGCTTGCGAATCGTCACGCTCTCGTGCGAGAACCTGCACGGACCATGGCCGATCTGTCACAGATCGACGAGGAGATCGGCGGGCTCTACGGCCTGCGTCCGGGCGAGTTCGTCGCTGCCCGGGACGCGCTGGCCAAGCGGCTGCGGGGCGAGGGGCGCCGCGCCGAGGCCGACGCGGTGAAGGCCCTGCAACGCCCCACGCTCGCCGCGTGGGCGGTCAACCAGCTCAGCCGGCTGGAGCCCGAGTGGACGCAGGCGCTCGCCAACGCCGGCCGTCGGCTCGAGGAGGCGCAGGCGGCGCTGCTCGCCCACGGCGACCGCCAGGGCTGGCGCGAGGCGACCGCCGCGCAGCGGGAGGCCGTCGAGCGTCTCCTCGGCCTGGCCGAGCGGCTCGTCCGCGAGGAGCGCGGGGCGGTCACGCCCGCGATGCGCGACCAGATCCGCGAGACGCTCCAGGCCGCGAGCATCGACCCCGACGCGGGCGCCGCCGTCTGCGCGGGGCGTCTGGCGAAGGAGCTGCGCGCCGCCGGGGGGCTGGGGGCCGCCTCGGCCGGGGCGGCGCCGCGCACGCCCTCCGGCGCCCGCGCGCCCGAGCCAACGCCCGAGCGAGCTCCCGCCGCATCGTCACCGGCTCGGAGCGCCGCCGCCGAGCGCGAGGCCCGCGCCGCCCGCCGCACCGCCGAGCGCGACGCCCGCGCGGCCCTGCGGCGCGCCGAGCGGCTCGTCACCGCCGCCCGCGCCGCGGCGGAGCGCGCCGACAAGGCGCACGCCCGCGCCCGCAAGGCCCACGACGCCGCCGCCGACGCGCTCGCCGACGCCCAGGCCGCCGAGCGCGCCCGCGCCGAGGAGCTCGCCGCGGCGGAGGCCGTCGCGCGCGAGGCCGCCGAGGGGCTCGCCGAGCGCCGGGCCGCCGAAGCGCAGGCCCGCGCAGCCCTCGAGTCGCTCACGGACTGAGCTGGCGCGAAGCTCACCGTGAAGCGAGCTTTAAGCCGGTCCGCCATGGTGCGCCTCGATGAGCACGACGAGCCGTGACCAGCGCCGCGCCGAGGCGCGCGCCCAGCGCGAAGCCGCCGAGCGCGCCGCCGCGGCGTCCGAGCAGCGCCGCCGGCGCCTGCTGCAGCTCGGCGGCGTCCTCCTCGCGGCGCTCGCCGTCGTCGCGATCGTCGTCGCCACGACCGGCGGCGGCGAGACGGCCACGACGTCCACCCCGCAGGGCGGCGAGCCCGTCGCCGGCCGCAGCGCCATCGCCGAGCAGCTCGACGGCATCCCGCAGCACGGCATCACGCTCGGCAGGCGAACCGCGCCGATCACGGTCGTCGAGTTCGTCGACCTCCAGTGCCCGATCTGCGCCGCGTTCAGCAACACCGAGATGCCGAAGCTGGTGGAGGACTACGTCCGCCCGGGCACCGTCCGCTTCGAGCTGCGCACGCTCGCCTTCCTCGGCGACGACTCCGGGCGGCTCGCGCGGATGGCGCAGGCGGCGGCCGAGCAGGATCGCCTCTTCCAGTTCACGGAGCTCGTCTACGCCAACCAGGGGGCCGAGAACAGCGGCTACGCCACCGACGACTTCCTGCGGCGCATCGGCGGCGCGGTCGGCGGGCTCGACGTCGCCGAGGCGATGAAGGCGCGCGACGGCGCCGCGGTCGACCAGCGCCTCGCCGACGCCGGGCGGCTCGCCTCGATCCAGGGCATCAGCGGGACGCCGTCGTTCCTGGTCGGGCCGACCGGCGGCGACCTCGAGCTCGTCGACGGCCCGCAGCTGCGGCACGCGATCGAGCGGCTGGCCGCGCGGCATACATGAGCCGCCGCACGATCGTCATGGCCGTCCTGGCGGCGCTCGGCGCGGCCGTCGCCGGCTACCTCACGACCGTCCACTACGCGGACGCGGCGCCGATCTGCGCGCTGTCGGGCGGCTGCGAGAAGGTCCAGTCGTCGCGCTACGCCGAGCTCGGCGGCGTGCCGGTCGCGCTCATCGGGCTCGCCGGGTACGCGTCGATCCTCGCGTCGCTGGCCGTCGCGCGGGGCGAGCGCGGCCGCCTCGCCCGCGCCGGCATGACGGCGATCGGCACGGGCTTCTCGCTCTACCTCACGTACCTCGAGCTGTTCGTCATCGACGCGATCTGCCAGTGGTGCGTCGCGAGCGCCGCGATCATGACGGCGCTGTTCGTGCTGGCGGTGTGGGACTTCCTCTATCCGCGCAGCGACCGGTACAGCTCGTTGGCCGAGACGCCCGTCAGCTCCGCGACGACCGCCGCGGCCGGCCGCACGCGGGCGCCGGCGTCGACGAGCCGCTGAAGCGCGGCGAGCGCCGTGGCGCGATCGGCCGTGCCCGAGGGCGCCGCACCGACGACGAGGACGATCTCGCCGCGGACGTCGGCGCCGGCGTAGCGCTCGGCCAGCTCGCCGGCCGGGCCGCGCACGACCTCCTCGTGGACCTTCGTCAGCTCCCGGCAGACCGCCACGGGGCGCTCCGGATCGGCCTCGGCGAGCGAGGCGAGCGTCGCGGCCAGGCGCTTCGGCGACTCGAACGCGACGACGGTCTCCTCGGCGGCCCACAGCGCCTGGCGGTCGGCGGCCTTGCGCGGCACGAAGCCGGCGAAGCGCCAGCGCTCGGCCGGCAGCGCGCTGGCCACGAGCGCCGCGAGCGCCGCGCTGGGGCCGGGGAGCCCCTCGACGGCGAGGCCGGCGGCGACGCACGCCTCGACGAGCACGTAGCCGGGATCGGAGACGAGCGGCATGCCGGCGTCGGACACCAGCGCGACGACGGCGCCCTCGCGCATCCGCTCGACCAGCTCCGCCGCCCGCGCGCGCTCGTTGTGCTCGTGGTAGCTGACGAGCGTCGCCGAGACGCCGTAGCGGTCGAGCAGCACGCGTGTGCGCCGCGTGTCCTCGCAGGCGACGACGTCGGCCTCGCGCAGCGCCGCGAGCACGCGCAGCGTGACGTCCTCGAGGTTGCCGATCGGCGTCGGGCAGACGACGAGACGGCCGGCGCCGGATCCGCTCACGCCGCCGCCCGCCGCTCCACCGACTCGCGCGCCAGCAGCGCGGCCCCGAGCATCCCCGCCTCCTCGCCGAACCGCGCCGCGACGATGCGGACGTGGTCGCGGCCGGGCGGCAGCGCCCGCGCGCGCATCTCCGCCCGCGCCGGCTCGAGGACGAGCTCGCCGGCCGCCACGACGCCGCCGCCGACGACGATGACGTCCGGGTCGAAGACGTTGACCATCGACGACATGCCGACGCCGAGCCGCCGGCCGATGAGCGCGAGCACCTCGACGGCGGCCTCGTCGCCGTCGTGCGCGAGCTCGGTCACCAGCGGGCCGGTGATCGGCCGCCCGGAGGCCAGCGCGGCGCCGAGCGCGGAGCCGGGCCGCTCGGCGGCGAGCGCGGTCGCCTCGCGCACGAGCGCCGATCCCGACGCCATCACCTCCAGGCAGCCGCGGTTCGGGCAGTTGCCCTGGCACGGCGGGCCGTCCTGGTCGACGACGACGTGGCCGAGCTCGCCGGCGGCGCCCTCGGCGCCCCGGTAGATCCGGCCGTCGATGAGGATGCCGCCGCCGATCCCGGTGCCGAGGGTGAGCATGAGCGCCTGGCGCGCGTCGCGCGCGGCCCCGGCGCGGTGCTCGACGAGCAGCGCAAGGTTGGCGTCGTTGTCGACGAACACCGGCAGCCCGAGTCGCTCGGCGAGCAGGTCGCCGACCGGCACCCCCGCCAGCGGCAGGTGCGTCGAGTGGACCGACACGCCGCGGACGGCGTCGATCGTCGACGGGATGCCCACGCCGACGGCCACGACCGGCCCGGCGACCGCCTCGCTCGCCTCCCGCACTGCGCCCTCGACGATGGCGAGCACGGCGGCGGTGTCCGAGCCGCGCGAGGAGCGCAGCGCGCGATGGTGAACTTGGAGGCGGTCGTCGACTGCCCCGGCCAGCACCTTGGTGCCGCCGAGGTCGACGCCGATCACGCAGCCTTCAGGCACCTTCGCCACCATACAGCGCCATGTCCGAGCCCCCGGACCAGCCCGTCGAGCCGCCGTCCGAGCCGCCGCAGTACACGAAGTACCGCTCGCGCCCGCGGCTGCTGTCGCGCGGCGCCGCGGACCCGATCGCCGATCTGCGCGCCCGCGAGCGCGCGCCCGCCGGCGGCGCGCCCGGCCCCACGCGCCGCCGCTTCGCGCTGCCGTGGCGGCGTCCCGGCGCGCGGCCCGGGCGCCGGATCACCTGGCAGCGCGTCCTCGGCTGGGTCGCGCTGGCGATCGCCGGGTGGGTCCTGCTGTCGTTCGTCCTCTTCCTGATCAGCGCGCAGCTGCGCTCGGGCGAGGTCTCCGACGAGACGAAGGCGGCGCTCGACGACGCCGGCTATCCGCTGACCTCGCCGAACAACATCCTCGTGCTCGGCTCCGACCAGCGCGTCGAGGGGACCAAGGAGCCGGGCGCGGCGACCGAGGGCCCGAGCCGGTCGGACTCGATCATGCTGCTGCGGGTCGGCGGCGGCCACTCGAGCAGGCTGTCGATCGCTCGCGACACGCTCGTCGACATCCCGGGGCACGGCACCGACAAGATCAACGCCGCCTACGCGTACGGCGGCGCCGCGCTCTCGATCCAGACGATCCGCCAGTACCTCGGCATCGAGATCAACCACGTCATCGAGGTCGACTTCGAGAACTTCCCGAAGCTGATCGACGCGCTCGGCGGCATCACGTACCGGGGCGGCTGCGTGCTGTCGCGCATCAACGGCGGCGACCGCAACGGCGGTTACACGCTCCGGCTCAAGAAGGGCTCCAGCCACCTCGACGGCGAGCAGGCGCTCGCGCTCGCGCGGACCCGCAAGAACGAGTGCGCGCCCGAGGAGACCGACCTCGACCGCGCCAAGCGCCAGCAGCAGGTGCTCTCGGCGATGAAGGACAAGCTGGCGACCCCGGGCGGCCTCCTCGGGATCCCGTACGGGTCGTTCTACCGGCTGCCGCTCGTCGGCTGGCGCGCGCCGGCCGCGTTCCGCAGCGACATGGGCGGCCTGCAGCTCACCGGCGTCTTCGGCGCGCTCGCGGTGGGCGGCACGCCGAAGACCGAGGTGCTGGGGACGCTCTCGGGCGTGGTGCCCGAGGAGCAGCGGGACGCCGCGGTCGCGCGGTTCCTGAAGGGCTGAGTCAGTCCTTCGCGGCCGACGACGCCGACGACGTCGACGAGCTCGACGACGCCCCGTTGCTCGACGAGGAGGACTTCTCCTTCGCCTTGGCGTCGTTGGCGTCGGCGCCCTTCTCGGCGCTGGAGGCCGTCTCGCGCTGGCGCTTCTTCGTCCCGTAGTCGGTGTTGTAGAAGCCCGAGCCCTTGAAGTGCACCGCGGGCGCGTGCAGGACGCGCTGCACCGGCTCCCCGGTCTCGGGATCCTCGGTGAGGGGGTCTTCCGTGATGGACTGCATCACCTCGAAGGTGGTGCCGTCCTGGCGGCGGTACTCGTAGATCGGCATCGGTCCGCGGATTGTAGAGTCACCCGCTCGATGAGCACCGACACCGTCACGATGGACAAGATCGTCGCGCTGACCAAGCGGCGCGGGTTCATCTTCCCGACCGGGGAGATCTACGGCGGGGTCGGCTCGACCTACGACTTCGGCCACTACGGCGTCCTGCTCAAGACGAACGTCAAGGCCGAGTGGTGGCGCGCCATGCTCCAGGAGCGCGACGACATCGTCGCCCTGGACTCCGCGATCCTGCAGCACCCGAAGACGTGGGAGGCCTCCGGCCACCTCGCGGGCTTCACCGACCCGCTCGTCGACTGCCGCACCTGCGGCCAGCGCTTCCGCGCCGACCACCTCGAGCAGCTGCAGTGCCCGCAGAAGCCGTCGCAGCCCCCGGGCAAGGGGCCGAACTGCGACCTCACCGAGGCGCGCGAGTTCAACCTCATGTTCGAGACGACGATGGGCCCGGTGAAGGACTCGGGCGCCACCGTCTACCTGCGGCCCGAGACGGCGCAGGGCATCTTCGTGAACTTCAAGAACGTGCTGCAGACGTCGCGCAAGAAGCCGCCGTTCGGCATCGCGCAGGTCGGCAAGTCCTTCCGCAACGAGATCACGCCGGGCAACTTCGTCTTCCGCACGCGCGAGTTCGAGCAGATGGAGATGGAGTTCTTCGTCCCGCCGAGCGAGGCGCGGCAGTGGTACGAGTACTGGCAGAAGGCCCGCTACGACTGGTACGTCGAGCTCGGCATCCGCCCCGACCACCTGCGCCTACGCGAGCACGAGGCCGACGAGCTGTCGCACTACTCGTCGGGGACCAGCGACGTCGAGTACCTCTTCCCGATCGGCTGGTCGGAGCTCGAGGGCATCGCCAACCGCGGCACCTTCGACCTGACGCAGCACTCCGAGCACTCGGGCGAGAAGCTCGAGTACTTCGACCAGGCCAGCAAGGAGCGCTACGTGCCGGCGGTCATCGAGCCGGCGGCCGGCGCCGACCGCGCCACGCTCGCGTTCCTCGTCGACGCCTACGACGAGGAGGAGGTCGAGGGCGAGACCCGCACCGTGCTCAAGCTGCACCCGCGGCTCGCCCCGGTGAAGGCCGCCGTCCTGCCGCTCGTGCGCAAGGACGGCCAGCCGGAGGTCGCGCGCGAGATCGTGCAGGGCCTGCGCCGCCGGCTGCAGGTCGAGTACGACGAGGGCGGCTCGATCGGCAAGCGCTACCGCCGCCAGGACGAGATCGGCACGCCGTACTGCGTGACGGTCGACCACCAGACGCTCGAGGACCGGACGGTCACGGTCCGCGACCGCGACTCGCTGGCGCAGGAGCGCGTGGCGATCGACGAGCTCGCCGATCACCTCACCGCGCGGCTCGACCAGCCCTGGCGCTCGCCGAAGCTCGCCTAGCTGCGCTGCGCTGCGCCGCCGCGCGCAGCGCCCAGCGCCGGACGGCGCGCCGCGTCCCGGGCGGTGCGCTGAGGACGACGACGCCGGTGAGGATGAGCGCCCCGCCGACGAGCTGACCGGGCTGCAGCCGCTCGCCGAACACCCAGGCGGCGAGGACGATCGTCACGAGCGGCTCGACGGTCGAGAGGATCGCCGCGGCGCTCGGCCCGACGCGCCGCAGCCCCGCGAAGAACAGCGCGATCGCCGCGACGGTCGACACGAACGCGATCGCGCCGATCCAGCCCCAGCCGGCGGGCGTGAGCGCGCCCGGCTCGAACGTCCCGAGCAGCGCCGAGCCGGCGAGCAGCGTGCCGGCCGCCCCGGTGCAGACGAGCGTCGCGAGCAGCTGCGGCGGGACGCGGGCGGCCACACGATCGCTGAGGAGGATGTAGGCGCTGTAGACGAGCGCGGCGGCCAGTCCGAGCGCCACGCCGAGCGGGTCGAGCGCGCCGGCCCGGGCGCCC
>DASTRJ010000071.1:0-8303 GCA_035761245.1 Capillimicrobium sp. | reverse complement strand
TGCAGCAGGAGGTAGCCGCGGTGCGCGTAGTGGATCCACGGCATCGGGATCCCCTTCGGGTCGGCGCTCGCCTCCAGCGTGCGGTTGAACCAGCCGAACCAGTTCGCCAGCAGCTCCTCGCCGCGCACGCGGACGTCCTCGAAGCCGGCGGCGTGCGCCTCCCGGGCGAGCTCGTCGGGCACGAACGCGTGGACGTCGACGATCTGCTCGAGCGCCGGGTCGGCGTCGCCGTGGCCGCCCGGGTCGCTCGCCTCGCGGGCGCCCAGGGCGGCGCGCCACAGCGGCGAGAGCTTGAACGCGGTGCGCTTCGGCACGGCGGCGATCCGGTCGCCGACGCGCGACGGCTCGCCGGCGAAGATGAACGTCCCGCCGGGCCGCAGCACGCGCATGAACTCGCCGAACGCCCGGTCGAGGTTCGGGATGTGGTGCAGCACCGCGTGGCCGAAGACGAGGTCGAACGAGGCGTCGTCGAACGGGAGCCGCTCGGCGTCGCAGGCGACCGTCTCGACGTCGAGCCCGAGGCGCTCGGCGTTGCCCCGCAGCGTGTCGAGCATCCCGGGCGAGATGTCGGTCGCGACCGCCTCGCGGATCACCCCGGCCTGCAGCAGGTTGAGGCTGAAGTAGCCGGTCCCGGCGCCGATCTCCAGCGAGCGCCCGAACGAGCCGATCTCGCCGCCGAGCGCCTTCGCGAGCTTGCCGACGACCTGCGTCTGGCCGATCTCGCCGAAGTCGATGCCCCACTTGGCGTCGTAGTGCGACGCGGCGACGTCGTGGTAGCGGGTGTTGGCGTCGCGGATCGTGTCCGCGTCGAGCGGCAGGGCGGCCATGGCCGGCGGCAGTGTAGACGCTCCCGTTCGGTCGAGGCCCGCGGTCCATGCACTAGGTTCCCCGGCCTCATGACCGACGTCCGCTACGTCCAGCGCGACCAGCCCGAGGGCGTCCCGCCGCTCGAGCTCACCGGCGAGCGCACGCTCCCGGACGTGCCCGAGGAGAACTACTGGTTCCGCCGCCACCTCGTCGTCTACCAGTGGATCGCCCGCCGCACGCCGGGGCTCCGCGTCGTCGACCTCGCGTGCGGCGAAGGCTACGGCTCGGACGTGCTGGCCGCCGCCGGCGCCGCGTCGGTCGTCGGGGTCGACGCCAACCCGGAGGCGCACGAGCACGCGCGGCTGCGCTACGTGCGCCCGAACCTGCGCTTCGTCCGCGACCTCGTCGAGACGTTCTCCGAGCGGTGCGACGCCGTCGTGTTCCTGCAGACGATCGAGCACGTCCAGAACCCGGGCGAGATCCTCGAGCACTGCAAGCGCCTGGTCGGGCCCGGCGGCGTCGTCTACGTCACGACGCCGAACGTGCTGACGCTCGCCCCGGAGGGCGCGGACAAGTCGGGCAACCCGTGGCACGTCAAGGAGTACCGCCCGGAGGAGTTCCGCGCGCTCTGCGAGGCGCACTTCTCGTCGGTCGAGATGCTCGGGCTGTTCCACGCGCGCAAGCTGCGGCTGCACGAGCTGGCGATCAAGCATGCCGGCTGGGACGCCGTCCACGCCGGCCTGCGCATCACCAAGCCGTTCTACGACTGGTTCACGCCGGCGATCTCGGTGTGCGACTTCGCGCTGCGGCCGGCGCCGCCCGCGAACCTCGACCGGGCGCTCGACTTCCTCGCGGTGCTGAGACCGTGACGTCGCGCGGCGCTCGCGGCGAGCTCGCGATCGTCCTCCACAGCCACATGCCCTACGTCGAGGGCTTCGGGACGTGGCCGTTCGGCGAGGAGTGGCTCTGGGAGGCGATGGCGACGTCGTACCTGCCGCTACTCGACGTGCTCGACGCCGGCGCGCCGGTCACGCTCTCGCTGACGCCGGTGCTCTGCGACCAGCTCGCCGCCCCGGGGATCGGCGATCGGTTCCTGGCGTTCTGCCGCGAACTGCGAGCGGAGTCCCACGAGCGGGACGCCCGGTCGGCGGACGATCCCGCGGTCGCCGCCGAGCTGCGCCGCGCCGCCGGCGACTACGCCCGCGCGGCCGACGCGTTCGAGGCCCGCGGCGGCGACCTGCTCGCGGCGCTCGCGCCGCACGCCGCCTGGACGTCGTCGGCCACGCACGCCGTGCTGCCGCTGCTCGCCACGCGCGCCGGCGTCCGGCTCCAGCTCCAGACCGGCATCGACGCCCATCGCGCGCGCTTCGGCGACGGGTGGCGCGGCGGCTTCTGGCTGCCGGAGTGCGCGCACGAGCCGTGGCTCGATCCGCTGCTCGAGGAGGCCGGCGTGCACGCGACGTGCGTCGACCTGACCGACGTCCTGAGCCCCGAGGCGCACCTCACGCCGCTGCGCAGCGCCGCGGGCCCGCTGCTGGTGCCGATCGACCGCGCGACGATCGAGCTGGTGTGGAGCCCGGGCGGCTATCCGGCTCGCGCCGCGTACCGCGACAGCCACCGCCGCACCGCCTGCCATCACAAGCCGTGGGCCAACGACGCCGCGATCTACGACCCCGAGCGCGCCGCCGAGCAGGCTCGCGCCGACGCCGCCGACTTCGTGGCGCGCGCCCGCGAGCGCGTCCGCGACGGCGGCCTCTGCGTCTGCGCGCTCGACACCGAGCTGCTGGGCCACTGGTGGCACGAGGGGGTGACGTGGCTGGCGGCGGTGGTCGACGAGGCCGACCGGCAGGGGCTCCCGCTGGCGGCCCTCGACGACGCGCTGGAGCGCCACGAGCCGGTCGCCGCACCGCAGCTGCCGACGACGAGCTGGGGCACGCCGCGGGACCTGTGGACGTGGAGCGGGCCGCAGGTCGCCGAGCTCGCCTTCGCCGCGCGCCGGGCCGAGCTCGACGTCGTCGCCGCCCGGGAGCGCGCCGGCGACCGGGCGCTGCGCGAGCTGCTGGCCCTGCAGTCGAGCGACTGGGCGTTCATGGTCAGCCGCGACGTGGCCGCGCCCTACGCGCGCGAGCGCGCCGAAGGCCATCGCGCCGCCCTGGCCGAGGCGCTGGCGGCCGGTCCGGCGGCGCCCGCGCCGCTGCGCTCGCTGGCCCCGAACCTGGCTCGCGGGGCGCTGCGGCAGCCGTGACGAGCCGCCGTCCGTCGCGGCGGGTCGCTACGGTCTTGGCTCGTCGTATGTGAATCAGCCGAGTCTCCGGTCGACCGTCGGCCGGGGAGCGGGGGACCCAAGGGGCCGCTCCGAGGAGCGGGCCGGGGGCGAATCGCCGCCATGAGCGCGGCGTAGCGCAGGTCTTCGCGCGAGCCCGACAGCTAACCCCGTAGGCGCCGAGACCAAGGAGTTCCGACGTGCCGATCCCCTTTCGCTCCGGCATGGCCGTGGCCGGCCTCAGCCTGAGCCTGCTCGCCGCCACCGCCGCCGTGCCGGCGTCCGCCGCCGCTCCGGCCCTCGTCCTGCGCGCGGGCGCCACCGGCGAGGCGGTGGCCAAGCTGCAGCGCGCCCTCGGCGTCAGCGCCGATGGCGTCTACGGGCCGATCACCCGCGCCGCGGTGAAGCGCTTCCAGCGCCGCGAGGGCCTGGCGGTCGACGGCATCGCCGGCCCGGCCACGTTCGCCGCGCTCGGCATCGATCCCGGCCCCGCGACCGCCGCCGCACGCGCCGCGGGCGGCCCGAGCTCGTCGGCGTCGCCGCTGCTCGAGCGGATCGCCGCGTGCGAATCGGGCGGCGACCCCACCGCCGTCTCGCCCGACGGGCGCTACCGCGGCAAGTACCAGTTCAGCCTGCAGACCTGGCAGGCGATGGGCGGCACGGGCGACCCGGCCGCCGCGCCGGAGGCCGTGCAGGATCGCCTCGCCGCGAAGCTGCTGCGCGTCCAGGGCCCGTCCGCGTGGCCGAACTGCGCGGCGTAGCGGCGTAGCGCCCGCCTGACGGTGGCGTCGAGCGCGCCCTAGCGCCAGCGCAGGCGCTTGGGCGCCTCGCGCATGCGGATCAGCTTCGCCGGCACGCCGGCCACGACGGCGTTGTCCTCGACGTCCCTGGTGACGACGGAGCTGGTCCCGATGATCGTGTTGTCGCCGACGGTCACGCCGCGCAGGATGCAGGCGCCGTAGCCGATCCACACGTTGTTGCCGACCCGCACGTCGCGCTTGTAGATGCCCTGCTCGCGGATCGGCCGCTCGACCTCGACGACCCCGTGGTCGAAGTCGATGAGCATGACGCGGTCGGCGACGATGCACTCGCGCCCGATCGACACGTGCTGGAACGAGGAGATCGTGCACTCCTGGCCGAGCACCGTCTTCGCGCCGATCCGGACCTCGCCCTCGTGCGAGCGCACCTTCGTGCCGTGCCCGATCCACGACCAGCGGCCCAGGTGGACGGTCGCGTCCTTGCCGATCTCGAAGGTGACGTTGGGGCAGACGAACGCGATCCCGTCGGTCTTCAGCCGCCCGCGGAAGCGCAGCTTCAGCCACAGCAGGCGCGCGAGCAGGACCGCGTAGCCCGGCGTGAGCATGTGGTTGCGCCGCATGAAGCGCAGGAGCGTGATGGGGCCGCCGTGCAGCGGCGGCGGCTCGCCGCGCACGGGCGCGTCGAGGACGGGAGGCTCGGCCGGGGACAGGAGCGGCATGTGGCGGGGCCATCGTAGAGCCGCAAGCGCCGTGCCGAGGACCCCAGATGGCATGATGCGCCGCTCCATGGCCCCCGACCCCACCCTCGCCCAGCGCCTCCTCGACGGCGACCGCCGCGCGCTCGCCCGCGCGATCACGCTCGTCGAGAACGAGGACCCGACCGGCTACGACATCGTCCGCGAGATCTACCCGAAGACCGGCAACGCGGCCGTCTTCGGCTTCACCGGCCCGCCCGGCGTCGGCAAGTCGACGCTGATCGGGGCGCTGACGAGGGCGCGGCGCGCCGCCGGCCGCGAGGTCGCGGTGCTCTCGATCGATCCGTCGTCGCCGTTCACGCAGGGCGCCGTGCTGGGCGACCGGATCCGGCTGACGGAGCACTTCCTCGACCCCGGGGTCTTCATCCGCTCGATGGCCAACCGCGGCGCGCTGGGCGGCCTGAGCGAGGCGGCGCTCCAGGCGGCGCTGCTGATGGATGCCGCCGGCAAGGACGACGTGTTCCTCGAGACGGTCGGCGTCGGCCAGGCGGAGGTCGACATCATCGACCACGCCGACACGGTCGTGCTCGCGCTCATGCCGGGCTCGGGCGACTCGATCCAGGCGCTGAAGGCCGGCGTCATGGAGATCCCCGACGTCATCGTCGTCAACAAGCGCGACCACCCGCTGACCGAGACGATGGTCCGCGAGATCCGCGGCGTGCTCTCGCTCGCCCCGCAGCGCGGCTGGCGGGTGCCGATCGTGACGACGGAGGCGTCGCGCGGCGAGGGCATCGACGAGCTCGTCGAGCAGCTCGACAAGCACCGTGCCTACATCGCCGAGGAGGGCACGCTCTCCGAGCGCCGCCGCCGCAACCTGCGCAACGAGGTCCTCGCGCTCGCGACCGCGCGCCTGCGCCGCCGCCTCGAGGAGGGCCTGGCCGAGGACGCCGGCTTCGCCGCGCTGCTCGACGAGGTCGTCGCCCGCCGCACCGACCCCGCCACGGCCGCGTCGCAGCTGCTGGAGAAGACGGGGTCGGACGGCGCGTAGGCCGGCGCGTCAGCGCACCTGGCTCGCCGGCCGCACCAGCACCTCGTTGACCGCCACGTTCGCCGGCTGCGCGAGCGCGTAGAGGATCGCGTTGGCGATGTCCTCGGCGGCGAGCGGGGTGGTGTCCTTGAACGTGCTGCGGATCGCCGCCTGGATCTCGTCGCGGTTGTGGTCGACGAGCTCGGTCGCGACCGCGCCCGGCTCGACGAGCGTGACGCGCACCCCGGCGGGGGCGACCTCCTGGCGCAGCGACTCCGAGAACGCGCCCACGCCGAACTTCGTGAGGTTGTAGACGCCGGACCCGGCGCGCGCGATCCGCCCGGCGACAGAGCTGACGTTGACGATGTGGCCGGAGCCCTGCTCGCGCATGAGCGGCAGCGCCGCGTGCGTGCAGTACAGGACGCCGAAGACGTTGACGTGGATCATGCGCCGCCACTCCTCCGTGGGAGCGCCCTCGATCGGGCCGAGCAGCATCACCCCGGCGTTGTTGACGAGCGCGTCGAGGCGGCCCAGCTCGTCGTGGGTGCGTTGCACGAACGCGCGCGCCTGGTCCTCCTCGCCGACGTCGGCGGCGATCGGCAGCGCGCGACCGCCGTCGCCCTCGATGCGCTGCGCGAGCGCCTCGATGCGGTCGGCGCGGCGAGCGGCGAGCGAGACGGCGGCGCCGGCGCGGGCGCAGGCGAGCGCGGTCGCCTCGCCGATGCCCGACGACGCCCCGGTGATGGCCACGACACGGCCGGTGAGATCCATGTCCATGCCCCGCATCATGCCCCGCGGCCCCCTGGAGGAACGCCCCCGTCGAGGCCGCCGGCGGCCCGTTACGGTCGCTCCACGCCGTCGGGCACGGGCGAGGCGTGCGGGCCGGCGACCCGTCGTCATGTCCAGCTCGCTCGAGAGGACGCCGTCTCGCTGATGCACGTGACCATGCTCACCGTGGGATCGCGCGGGGACGTGCAGCCCCTGATCGCGTTCGGCCACGGCCTCCAGCAGGTCGGTCACGAGGTCCGCATCGCCACCTATCCGCGGTTCGAGTCGCTCGTCCGCGAGCAGGGCATCGACTTCGCGCCGCTCGCCGAGGGCGCGCTGAGCCTGGGCGCCGGCACCGAGGAGGGGCGCCGCTGGCAGCAGGAGGGCGCGCGGCTCCCGACCTGGGTCGGCTTCATCCGGGACGCCCGGTCGGTCGCGCACCGGCGCCTGCGCGACGCCGAGGCGGCCTGCCGGGACACCGACGTGGTGGTGGCGTCCAACCTCGCCCAGGTCCTCGGCTGGCAGATGGCCGACCACTTCGGGATCCCGCTCGTTCGCGTGCTCTTCCACGCCCCGACGTACTGGATGTCGCGCCACCGTGCCCGCCGGCTGACGAACGCGGGCCGGCAGGCGGCATGGCTCGCCGCGCGACCGTGGCTGAACGCCGTGCGCCGCGAAGCGCTCGACCTGCCGGCGTTGCCGCGGCGCCAGCCGTTCCGCGACCTCGAGCGTCGCGGGGCCCTGGCGCTCGCGCCGTTCAGCCCGGCGGCCTTCGGGCGACCGCCCGGCTGGGACGGCGTCATCGAGGTCACCGGGTACTGGTTCCTCGACGGCTCGCTGGACCCGGATCCGCCGCCCGCGCTCGTGGAGTTCCTGGAGTCCGGCCCGGCGCCGGTGTACGTCGGCTTCGGGACGCAGGTCGACCCGGATCCGCCCGCCACGACCCGCGCCATCGTCGACGCGCTGGCGCGCGCCGGCCGGCGCGGCGTCCTGCTGCGCGAGCCGTCCGCGCTCGCCGGCGTGACGCTGCCCCCGGACGTGATCGCGGTGGAGGCGGTGTCGCACACGTGGCTGTTCCCGCGCTGCGCGGCGGTCGTGCATCACACCGCGTCCGGGACCACGGCGGCGTCGCTGCGCGCCGGCATCCCGACGGTCCCCGTCCCCCACAACAGCGATCAGTTCTCGTGGGCGCGCGAGGTCCACCGGATCGGCGTGGGCACGAAGCCGATCCCGCGACGCAGGCTCACCACCCGGCGACTGGAGGCGGCGATCACGATGGCGACGACGGACGGCGAGATGCAGGAGCGGGCGAGGGCGATCGGCGAGGCGATCGCGGCGGAGGACGGGGTCGCCCGCGCCGTCGAGGCGTTCCAGGATCGCGTGGCGTCGGAGACCGCGCGGCCGCGAGGCGCGCGGTTCGGCACCGAGCGCGGCGACTCGGCGCTGATCACGGGCGCGTCGTCGGGGATCGGCGAGACGTTCGCGCGCACGCTGGCCGCTCGGGGGGTCGACCTGCTGCTGACCGCCCATCCGGCGGAGAGCCGGAGGCTCGAGGAGATCGCGGCGGAGCTGGGCGACCGCCACGGCGTCCGCTGCGTGGCGGTGCCGGCCGACCTCGCCGAGCGCGACGGCCCGGACCGGCTGCGCGCGGCGGCCGACGCGGCGGGCTTCGAGCCCGACCTCCTCGTCAACAACGCCGGCGTCGGGTACGCCGGGCGCTTCCACGAGCTCGGCCTCGCCGACCAGCTGCGGATGCTGCACGTCAACGTCGAGGCGCTGGTCGCGCTGACCGGGCTGTACGCGCCGCGCATGGTCGAGCGCGGCGGCGGCGCGATCGTCAACGTCGCGTCGACCGCGGCCTTCCAGCCGGTGCCGTACTTCTCGGTCTACGCGGCGAGCAAGGCCTTCGTCGTCCGGCTCAGCGAGGCGCTCTGGGCGGAGCTGCACGAGGCGGGCGTCCGCGTCGTGGCGGTCTGCTCGGGCCC
>DASTRJ010000070.1:0-10130 GCA_035761245.1 Capillimicrobium sp. | reverse complement strand
CGGCCCGAGCATCCGCACCCCCGGGAGCCCGTCGAGCCGGGGCGCCAGGCGGCCGCCGCCCGCCACGACGAGGTCCGCGGTCAGGCCGGCGGCGCGGGCGCGCGCGTAGGCGCCCGCGAGGACGTCGATCGCCTTGCGCGGCTCCAGGGCGCCGACGAAGAGCAGGTACGGCCGCTCCGAGGGCACGTGCCGGCGATCCTGCTCGCCCTCCGAGCGAGATCGCCGGCACGCCGGGATCGCGCCGGCCCCCGAGCGCACGACGTCGATGCGCTCCGCCGGCACGCCCCAGCGCTCGACGACCGCGTCGCGCGTCGCGCCCGAGACGGCGATCACGCGGGCCGCGCGGCGCGCCTGCCGCGCGAGGCGGCCGGCGCGGTGCCAGAGGCGCTCGTAGGCGGTGAAGTCGCCGGGCCGCTGCTCGAAGGAGAGATCGTGGACGGTGACGACCGTGGGCACCCGCGGGTCGAGCCCGGCCGGCGCCGGCGCGGGCAGCCAGACGACGTCGACCTCGCGGCCGAGCAGGCCCGACACCGTCGGCCGCCCGACGGCCGCGCCGAGGCCGAACAGCAGGCGCCCGGGCAGCGCCGTGCGGTGCAGCTCCACGTTCGGTCGCGGCCGCCACGCGAGCGCGTCGCGGCCCGGCACGAGCGCGTGCCACTCGTCGTCGGGGAACGCGTCGGCGAGCGCGGCCAGCGTCCGCTGGAGGTAGCGGGCGACGCCGCGCCCCTCGGGGAGGTGCCGAGCGTCGACGCCCACGCGCATGGGCGCGCAGGCTATCTCTGCGCGGCGAGCGCCAGCTTGCGGAACGCGAAGAACGCGGGCTTGTCGACCGGCTCGGCGTTCTCCTTGCGCGGGTCGATCTTGCGCAGGCCCGACCAGTCGAACGAGTTGTGCGAGCAGCAGTCCGTCGTCAGCCACGTCGACCAGATCACGCGCTCGAGGCGGAAGCGCTTGCGGTTGCGGATGAACGCGCGGTAGGCGTCGGTCAGCTTCACCGCCTGCTCCTTCGGCGTCACCTCGTAGCCGGCGGTCGTGGTGGCCTCGGTGCCCTTGGCGGCCGGCCACGTGATCTCGGTGACGATCATCGGCTTGCGCCCGTCGCCGTTCTCGCGCATCACCTCGCGGTTGAAGCGGACGATCTTCATCACGTTCTTGACCTTGCCGGTGAACGGGTGCGCCGCCGCGACGTCGTACATCCTGCCCGTCAGCCCCGCGTCGTAGGCGGCGCGGAAGGCGTTCCACGAGTCGTTGCCGAACCCGGCGAGGATCACGCGCGCGCCCGGGTCGGCCTGCTTGATCGCCGCGTAGGCGACGCGCTGGAGCTTGACGAAGTCCTTGGCGAACGGCTTCGGCGACGACCAGTAGCGGTCGAGGTTCGGCTCGTTCCAGACCTGCCAGTCGCGCTGCGGCCGGCGGGGCAGGTCCGGGTGCTCGGCCCAGAACGAGCCGTCGGGCCCGTAGCGGCCGATCAGGGCGGTGAGGAAGGCGGCGAAGTCCGCCGGGTCCTTCGGCGGCGAGGCGAAGTTGCCGGGCTCCACCCGCGCCCACGACGGCGCGCGCAGCACGACCGGGATCACGTCGAGCCCGTTGCGGGCCGCCTCGCCCATCAGCCGGTCGAGGCTGCCGAACATGACCGGGCCGCCGCGCTCGGGCTGCATGTCGGCCCAGTAGACGACGGGGCGCACGGTCTCGACGCCGGTGCTCCGCATGACGGCGAACTCGCGCGCGAACGCCTCGTCGCCCTGGGTCATCAGGACGCCGTCGGTCATCACGCCGTAGAAGCCGTGCGGGAGCTTGCGGGCGCCGGCGGCGGGGGCGGCGGCGAGGAGGAGGGCGGCCAGCGCCGCGACGAGCAGGGTGAGCCGGGGCATCGCGCGAGACACCGTAGCGAGGGGCCTCGGCTCAGCCGCCGGACGGCTCTCATAGACTCGGCGCGGATGCAGCAGCAACGGGTGGCCCTCGTCCATGACTTCCTGCTCGACGTGCGGGGCGCCGAGCGGGTGTTCGCGGCGCTGGCGGACATCTATCCGCAGGCCGACCTGTTCACCGCGGTCTACGACCCGCGCGGGACGGAGGGACGGTTCGCGCATCGCACCGTCAACACGTCGTTCCTGCAGCGGTTGCGGCCGACGGCCCGGACGTTCCGGCCGCTGCTGCCGTTCTACCCGTACGCGATGGAGGCGCTCGACCTGTCGGGCTACGACCTCGTGCTGTCGAGCTCGAGCGCGTGGGCGCACGGCGTGATCGTCGACCCGGGCGCCGTGCACGTCTGCTACTGCCACAACCCCTTCCGCTACGCGTGGAACGCGCGCGAGGAGACGCTCGACCAGCGCGGGCTGCTGCAGCGCGCCGCGCTGAGCTTCGTCTTCCAGCGCTGGCGCCAGTGGGACTGGATCGCCGCCCAGCGCGTGGACCGCTACATCGCCAACTCGGAGACGACGCGGCGCCGGATCCGCCGCTACTTCGGCCGTGAGTCCGACGTCGTCTACCCGCCGGTCGAGACGAGCCGCTTCAAGCCCGGGCCGGTGGGCGACTTCTACGTCGTCCTCTCGGAGCTGATGCCGCACAAGCGGATCCATCACGCCGTCGAGGCGTTCAACCGGCTGCGGCTGCCGCTCGTCGTGATCGGCAACGGGCCGGACGCGCGCCGCCTGCGCCGCCTGGCGGGGCCGACGATCAGCTTCGCGGGGCGCGTCAGCGACGAGCGCGCTGCGGAGCTGCTGTCGGCGGCGAAGGCGCTCGTGGTGACGGCCACCGAGGAGTTCGGCATCGCCGCCGTCGAGGCGCAGGCCGCCGGCCGCCCGGTCATCGCGCTGGCCGAGGGCGGCGTGCGCGAGACGGTCCAGGAGGGCGTCACCGGCACCTTCTACGAGCAGCCGGACCCGGGCGCGCTGGCCGAGGCGGTCGCGTCGTTCGACCCGATGGCGATCGACCCGGCGCAGTGCGTCGCCAACGCCGACCGCTTCGACGTGACGCACTTCCGGCACGGGATCCTGCGCACCGTCGAGGAGGCGTGCGCCGACGAGCGCCCGCCGCGCGACGACCCGCGGCGCGTCCGGCCGCGCGGGCTCGGGGCGCGCATGGCGGCGCCGGTGGCGTGAGCCCGGCGGTCGCCGCCGTCGTCCCGAACTGGAACGGGGCGCGGTGGCTGCCGGGGTGCCTCGCCTCGCTGCGCGCGCAGCGGCGGCCGTTCGACGCGATCGTCGTCGTCGACAACGGCTCGACCGACGGGTCGGCCGACGGCCTCGGCGACGACGTGCGGGTCGTGCGGCTCGGCGAGAACCGCGGGTTCGCCGCGGCCGCCAACGCCGGCGTCGCCGCGGCGCGCGCGGCGGGCACCGATCTCGTCGCGCTCGTCAACAGCGACGTCGAGCTCGAGCCCGACTGGCTGGAGCGGGTGGTCGCGGCGATCGAGGGCGCCGGGCCGGGCGTCGCGGCGGTCGCCTGCAAGATGGTCTCGCTGCGCGACCCGTCGCTGCTCGACGACACCGGCGACGTCCTGCGCCGCGACGGCGTCTGCGAGCAGCGGGGGAGGGGCCGGCGCGACGACGGCCGCTGGGACGCGCCCGGCGAGATCTTCGCGGCGTGCGCCGGCGCGGCGCTGTACCGGCGCGCGGCGGTCGAGGCGGTCGGCGGCTTCGACGAGCGGCTGTTCTCGTACCTGGAGGACGTCGACCTCGGCCTGCGGCTGCGCCTGGCGGGCTGGCGAGCGGTGTACGAGCCGGTCGTCGCACGCCACGCGGGCGGCGGGTCGTCGGCGCAGCTCGCGCGGCCCGTGAGCGGCTGGGTGGCGCGCAACACGCTGCTCCTGGTGGCCAAGGCGTTCCCGCTGCGGTGGGCCGGGCCGGTGCTCTACCGGCAGGCGGCGTGGCTGGTGGCGGCCGCGCGCGGCGGCACGCTGCGCGCCCACCTCGGCGGGCTGGCGGCGGCGCTGCCGCTGCTGCCCGCGATGCTGCGCGAGCGCCGGGCGCTGCGGCAGAGGGCCGTCCTGCCGATCGAGGCGGTGGTCGACGACCGGCCGTGGCGCGGGCCGCGCGCCGGAGGGCATCCGCGTGCGGGGTTCTGAGCGCCGGCACGCGCTCGCCGTGGCGCTGGCGCTGCTGGCCGCCGCGGCGCTGCTGTCGGGCTTCACGCTGCTGCGCGACCTCGGGCCGCACGACGAGGGCCTGATGCTGCAGGCGGCGCAGCGGATCGCCGACGGGCAGTGGCCGTACCGCGACTTCTGGTGGAACTACGGGCCCGGGCAGCCGCTGCTGCTGGCGGGCTTCGTGAAGGCGCTCGGGCCGTCGCTGCTGTGGTGGCGGCTGCTGCGCGTCGCGCTCGACGCGGTGGTGGCGCTGCTCGCGTACCTGATCGTGCGCCGGGCGCGGCCCGATGCGCCCTGGTGGCTGCCGCTGCTCGCGTGGCTGGCGGTGGCGGGCGCGATGGCGTTCCCGACGGGGCCCGGACCGAACCCGCCGGCGCTCGCGCTCGTCGGCGGGGCTCTGCTGCTGTCGTGCAGCCGGCCGGGGCTGGCCGGCGCGCTGTGCGGGGTGGCGATCGCGTTCCGGCCCGAGATCGGCGGCGCCGGCGTGCTGGCGCTGCTCGTGCTCGGCGGCGGCCGGCGGGTCGTGGCCGCGGCCGCCGCGGTGGCGGTCGCCGCGCTGCTGCCGTTCTTCGTGGTGGCGCCGGGCGAGATGCTCGACGACACGGCCGGCTTCCTCGGCGTGCAGCACCTCCAGCGGCTGCCGTTCCCGCTCGACTACGACGGCGGGCCGGACCCGAACAAGCTGCTCGAGCTCTACCTGCCGGCGATCCTCGTCGCCGGCTCCGCCCTGTGGCTGGCGTGGGCACTGCTGCGGCGGCCGTCGCGGCGCGCGTGGGCCGCGGCGCCGCTGCTGGCCGTCGGCGTCCTCTACCTGCTGGGCCGGCCCGACGAGTTCCATCTCGTCCCGCTGTCGGTCGTCCTGGCGGTCGCGCTGGCGGTCGCGGCGGCGGGCGAGCGCGGCCGCGGCTGGCGGGTCGCGCTCGTCGCGGTCCTGGCGCTGATCGCCCTGCACGGCGTCGAGCGCCGCGCCGGGCAGCTGCTCCACCCGCCGGCGCTGGCCGGCGTGCCGTCGCCCGTGGCCGACGGGGTGCGGACGTCGCCGCCGGACGCCGCGGCGCTCGGCGAGCTGCTGCCGCGGATCCACGAGCTCGCGCCCGGCGGCGAGCCGATCTTCGTGGCGCCCCCGCGGTTCGACAAGGTCACCGTCGGCGACCCGCTGCTCTACGTCCTCGCGCAGCGCCCCAACCCGACGCGCTACGACGTGCTCCAGCCGGGCGTCGTGACGACCGAGGCGGTCCAGCGCGAGATCGTCGACGACCTCGAGGCGGCCCGGCCGCCGGTCCTCGTCCGCTGGCTCGACCCCCGGGCGATCGCCGACGAGCCCAACGGCTCGAGCGAGTCCAGCGGCGTCACGCTGCTCGACGACTACCTCGGGCGCACGTACGCGCAGCCCGAGCGCTTCGGCGCGTACGAGCTGTGGCGGCGGCGGTGAGGGTGCCGGCGCGGTAGCGTCGCGCCATGAACTGCCCCAAGTGCAGCGCAGAGATGCGCACCTACGAGCGCAACGGCGTACACGTCGACCAGTGCACCGACTGCCGCGGCCTGTTCCTCGACCGGGGCGAGCTCGAGCACCTCGTCGAGGCCGAGAGCGCCTTCTACCGCGGCGGCCCGCCCGAGCCCCGCTTCGAGGAGCACCGCGGCTACGGCGAGTACACGTTCCAGGGCAAGCCGTACAAGAAGCGCAAGCGGCACTTCCTGGAGGAGCTCTTCGACTAGGCCGCTACACCCGGCCGAAGCGGAACCGCACCAGCGCGCCGACGGCGTGGATGCCGTCGCGCCACGTGATCTTCTTGCCCTCGTCGTACGTGCGGCCGTAGTAGGAGATCGGCACCTCGTAGAGGCGCACGCCGCGGCGCAGCACCTTGGCGGTGATCTCGGGCTCGAAGCGGAAGTCGTTCGACACGAGCTCGATCGAGCGGATGAGCTCGCCGCGGAACGCCTTGTAGCCGACCTCCATGTCGCTGATCGTCGTGTTGTAGAGCACGTTGGTCAGCAGCGAGAGGAAGCGGTTGCCGAGGTAGTGCCAGAAGAGGTGCGCGCGCTGCGGCTCGCCGCCGCGCAGGCGCGTCCCGTAGACGACGTCCGCGACGCCGCGCAGGAGCGGGTCGAGCAGCTTCGGCAGGTCGGACGGGTCGTACTCGAGGTCGGCGTCCTGGATGACGACGATGTCGCCGGTCGACGCCGCGATCCCGGTCCGCACCGCGGCGCCCTTGCCCTGGTTGCGCTCGTGGCGCAGCAGGCGCGCCCGGCCGTCGCGCTCCACGAGCGCCGCCGTCGCGTCTGTCGAGCCGTCGTCGACGACGAGGACCTCGAGCCGCCACGGCAGCTCGTGCAGCCGGTCGAGGACGTGGACGATGGTGCGCGCCTCGTCCTTGGCGGGGACGACGACGGAGACGGTGGGGTCGGCGTTCGGCAAAGCGGCGTGGCATCGTATCCGGCTCGTGGTCGCCCGCCTCGCCATCGTCGCCGTCTCGGTCGTGCTCGTCGTCCTGCTGGCCGGCAGCCTGCGCCACCACGACGCCTGCGAGAGCGCCCGGACCGACGTCATCGCGGCCGCCACCGGCGCCAAGCCGCAGAGCGTCCAGGAGCAGGCCATCGACGACATCCGCGAGCACTGCCGCGGCGCCCAGAGCCTCGTCTCCGCCTCGGCGGTCCTCTACCGGCAGGAGCGCTTCGAGGAGGCGCAGGCGCTCGCCCAGGAGGCCGTCGACGCCGAGCCCGACAACGCCACCGCCTGGAACGCGCTGGCCGTCACGGCGGCCGAGACCGACGTGGCTACCGCTCGACGGGCTGCGGCACGGGCGGTGCAGCTGAGCCCGCTCGATCCTCCGGCGGTGCCGCTCGCGGGCGCCGGCGGTCCTTGAACCGCAGCGCCGGCCGCTCCACGACGTAGTAGCTCAGCGCGGCGATCGGGATCGTGATCGCGAGCGTCGGCAGCAGCAGCGACAGGAAGCCCGAGCCCGGCAGCCAGCCCTGGGCGCCGTGCTCGTTGAGCTCGAGCATGAGGTTGGAGTGCCACAGGAAGATCCCGTAGGAGACGAGGCCGAGCCAGCCCATCCAGCGGGTCGCCAAGAGGCGCCGCGGCCAGCCGCCGGCCCAGTCGCCGAAGATCGCCGGCAGCAGCAGGAGCGCCGCCGTGAGCGCGTAGCCCACGTGCTCGCCGAGGAAGTTCGTCTGCGTGTACGTGATGAAGAAGCCGCGCGACAGCCCGAGGCCGAACGCGACGAACGTGAAGACCGCGAACGCCGCCGCCCACGGCACCCACGGCTTGCGGATGATCAGCCGCAGCGGCCGCGAGCCGGCCTCGCGGCCGTGCATCGCGACGCTGACGACCGCGAGCATCATCCCGTAGGCGAACCAGTCCAGGTAGCTCAGCAGCGTGTTGTGGAGGACGCGCCAGCCGCTGAACATCCCGGTCCACTCCTGGATCGCGAACCGCAGCGCCAGCGTGGCGATCGCCAGGCCGGCGAGGATCACCAGCTCGCTGCGGACGCTCGGGCGCAGGCGCGCGATGCCCGCCGCCAGGAACGGCAGCACGACGTAGAAGCTCGCCTCGATGCACAGCGTCCACGCCGGCCCGATGCCCTGCACGGTCGACTCGCTCCAGTAGATCTGCGTGAAGCTGTAGAAGCGCCACCAGTGCTCGCCGAATCCCAGCAGGCCGGGGTAGATCGCCAGCAGCGTCAGCGCCACCCAGTACGCCGGCACGATCCGCAGCACGCGGCGGCGCACGAACGCGCGGACGCCGATCGGCGGGCGCCCCTCGCGCCGCGCCGCCACGAACGGCCGGTACAGCAGGAAGCCCGACAGCAGGAAGAAGATGCAGACGCCGAAGTTCAGCCGGGCGGTGTAGTGGCCGAGCCAGTTGGCGGTGTTGAAGTTCGACACGCCCGAGGCGTGGGTGACGACGATCGAGAGCGCGGCGATCGCCCGCATGGCGTCCAGCAGCGGGAAGCGCGGGTTGCCGGGCGGCGGGCGGAGCGCGTCGTCGACGTCGGCGGCCATCGGTGCCAGGCAGCCTAGACCGAATGAGGGGCCACCCCGATGCGCGCCGCCGCGGCCACCGGCGAAGGTCGCGCGATGACCAGGCATCTCGCAGCCCTGACCCTCGCGGCCGTCGCGGCCGCCGCCCTCCCCGCCGGCGCGGCCGCCGCCACGCCGAAGGCCGGCACCTACACCGACGACGCGCTGACCAAGGCCAAGCCGTCGGCCGTCAACATCTCGGTCTACGACGCGAAGACGATCAGCGCGATCGGCATCGCGTGGAACTGCAAGGGCAGCTCCGTCGTCGACCGGACCACCACGCTGGTGGAGGATCCCGACCTCTCCGACGCCGTGAAGGTCGAGAACGGGGCCTTCGCCGTCACCCGCAAGGCCCGCACGACGATCGGCGACCCGTTCGACCCGGCCGACCGCACGGAGGCCACGGCCAAGGTGGCGCTGCGCGGGCGCTTCGTCTCGAAGACGAAGGCGACGGGCACGGTGTCGATCGCGATGCCGGGCTGCTCGAGCGGCAAGCTCGCGTTCGTCGCGAAGCTGACGTAGGCGGCGGCCCCTCGCTCGCGGCGGGCGCGTACGCTCCCGCCGCGTGCTCCGCCTCGGCTCCTTCGAGAAGCGCCTCGGCCTGATCGCCCTCGTGGCGCTCGCCGTCCGCTGGGTCTACGCGTACGCGATCCGCGACTTCCTCGTCCAGGGCGACGCGATGACCTACCACCTCGTCGGGCAGGGGCTCGCCGACGGCCGCGGCTTCGTCGAGGCGGTGCCGCCGGGCGGGCCGACCGCCGAGCACCCGCCGCTGCTGTTCGTCTTCTGGGCGGCGCTCGACAAGCTCGGCGCCAACGGCTTCCTCGCCCACCGGATGGCGCTCGGGCTCGTCGGCGTCGGCACCGTGATCGTCATCGGCCTGATCGGGCGGCGGATCGGCGGCGACCGCCTCGGCCTCGTCGCCGCCGGCCTCGCGGCGGTCTACCCGATGCTGTGGACGGCCGAGGGCTCGCTCATGAGCGAGGGGCTCTACGGCTTCATCCTCGTCTGCGCGCTGCTCGCCGCGCTGCGGCTGCGCGAGCGGCCGACGCCGCGGCTCGCCGCCGGCCTCGGCGCGCTGATCGGGCTCGCGGCGCTGACGCGCGGCGAGGCGCTCGCGCTCATCGTGCTGCTCGCCATCCCGGTCGCGGTCGCCGCCCGGCCGACGTGGCGGGAGCGCGCCGCGACCTGGGGCGTCGCCGTCGCCGCCTTCGTCGCGGTCCTCGCGCCCTGGACGATCTTCAACGCGACGCGCTTCGACGACCCGGTCCTCATCTCGACGAACTCCAACGGCGTCTTCATCGGGGCCAACTGCGACGACACCTACCACGGCGACCTCATCGGCGCCTGGCGCTTCCAGTGCTACACGCCGC
Organism: Capillimicrobium sp.; assembly: GCA_035761245.1. GTDB lineage: Bacteria > Actinomycetota > Thermoleophilia > Solirubrobacterales > Solirubrobacteraceae > Capillimicrobium. Next base: position 647 of record DASTRJ010000070.1, on the reverse strand, counting down.
GCAGGCCGGGGGAGGACGAGGCCGCGTACTTCGCCCGCCAGCGCGACCTCGGGATCGAGTACGCGCTCGACCACGCCGACCGCTGGCCGGTGGTGATCGCCGCGCGCCTGGGACGCCTCGCCGACGTCTACCGCTTCGATCAGTCGGTCTTCTTCAACACCTCCGAGGGGCGGCCGGCGCGCTACGCGGCCTGGGGCATCCGGGCCTACTGGCTCGTGGCGCTGCTGGCGATCGGCGGCGCGGTGCTGCTGGCGCGGCGGCGGGCGTTCGCGCTCGTCGTGCTGCTGGCCCCGGTCGTCATGGTGATCTGCGTCGCGATCGTCACCTACGGCGGCACGCGCTTCCGCTACGCCGCCGAGCCGTCGCTCGTGGTGCTCGCCGCGGTCACGCTGGTCGCGGCGGCGCAGCGGCTGCTGCTGCGACGGCGGAGCGCGCCTGCGGACGCGGTCGCGACCCCGCCGTCTCGCCGCGCGCCAGCAGCATCCCCGCCAGGGTGACGGCCACGAGCGTCAGCCCCGGCATCTCCCAGTCCCAGTCGACGCCCGCGTGGACCGCCCACACGACCAGCCCGGCGACCGGGCCGGCGGCGAGCGCCGGGTCGGCCCCGAGCAGCTTGCGCGCGGCCAGGAACACCCCGGCCAGCAGCG
>DASTRJ010000069.1:0-19409 GCA_035761245.1 Capillimicrobium sp. | reverse complement strand
AGGCGAGCCAGCCGCCGCGACCGGCGCCGGCGTCCACGCAGCCGCCGGCGCCCATGCCGGACCCGGATGCCCCGCCGTCGGCAGCACCGCCGTCCGGCGCGACGCCGCCCGGTCCGCCGCCGATCCCGTTCCATCGCGGCCACGGGCGCCTCGTCGGCGCCACCGCCCGCTCCGCCTACACCGCGCAGGCCTTCGCGCCGATCCCGCGGACGTTCCGGCGCGGCGGCATCCCGGCGGGGTCGCGCGCGGGCGCCTGCCGCGTGCGCGCGCCCGGTCGCGCCGACCGCCGCCAGCTCGCGCGGCTCGCCCGCTCGCTGCACCCCGGCGAGACGCTGCAGGGCATCTTCGACGAGAACGTGCTGCTCGCGGACTGCGGCCGGCTCGGCGAGCACGGGATCCTCGTGTGGACGCGGATCGCCGCCGACCGCGACCGGACGCTGAGCGTGATCGAGATCGTCCGCCGGCGCGGCGGCTGGCAGCAGCGGCGCAACGGCCGCGGCGTCGGCTGCACCGTGCCGCGCGCCGCCGCGTCGGCCTGGCGGATCGACGTCTCGCCGTGCCGGGGCGACCGCGCCTAGCCGGCCAGCGCCGCCACCGCCTCGCCGAAGACCTCCGTGTGGCGGTCGACGTGCGCCTCGGTCGTCGCCGGCGACATCAGCGCCATGTTGTGGAACGGGGTGATCAGCACGCCGCGGTTGAGCAGGTAGAGGTGCAGCGCGTCCTCGAGCGGCCCGTCGTGCAGGGCCGCGCTCGCGCCGCCGCTGCGCGGAGGCTCGGGGGCGAACGCCAGCTCGGCGCGGGCGCCGAGCGGCACGATCGACCACGGCACGTCGTGGCGCGCGATCACGTCGCGGACGCCGGCGACGAAGCGCTCGCAGAGCGCGGTCATCCGCGCGAACGCCTCCGCGGTCAGCACCTCGCCGAGCGTGGCGCGCGCCGCCGCGAGCGAGAGCGCGTTGCCGGCCAGGGTGCCGCCGACGCCGCCGACGTCGACGAGGTCGGCGTCCTCGAGCGCCTCGATGCGCTCCGCGAGCTCGGCGCTCACGCCGTAGGCGCCGATCGGCACGCCGCCCGCGATCGCCTTGCCGATCGTCACGACGTCGGGCCGCAGGCCCCACGCGGCGGTGCAGCCGCCCGGGCCGGCCGAGAGCGTGTGGGTCTCGTCGACGATCAGCAGCGTCCCGGTGGCGTCGCAGGCCTCGCGCAGGCCCTCGAGGAACCCGGGCTCGGGCAGCACGATGCCGATGTTCGTCAGCGCGGGCTCGGTGAGCACGCAGGCGACCTGCCCGTCGGCCAGCAGCTCGCGGACGGCGTCGAGGTCGTTGAACTCGCAGACGCGCGTCGTGACGGCGGGGTCGACGGCGGGCCCGACGTTGCCGGCGCGCGAGCGCGGCCGCGCGCCCGCGTCGAGCGTGATGAACGTCTCGTCGACCGAGCCGTGGTAGCAGTGGCTGAAGACGAGGACGTAGGGCCGCCGCGTGATCGCGCGGCAGAGCCGCAGCGCCCACCGGTTGGCGTCGGTCGCCGTGAGCGAGAAGCTCCACAGCGGCACGCCGAAGCGCCGCGCCAGCTCCTCGCCCACCCACGCCGCGTCGTCGGTCGGCAGCATCACCGTCGCGCCGCCCTGCTCCTCGAGCCGGCGCCGCACCGCCGCCACCGTGGGCGCCGGCGAGTGCCCGGCCATGGCGCCGGTGTCGCCGAGCGCGAAGTCGACGTAGCGGTGGCCGTCGACGTCCTCGATCTCGGCGCCGCGCGCGGCGGCGGCGAAGACCGGGTGACCGCCGACCCACTTCGCCATCCACGTCATCGGCACGCCGTTGAGCAGCGATCCGCGCGCCGCCTCGAACATCTCCCGCGAGCGCTGGTGCTCGCGCGCGAAGCGCTCGCGCTCGGCCGCCAGCACCTCGCCGATCCGATCCCGATCGATCTCTCCCATGGTGCGGCGGACCCTATGGCAGCGGCGCGCTGCCGCCGCGGCACAACCTGACGGCGCAAGTTCGCCGCACCGGCGTCGTTCTGAACGGAGACGTTCGCTCGATCGACGACGAGGAGGAGACGCTGTGCGACTGCGACGACTGCCGGCGGTGCTGGCCGCGGCGATCGCCCTGACCATGGCCGCGGCGGCGCCCGCGGCCGCCGGCACCCGCGAGGTGCTGCTGGTCGGCAACAACTGGGACGGCACGGTCGACGCGATCGACCCCGCGACGTTCGAGCGCCTCGCGCGCATCAACGTCGTGCCGGACCTCGCGCAGCGCCTGGCGGAGATGAGCCCCGACGAGTACGCCGCGTACCTCGCCAACCGCGAGCTCGCCGGCGAGGGCCACGACCAGCTCGTCGACGACGTCCGCGTCTCGCCCGACGGGACGGTCCTCTACGTGACCCGCCCGAGCCTCGGCGACGTCGCGGCCTTCGACCTGCCTGCGGGCACGCTGCGCTGGCGCACGGAGGTGTCGGGCCTGCGCTCCGACCACATGGCGATGTCGCCCGACGGAACGCGGCTCGCCGTCTCGGCGACGACCGCGAACGTCGTCGACCTGATCGACACGGCGGACGGCTCGATCGTCGGCGGCTTCACGACGGGCGACTTCCCGCACGAGAACCAGTACTCCGAGGACGGCGAGCTGATCTACAACGGCTCGATCGGCCGCGTCGTCGCACCCGACCTCGAGCTGCTCGACGCCGCCAAGGGCAACCGCTGGCTGACCGTCGCCGACGCCGACACCCTCGAGGTCGAGCGCGTCTACGACCTCGGGCGGGGCGTGCGGCCGTTCGTGATCATGCCGGGCGGCCGGACCATGTACGTCCAGCTCTCCTTCCTCCACGGCCTGGTCGAGTACGACCTCGTGCAGGGCCGCGAGGTCCGCACGCTGCACCTGCCGCTGTCGCCCGAGGCGCAGGCGATGCGCCGCGACGAGTACCCGCTCGACTCCGCGCACCACGGGCTGGCGATCAGCGGCGACCACGCGAAGCTCTGCGACGCCGGCACGGTCTCCGACTACGCCGCGATCGTCGACCGCGTCACGCTGACCGTCGACCGGATCGTGCCCGTGGGCGACAAGCCGTACTGGGCCACCTCGAGCGGCGACGGGCGCCTCTGCTTCCTGGCCAACTCCGACAGCGACGACGTGTCGGTCGTCACCTACCGGCGCCCGCGCGAGATCGCGCGGATCCCGGTCGGCGACCACCCGCAGCGGATGCGGATGGCGGAGGTGGCCTTCTAGTCGGGCAGCTTGACCATCGCGTGCTTGATCCGCGTGTACTCCTCGACGGCGTAGATCGACATGTCCTTGCCGTAGCCGGACTCCTTGAAGCCGCCGTGCGGCATCTCGGACATGAACGGCAGGTGGTCGTTGACCCACACCGTGCCGAAGTCGAGGTCGCGGATCGCCGCCATCGCGCGGCCGACGTCGCGCGTCCACACCGACGCGGCGAGGCCGTAGCGGACGTCGTTGGCCCAGGCGATCGCCTCGGCGTCGGAGGCGAAGCGCTGGACCGTCACGACGGGGCCGAAGACCTCGTCCTGGACGATCTCGGCGTGCTGGTCGACCTCGGCGACCACGGTCGGCGCGACGAACGAGCCGGGCCGCTGCGGGGCGGACCCGCCGGTGAGCACGGCCGCGCCGGCCGAGGCGGCCCGGTCGACGTAGCCGAGCACGCGTCGCTGCTGCTCGGGCGAGATGACCGGCCCCATCTCGACGCCGTCGCCCGCGGCCGGGTCGTCGACCCGCATCGCCTCGACCGCCGGCACCAGCCGCTCGAGCAGGCCGTCGTAGACGGAGCGCGAGGCGAGGACGCGCGACGAGGCCGTGCAGTCCTGGCCGGCGTTGAAGTAGCCGCCGAGCTTGATGCCCTCGACCACGGCGTCGAGGTCGGCGTCGTCGAAGACGATCAGCGGCGCCTTGCCGCCGAGCTCGAGGTGGACGCGCTTGAGCGTGTCGGCGGCGGCGCGGGCGATCGCCTTGCCGGTGCCGGCCGACCCGGTGAGCGAGACCATCCGCACCTCGGGATGGCGCACGATGCCCGCGCCGACGGGCTCGCCGTCGCCGGTGATGACGTTGAGCACGCCGGGCGGGAGCAGCTCGCGCTCGGTGATCAGCTCGGCGAAGCGCAGCAGCGACAGCGGCGTGAGCTCGGACGGCTTGATGACGATCGCGTTGCCGGCGGCGAGCGCCGGGCCGATCTTCCACACCGCCATCTGCAGCGGGTAGTTCCAGGGCGCGATCTGGCCCACGACGCCGAGCGGCTCGCGGCGCAGCATCGACGTGTAGCCCGGCAGGTACTCGCCGGCGGGCCGGCCCTCGAGCGTGCGCGCGGCGGCGGCGAAGAAGCGCAGGTTGTCGGCCGAGACCTCGTTCTCCTCGCGCGCCTGCGCGAGCGGCTTGCCGACGTTGGCCGACTCGAGCGCCGCCAGCTCCTCGTCGTGCTCGAGGAGCAGGTCGGCGAGCGCGAGCAGCGCGTCGGAGCGCTGCCCGGGCGTCGCGCGGCGCCAGGTCGCGAAGGCGTCGGCGGCGAACGCGACCGCGCGCTCGACGTCGGCGACCTCGCCCTCCGGCACGCGGGCGATGACGGCGCCGGTCGCCGGGTTGACGATCTCGCGGGTGCCCCCGTCGACGGCGTCGACGAGCTCACCTCCCACCACGTTGCGCAGCTCCATGGCGGCGAAGACTCCCGGTCGGGCCGGATGCCCCGCAAGCGCCGCCCTGTCGCGCGTTGCCACGCGCTTTGCGACAGAGCGGCGGGCGGATCGCGTCAGCCGACCGGCACGAGCGGCTGCGGCGTGTCGGCGCGCGGCCGCAGCTGCGTGCGCTCGACGCGGGCCAGCTTGCGCTGCAGCCGGCGCAGCTGCCGCTCCTCGCGCGCGGTGCGGCGCGTCGCGGGCCACGCGATGTTGCGGCGCTCGAGCGGGTCGGAGCGCAGGTCGTACATCTCCCACTGGTCCTCGCGCTCGCCGGTCGGGTCGTAGTAGCGGGCGATCTTCCAGCGCTTCTCGCGGATCGACACGATGTGGTTGGGCTGCGGCACGTACGGGCCGCTGTCCTGGCCGGCCTGGAAGTCGTCGAAGGTGAAGACGACGTGGTCCTGGACCGGCCCCTTCGCCGAGCCGAGCACGTGGCGGGCGTAGTCGACGCCGGTCCAGTCGCCGCGGGCGGAGCGGGGCGCGCCGATCAGGCTGGCGATCGTCGGGAGGAAGTCGACGTGCGACACCAGCTCGCGCGAGCGGCGCGCCCGCGGGAACAGGCGCGGGTTCGAGTAGACGAGCGGGATGCGCAGCGTCTCCTCGTAGACGTTGAAGTTCTTCTGCCGCAGGCCGCCGTGCGCCAGCCCCATCTCGCCGTGGTCGGCGGTCTTGATGACCAGCGTGCTGTCGGTGAGGCCACGGCGGTCGAGCACGTCGAGGATCTGCTGGAGGTAGCGGTCCGACGAGCGCATGAGGTTGGCGTAGAAGCGCAGGTACGCGCGCTTGCGCTGCCGCGTGCCGAGGATCCCGGAGAGCCGGAAGATCCGCAGGAACTGCGCCTGCGCGGTCGGCTTCGTCGAGAGGTCCTCGTCGACCGTCGCCGGCAGCCTGATGTCGCCGTCGAGCCAGTCGTCGTCGTAGCCCGCCTCCTCGTAGTTGCGCGGGTACATCAGCACGTCGTGCGGGTTGACGAGCGAGACGATGAGGAAGAACGGCTTGCCGCTCTGCCCGGCCGGCCCGTCGAGGTACGCGAGCACGCCCTCCTGGCCGGCGGCCACGTCGCCGTCGTCGTTCATGTAGCGCCCGTCGTGGTCGGTCGTGCCGCCGCCGGCCTCGGCGATGCTCTGGTCGGCGCCGGCGTCCGGCGGGTTCCAGCGCTGGAAGCCGTAGCGGCCGAGGTCGCCGGGGGCCCAGTCGTCGCCGGCGGGCTTGGTGAGGTGGAACTTGCCCTTGTAGACGACCTCGTAGCCGGCGGCGGCGGCGACCGAGGCGAGGTTCTCGAGCTCCGTCGACAGCTCGACCTGCGGGTACTCGCCGGCCGGCATGTTCTCCTCGAGCGTGTACTTCACGCCGTGCTGGGCGGGCAGCAGGCCGGTGAGCAGGGTGGCCCGCGCGGGCGAGCACATGCAGGCGTTCGTGAACGCGCGCTCGAACGTGACGCCGTTGCGCTGCAGCCGGGTCGTCGCGGGCAGGTTGCGCTCGGACCAGCCGGACGGGAAGTGCTGGATCGCCCGCTCCTGGTCGGTGATGAACACGATCACGTTCATCCCCGCCGCGCTCGGCGGGATCTGCGCCCGCGCGGCGGTCGCGCCGCGCGAGAGCAGCACGGCCGGGGCGGCGGCCGCGGCCGATTGCAGGAGCTGTCGTCGGTTGAGCATGGGCGCCTTCCGTCCGTGGGAGCCGTTCCGTCGGCGACCCTACATGACGCGGCGTCATCATGTCGCCGGTCGCTACGGCATGGCGTCGGCGTCCAGACGGCGACGCCACCACGTCGCGGCGGCGAGCTCGGCGATCGACACCTCGACGAGCGACGCCACGAGTGGGTCGCCGGCGTGCGCGAACGGCAGGTGCAGCGCGGCCCCGTCGACGGCCGGCCCGATCGCCACGATGGTCGACGCCCGCTCGCGCGCCCACTCCATGAGCCCCGCGTCGAAGCGCGAGCCGCCGAAGACGAGCGCGGTGTAGCCGGGATGCTTGGACAGGTAGACGTCGACGTGGAGCCAGTCGCCCGTCTCGGCCGCGTCGGCGGCCACGCGGGGGCCCTCGCGGAACATGAGCGCCGACTGGAGCGCCGAGGAGAGGCGCTCGGCGGGCGCGACCGCGTAGACGGTGTGGACCGGCGCGAGCGTGGCGAGCAGCGGCTCGAGCCAGTCGCCGCGGGCGTCGAGCAGCGCCCGCTGCGCGTCGACGGCGCGCGCCAGCCGCGCCGGGTCGGCGCCGGCCAGCAGCCGCAGGATCGCGACCGTCGCCTGGAACGTGCGGCAGGCGACGCCGCCGCGCTCCTCGCCGGCGTGCATCGGCAGGACGACGTCGGCCGCGGCCGCCAGCGGCCCGTCCGGGCAGTTCGTGATCGCGACCGTCCGCGAGATCCCGCGATGGCGCTCGAGCGCCTCGACGGTCTCCGGCGTCGTGCCGGTCGCCGAGATGCCGATCGCCAGCACGTCCGGGCCCGGCGCCGTGATCTCCTGCGCCGACGCGTACTCGGCGACCGCCGCGACCCCGCGCGCGCGCAGCGCCGCGGCGACCGGGATCGCCGCGAAGCGCGAGCTGCCCATGCCGATCAGCGCGACGCGGCGGCCGGCGAGCGGGTCGGCGCCGAGCGCGCGCAGCGGCGAGCCGTCGCCCGCGTAGGCGTCGAGGACGCCGGCGAGCGTCTCCGGCTCGGCCAGCACGTCCTGCAGGAAGAGGTCAGGGTCCATCGGCGTCCTCCAGTCGGCGCAGCAGGGCCTCGAGCCCGGCGCGCGGGGCGTAGGCCCACTCGGGCACGACCCGGTGGGCGTAGATCAGCTCCTGGCAGCTCTTGGCGAGCTCCAGCGCGGCGAGCAGCTCGCGGTCCGGCGCGGCGCCGTAGCCGGCGAGCGTCGCCGCCGTCGCCGCGCGGATCCAGGCCTCGGGATCGGGCGGGTCCGCCACGCGTCGCGCGGCCGCCCAGCCGACGTGCTCGACCGAGCGCAGCAGGCAGGCGAGGTCGCGCAGCGGCGTGTCCGGCCGCCGCCGCTCGGCCAGCGGGCGCGTCGGGTCGCCCTCGAAGTCGATCACCCGCAGCCCGCCGGGCGAGCGCAGCAGCTGCGCGACGTGCAGGTCGCCGTGGACGCGCGTCATCGGCGTTCCCGCCGCGCGCCGCAGCGGGGCCAGCCGCGCGGCGATCGCGTCCCGGCGCCCTGCCGCCACGGGGTCGACGGCCGCGGCGGCGTCGAGCGCCGCGAGCGCGGCGGCGTGCCAGCCCGCCGCCACCGCGTCGTCGGCGACCCGAGGCGGGGAGACGGCGACGAGCGCGGCGTGCAGCCGCGCGACGGCGGCGCCCGCGGCGCGGTACTCGCCGACGGCGGCGGCATCGGGCGCGCCGCCGCCGCGCAGCACCGCCGCGGCGCGCAGGATCGGCGCCTCCCAGCCCGCCTCGGCCTCCGGGACGAGCTCCTGCAGCAGCGCGATCGCGGTGTCCGAGCCGTCGGCGGCCACGTGGTGGATCGAGCCGGCGAAGGCGGGGACCGGCGCGCCGGTGCCGTCCAGTGCGGCGCACAGCTCGACCTCGGGATGCGGCCCCGCCTGGAGCAGCCGGTAGGCCTTGATCAGCAGCCGCCCGCCGAGCCCCACGAGCGTGTTGCTCTGGTCGGCGGCCGGCACCGCCTCGCCTTCCAGCTCGCCCGACAGCCGGTCGAGCGCCGGCCCGGGCCGCAGCTCGAGCCGCCCGTGCGCGCCGTGCAGCGGCCCCTCGCGCAGCGCGCCGAGCAGCGCCGCCCACGAGCCGGCGAGCGCCTCGGCCATCAGATAGCGCTCGCGCCCGCCGTCGGCGTAGGCGACGTCGGCGATCGCGAGCACGCGAGCGCCGTCGCCGGCGCGGTCGAGCGCGAACGCGTCGACCTCGTCGATCGACGCGATCGACCGCCCCTTGCCGGCGAACCAGCGCGCCGCCTGCAGCTCCTTGACACCGATCTGCGGAATCCGGTAATCCTAAGCCAAGGAGTAGAGGGATTCGCAGCTGAGGGCTGGCGTACTTGCCGAAAGATCAATCTCACACGCTCGACGACGTCGACAAGCGCATCATCGGCGCGCTGCAGGCCGACGGGCGCCGTCCGTACAGCCGCATCGCCGCCGACATCGGCGTGTCCGAGAGCGTCGTCCGGTACCGCGCGCAGCGGCTCGAGCAGAGCGGGATGCTGCAGGTCGTCGGCATCGCCGACCCGCTGCGCATCGGCTTCGACCGCATGGCGCTCATCGGGCTCAAGCTGCGCCCGGGCACCGTCGACGCGGTCTGCGAGGCGGTCACCGCGTTCCCCGAGACGTCCTACGTCGCCGCGATCGCCGGCTCCTTCGACGTCATCGTCGAGGTCGTCTGCCGCGACACCGCGCACTTCCGGGAGCTGCTCAACCACCGGCTCCACGCCGTCGACGGCGTCGTGTCGACGGAGTCCTTCTTCGTCCTGGAGATCCACAAGATGGCGTACGGCTGGGGCGTCGGCGAGGTCGCGATCGCCGACGACGGCAGCGGCGCCGGCCCCGAGGAGGACCCTGCGTGAGCGACGAGCCCAAGACCATCGCCTTCTTCCCCGAAGGCGCCTACGGCCCGACGAACAACTGCGTCGGCATCGGCGACGTGCTGCGCCGCCGCGGTCACCGCGTCGTCTTCATCGTCGAGGAGTCGTTCGCCGGGACGCTCGAGGCCAAGGGCTTCGAGGAGCGCCTCATGCGCCTCGGCCCGCCGCCCGAGGCCGAGGAGGAGCCCGGGCAGTTCTGGAAGGACTTCATCCGCGACACCGCGCCGGTCTTCCGCAAGCCGACGATCGAGCAGCTCGAGGGCTTCATCGCGCCGACGTTCCAGGCGCTCGTCGACGGCGCGCGCTACGTCGACGACCGGCTGCGCGAGATCATCGACGACGTCCAGCCGGACGTCATCGTCGAGGACAACGTCGTCGCCTTCCCCGCGCTGCCGGCGTCCGGCCGCCCGTGGGTGCGGATCGTCTCCTGCAACCCCGCCGAGGTGAAGGACCCGGCGGTGCCGCCGCCGTTCTCCGGCTACCCGGTCGACGACCGCTCCGGCTGGGCCGCCTACTGGGACGAGTACCGGCGGACCCACGGGGAGATGCACGCCGCCTTCGACGCGTTCGTCCAGGAGCGCGGCGCCCCGCCGCTGCCGGACCTCGAGTTCATCCACGAGTCGCCGTGGCTGAACCTCTGGCTCTACCCCGCGGAGGTCGACTACGCCCGCGAGCGGCCCCTGAACGGCACGTGGCAGCGGCTGGAGACCAGCGTGCGCGCCACCGACGACGCGTGGGAGCTGCCCGAGCCGCTGGCGAGCGGCGACAGCCCGCTCGTCTACCTGAGCCTCGGCTCGCTGGGGTCGGCCGACACCGGGCTCATGCAGACCCTCATCGACACCCTCGCCGGCACGCCGTACCGCGTGATCGTGTCGATGGGGCCGCAGCACGAGGAGCTGCGCCTGGCGGACAACATGGTCGGCGCGGAGTTCCTCCCGCAGACGTCGATCCTGCCGCAGGTCGACCTGGTCATCACCCACGGCGGCAACAACACGGTCACCGAGTGCTTCCACTTCGGCAAGCCGATGATCGTGCTGCCGCTGTTCTGGGACCAGTACGACAACGCGCAGCGGGTCCACGAGACCGGTTGGGGGATCCGGCTCGACACGTACGGCCACGCGCCGGACGAGCTGAGGGCGGCAGCCGGCCGGCTGCTGGCCGACAGCGCCCTGAAGGAGCGGCTCGCCGGGGTGTCCCGGCGGCTGCAGGCGAGCCCCGGCACCGTCCGGGCCGCCGACCTGATCGAGCAGGTGTCACGGACAGAGAGGACGGAGGCATGAGACGAGTGGCCACGGTGCTGGCCCTGGGCGCGATGGCGGCGGGCGTCGCCGCCTGCGGCGCGGAGGTCGAGACGAGCGACACGACGAGCGGGGGCGCGGAGACGACGGCGTCCGAGCCGACCGGCTCCGGCGACGGCACGCTGACGATCTCCAACTGGGACGCCTACACCCCCAAGGGGCTGATCCCCGGCTTCGAGAAGGAGACCGGCGTCAAGGTCAAGCTGGCCAAGCACGCCACCAACGAGGACATCATGGGCAAGCTGGAGGCCTCCGGCGGCTCCGGCTACGACATCGTCTTCGTCTCCGGCCAGTTCGCCGAGGCGCTGCACAAGCGCGGCTGGGCGGCCGAGATCGACCACAGCAAGATCCCGAACCTCAAGAACCTCTATCCCGAGGCCAACGAGCTGCCCTACGACCCGGGCAACCAGTACTCGGTCCCCTACACCTGGGGCACGACCGGCATCTGCTACCGCTCCGACCTCGTCCCCGAGAAGCCGACCTCGTGGAACGACCTCCTCGACCCGGCCCCGGAGAACGAGGGCAAGGTCACGATGCTCGCCACCGACCGCTGGCTCATGCTGCCGGCGCTCAAGGCACTCGGCTACAGCGCCAACACCACCGACGAGGGCGAGCTCGAGGAGGCGCGCGACCTGCTCCTGAAGACCAAGGACCAGCTGCTCGCCTACGACGACACGACGTTCTACTCCAAGCTCGTCTCGGGTGAGGCCAACCTCGTCGAGGCGTGGGACGGCTGGTGCAACTACGGCATCGCCGAGGACGACCGCATCGAGTTCGTCGTCCCCGAGGAGGGCTCGGACCTCTGGGCCGACACGATGGTCGTGCTGGAGTCCTCGCCCAACAAGGACGAGGCGTTCGAGTTCATCAACTACGTGCTGCGGCCCGAGAGCGGGCAGGGCATCGTGGACCTGCTGACCTACAACACGCCGAACCAGGCGGCGATGGAGCAGCTCGACCCGAAGCTCAAGAAGCAGTTCCCGAACCTCGGCATCCCGCCGGAGACGCTGCTCGAGCAGGAGAACCTCCGCGACCTCGGCGACGCACAGCCGACGTGGACGCGGATCGTCACCGAGATCACGAGCTAGCTCCACCAGCCGATGAGCAGCGCCCGGTCGTCACGGGCCCGGCGCGGCCTGCTGCTCGGTCCAGCCCTCTCGTGGTGGATCGTGCTGCTGGTCGTGCCCGTGGGCCTGATCCTCGCCTACAGCCTGTTCCGCCGCGGGACGTACGGCGGGGTCGTCTACGAGCTGAACCTCGACAACTTCGAGCGGCTCTTCGACCCCATCTACCTCGACGTCGTGTGGTTCTCGGTGCGGGTCGCGGTCGAGGCGACGGCCGTGTCGCTGCTCATCGGCTACCCCGCCGCGTGGTTCATCGCCACGCGGCCGCGGAAGTGGCGGACCGTCCTGCTCGTCGTCGTCGTGCTGCCGTTCTGGACGAGCCTGCTGATCCGCACCTACGCGTGGATGGTCCTGCTCAACGACCAGGGGCTCGTCAACGAGGCCCTCACCGGGATCGGGATCGTCGACGAGCCCGTGAAGCTCCTCTACAACGAGTTCTCGATCGTCCTCGGGCTCGTCTACGGCTACCTGCCGCTCATGATCCTGCCGCTCTACGCGGCGATCGAGCGGCTCTCGCCGGAGCTGCGCGAGGCCGCGACCGACCTCGGGGCCAGCGGCTGGCGCGCGTTCCTCACCGTAACGCTGCCGCTGACGCGCACCGGCGTGGTCGCCGGATGCCTGTTCGTCTTCGTCCCCTCGCTGGGCAACTTCATCGTCCCCGACCTGCTCGGCGGCGGCCGGCAGTCGATGGTCGGCAACCTCATCCAGGTCCAGTTCCTCAAGGCGCGCGACTGGCCGTTCGGCGCGACGCTCGCGCTGGCGGTCATCGCGCTCATGACGATCGTCCTCGTCGTGCAGGCGCGCACGATGGCCCGCGACCGCAGGGAGGGCGTCGCCGATGCGTAGCCGCCGCAGCTGGCCGGTCGGCCTCGTCTTCGGCGCGACGGTCGTCTTCCTCTACCTGCCGATCGCCGTGCTCGTCGTGCTGTCGTTCAACGCCAGCGGTCTGCCGACGTCGTGGGGCGGCTTCACCACCGGCTGGTACGAGCAGCTCGCGCACAACGACGCGCTGCTGGACTCGGCGCTCAACACGCTCATCGTCGCGGTGTGGGCGACGATCATCTCGGTCGTGCTCGGCACGCTGCTGGCCTTCGGCCTGGAGCGGGCCGTGCGCTCCAGCGGGCTGGACGCCGTCGCGTACGTGCCGATGGTCGTGCCGGACATCGTCCTGGCGATCGCGCTGCTGAGCTTCTACAACCTCGTCTTCACCCAGTGGCTCGGCGTCGGGCTGGGGCTGTGGTCGGTGATCCTCGGCCACGCCGTCTTCGGGATCGCCTTCGTGGCCGCGATCGTCCGCACCCGCCTGCGCCACTTCGACGACTCGACGGTCGAGGCGTCGCTCGACCTCGGCGCCAACGAGCTGCAGACGTTCCGCCACGTGACGCTGCCGGCGATCGCGCCCGGCGTCGTCGCGGGCGCGCTCGTGGCGTTCACGCTCTCGCTCGACGAGTTCGTCATCGCCTTCTTCACCGCCGGGACCACGGTGACCTTCCCGATCCAGGTCTACTCGATGGTCCGCTTCGGCATCACCCCGGAGATCAACGCCGCCGCCACCGTCGTGGTCGGCGTCAGCCTCGTGCTGATGCTGGTCGCCCTGCGGCTGCGCGGCTCGGAGGACCCCGCATGATCCAGATCGACCACGTCACGAAGCGCTTCGGCGACGTGACCGCCGTGGACGACGTCTCGGTCGTCATCCGCGAGAACGAGTTCTTCGCGCTGCTCGGGCCGTCCGGCTGCGGCAAGACCACGCTGCTGCGGATGCTCGCCGGCTTCGAGACGCCCGACGACGGCGCGCTGCTGCTCGACGGGTCCGACCTCGTCGGGGTCAAGCCGTACCGGCGACCGCTGAACATGATGTTCCAGTCCTACGCGCTGTTCCCGCACATGACGGTGGAGCAGAACGTGATGTACGGGCTGAAGATGGCCAAGGTGCCGAAGGCCGAGGCGCGGGAGCGCGCCGCCGACGCGCTCGCCCAGGTGCAGCTCGGGCACCTCGGCGCCCGCCGGCCCGCGCAGCTGTCGGGCGGCCAGCGCCAGCGCGTCGCGCTCGCCAGGGCGCTCGTCCGCCGGCCGCGGGTGCTGCTGCTCGACGAGCCGCTCTCGGCGCTGGACCGCCAGATCCGCGGCGAGATGCAGATCGAGCTCAAGCGCCTGCAGCACCAGGTCGGCATCACGTTCGTGGTCGTCACCCACGACCAGGAGGAGGCGCTGACGATGGCCGACCGGATCGCGGTCATGCGCGACGGGCGCATCGAGCAGATCGGCGCCCCCGACGAGCTCTACGAGCGGCCGGCCACCCGGTTCGTGGCCGGCTTCCTCGGCGAGGCGAACGAGTTCCCGGCGCCGGCGGGCGACGGCGTCGTCGTCGTGCGCCCGGAGAAGCTGCACCTGGCGCCGCGGGGCGGGCTGCGCGACGTCGCGACCGTGCACGACGGGCGCGTGCTCGAGGTCGTCTACCTCGGCACGGCGCGCAAGTACGTCGTCGAGCTGGCCGACGGGAAGATCGTGCAGGTGCGCGTCCCGGCGCGCTGGGACGGCGCCCCGCTGACGGCGGGCGACGACGTCTCCGTCGGCTTCGACGACGCCGACGGCGTCGTCGTCGCCGCGGAGGGCCCGGTGGCCGCCCATGCCTGAGCGGGCGATCGTCGACCCGGCGACGGGCGAGGAGGTCGCGCGGGTCGCCGACACGACGTGCGACGAGCTCGAGGCGCGGGTCCGGGCGGCGAAGGCCGCGCTCGCCGAGTGGGGCGAGGCGACCCCCGGCGAGCGCGCACGGGTGCTGCTGCGCTGGGCCGACCTCGTCGAGCGCCACGCCGACGAGCTCGTCGCGCTCGAGGTGGCCGAGACGGGCAAGCCCGTGGTCGTCGCGCGCGATGGCGAGCTGCCGTTCGCGATCGACAACGTGCGCTTCTTCGCGGGCGCCGCGCGCTCGCTGGCCGGGACGGGCGCCGGGCGGCTGTCGGCCGGCTACACGTCGATGCTCACCCGCCGACCGGTCGGCGTCGTCGGCGCGATCGCCCCCTGGAACTTCCCGCTGATCATGGCCGTGTGGAAGCTCGCGCCGGCGCTCGCCGCCGGATGCTCGGTGGTGATCAAGCCGGCGCCGGGCACGCCGCGCGCGACGCTGCGGCTCGTCGAGCTGCTCGCCGAGGCCGGGCTGCCCGACGGCGCCTGCTCGGCCGTGACCGGCGACGCGCGGGTCGGCTCGGCGCTCGTGGAGCACCCGGACGTGGCGATGATCTCGCTCACCGGCTCCACCGAGACCGGCCGGCGGATCATGGCGGGCGCGGCGCCGACGCTGAAGCGGCTGCATCTCGAGCTCGGCGGCAAGGCGCCGGTGCTCGTCTTCGCCGACGCCGACCTCGAGGCGGCCGCCGCGGGCGCCGCGCTGGGCGCGACGTACAACAGCGGGCAGGACTGCACGGCCGCGACGCGCGTGTACGTCGAGCGCCGCGCCTACGACGCCACGGTCGAGGCGCTGCGCGAGGCGCTGCGCGCCGTGCGCGTCGGCGCGCCGGCCGATCCCGAGACCGACATCGGCCCGCTGATCTCGCGCGAGCATCGCGAGCGCGTGCACGGGTTCGTCGAGCGCGCGCGGCGCGACGGCGGCGAGGTGCTGTGCGGCGGCGAGCTGCCGGGCGGCGCGGGCTTCTTCTACCCGCCGACGCTCGTCGCCGCCGCCGACCAGCGCTCCGAGATCGTGCAGGGCGAGGTGTTCGGCCCGGTCGTGACCGTGCTGCCGTTCGAGGACGAGGCCGACGCGGTGCGGCTCGCCAACGACGTCGACTACGGCCTGGCCTCGTCGGTGTGGACGAGCGACGTGGGGCGCGCCCTGCGGATCGGCCCGAAGCTCGAGTTCGGGGTGGTGTGGGTCAACGACCACCTGCCGATCGCCTCGGAGGCGCCGCACGGCGGGCTCAAGCAGTCGGGCTTCGGCAAGGACCTCTCCGAGGAGGCCGTGCTCGAGTACTCGGTCACCCAGCACCTCATGCTCAAGCACGCCGAGCCGGCCCCGCGCGACGGGTTCCGCCCCGCATGATCGGCCCCGTCTACTGGCTCGAGCAGGCGCTCGCGCGCGAGAACGGGGCGGCGGCCGCATGCCCGCCGCTCACCGGCGTGGTGCGCGCCGACGTCTGCATCGTCGGCGGCGGGTTCGTCGGGATGTGGACGGCGCTCGAGATCGCCGAGCGGGCCCCGGACGCGTCGGTGGTCCTGCTCGACGCCGAGGGCTGCGGGTTCGGCGCCAGCGGGCGCAACGGCGGCTGGGCGACGAGCTGGTTCGACGAGCTGCACGAGCTGGTCGAGCGCTTCGGCCCCGAGCACGGCGCCTGGCTCGCCGAGCAGTCGTCGGCCGCAATCGACCGCATCGCCGCGCTCTGCGAGGAGGAGGAGATCGACTGCCACCTGCGGCGCTCCGGCTCGCTGTGGACCGCGACGGCGGAGGCGCAGCTGCGCGCGATCGACGCGCCGATCGCGGCCGGCGAGGCCGTGGGACGGCCCGGGTTCGTCCGGCGCCTGACGGCCGCGGAGCTGCGGGCGCGGACCGGCTCGCCGGTCGTCATCGGCGGGGCGCTGCTGACCGACGCGGCGGCCGTCCAGCCGGCGCTGCTGGCGCGGGGGATGCGGCGGGCGCTCCTGCGCCGCGGCGTGCGGATCCACGAGGGCACGCCGATGATCTCGCTCGAGCGCAGCGCGCCGGCGATCGTGCGCACCCCGGCGGGGAGCGTCGAGGCGGGCCAGGTCGTGCTCGCGCTCGGCGCGTGGGCGGCGCGGCTGCGCGAGCTGCGGCGCGCGGTGGTGCCGATCGGCAGCCACATCGTGCTCACCGAGCCGATCCCGGAGCGGATCGCCGAGCTCGGCTGGACCGGCGGGGAACTGCTCGGCGACACGCGCCTGCTCGTGCACTACGCGCAGGTCACGCGCGACGGCCGGATCGCGTTCGGCCGCGGCGGCGGAGCGGTCGGCTCGTTCGGGCGCGTGCTGCCGCGCCACACCGTCGACCCGCGGACCGTGTCCGTCGTCGCCGACGGCTTCCGGCGCTGGTTCCCGCAGCTCGCCGACGTGCGCCTCACCCATGCGTGGGGCGGCGCGGTCGACCGCGCTCCGGGCCACCTGCCCTTCGCCGGCTCGCTCGGCGACCACGGCAACGTCCACTACGCGACCGGCTTCAGCGGCAACGGCGTCGCGCCGAGCGCGCTCCTGGGCCGGGTGCTCGGGCGCCTGGCGCTCGGCGTGCGCGACGAGTACACCGCGTGCGGGCTGGTCGGCGGGCCGCCGGGCTACCTCCCGCCCGAGCCGCTGCGCTCGCTCGGCGGCGCCGTCGTGCGCCGCGCGACCGAGCGCGCCGAGGCGGCCGAGGAGCGCGGCCGCCGCGCCGATCCGGTGAGCCGCGCGCTGCGGCGGCTCGTGTTCTTCACGCTGCCGCGGGCGGTGGAGCCGCGCGCCTGGCGCTCACGTGCGCTCCGCGGCGAGGGCTGAACCACGCTCGGCCGGCAACCGCCGCTCAGACGTGATCCGCGTTGCCCTCGCCCAGCGAGGGCAACGCGAACCACCTCGCCGCGCGGCGGCGCTCAGGCCGCGGCGAGCGACGTCGCCGCCGCGTAGGCCTCGGCGACGCTCGCGTTGCGGATCTCGCCGGCGCGGACGTTGAGGCCCTTGGCGAGGCCCGGGTCGGCCTCGAGCGCGGCGTCGACCCCGGCCGCGAGCCGCAGCACGTACGGCAGCGTCGCGTTCGTCAGCGCGCGCGTCGAGGTCACCGGCACGGCGCCAGGCATGTTCGCCACGCAGTAGTGCACGACGCCGTCGACGACGTACGTCGGCTCGGCGTGCGTGGTCGGCCGCGAGGTCTCGGCGCAGCCGCCCTGGTCGATCGCCACGTCGGTGATGACGGAGCCGTCCTTCATGGCCGCCAGGTCGCCGCGCGTGATGAGGTGCGGGGCCTTCGCGCCGGGGATCAGCACCGCGCCGACGACGAGGTCGCTGACCGCGAGCTCCTCGCGCAGCGTCAGCGTGTCGCTCATGAGCACGCGGGCGCTCGCACCGAACAGCTCCTCGAGCTGGCGGATGCGCGGAAGCGAGCGCTCGAGGATCGTCACGTCGGCGCCCATGCCGACCGCCACGCGCGCCGCGTGCGTGCCGACCGCGCCGCCGCCGATCACGAGCACCTTCGCCGGCGCCACGCCGGGCGCGCCGCCGATCAGCGTGCCGTTGCCGCCGTAGGGCGCCTGGAGCCAGTAGGCGCCGGCCTGCGTCGCGAGGCGGCCGGCGATCTCGCTCATCGGCGCGAGCAGCGGCAGCGCGCCGCGCTCGTCCTCGACGGTCTCGTAGGCGATCGCGGTCGTGCCGGAGCGCAGCAGCGCCGTCGTCAGCTCGGGATCCGGCGCCAGGTGCAGGTAGGTGAACAGCACGGCGTCCGGGTTGAGCAGCCCGTACTCGGGCGCGATCGGCTCCTTGACCTTCAGCAGCAGCTCGGCCGACGACCAGACGTCGGCGGCCTCGGGCACGAGCCGCGCGCCCGCGTCGGCGTAGGCGGCGTCGGCGAAGCCCGACCCCTCCCCCGCGCCTGCCTGCACGAGCACCTCGTGCCCTGCGCGCGTCAGCTCGAGCGCGCCCGCCGGCGTGAGCGCCACGCGGCGCTCCTGCGGCTTGATCTCCGTGACCACCCCGATTCGCATGACGCAGATCATCCGGCCGATGGCGTGGGTCCTTCAAGACTTCGCGCGAGATAGGATCGATTCCACGATGCTCGACGAGACAGACTTCAAAATCCTCAATCTGCTCCTCCGGAACGGAAGAGCGTCCTTCGCCAGCCTCGGCGACGCGGTCGGGCTCAGCCCTCACGGCGCCGCCGACCGCGTCCGCCGGCTCGAGCGGGCCGGGGTGATCACCGGCTACGCGGCGGTCCTCGACCTGCCCAAGGTCGGCCGGAGCCTCGACGCGTTCGTCGACGTCCGGCTCCTGCCGACGGCCGAGCCGGAGCAGTTCGAGGCGTTCTGCGCGTCGCTGCCCGCCGTCCGCGAGCTGGCGTTCGTGACCGGGCGCTTCGACTACCACGTCCGCGTGGCGTGCCACAGCGCCGACGAGCTGGACCAGACCGTCCGGGCCATCCGGCGCCGCGGCGGCGCGGCGCAGACCGAGACGCGCATCGTCCTGCGCAAGGCCGACGTCGACCAGGACGTCTCCGGGCAGCTCTGACGGCGCGCAGCCCTGACCGCGTCAGGCGCGCGCCGCCACGGCGATGCCCATGTGCTCCGACACCGCCACCAGCACCTCGCGCAGCCGCTCGACGAGCTCGTCGAGCACCTCGCGGTCGGAGATGAGCGGCGGGGCGACCTGCACGACCGTGTCGCCGCGGTCGTCGCCGCGCGCGATCAGCCCGCTGCGCAGCAGCTGACCCGGCAGGAAGCCGCGCAGCAGCCGCTCGCGCTCGTCGGCGTCGAAGCGCCCCTCGTGGCCGTCGGGCACCAGCTCGACCGCCCAGAAGTAGCCGGCGCCGCGGACGTCGCCCACGATCGGCAGCTCGTGCAGCGTCCGCATGCGCTCGCCGAAGTAGGCCTCGTTGGCGCGCACGTTCTCGAGCACGCCGTCGCGCTCGAAGATCTCGACCGACCGCAGCGCGATCGCCGCGCTCAGCGGATGGCCGCCGAACGTGATGCCGTGCAGCAGCGTCGCCTTCGGCCGGTGCAGCGGCTCGGCGACCTTGTCGGAGACGAACACCGCCCCCATCGGCGCGTAGGCCGACGTGATGCCCTTCGCCGTCGTGATGAGGTCCGGCGTC
>DASTRJ010000068.1:0-22152 GCA_035761245.1 Capillimicrobium sp. | reverse complement strand
GCTGACGCCCGCGGCCTCGGCGTCGTCGAAGACCTGGCGCAGCGTGTCGCCGATCCCGCGCACGCGGACGCGGGCGCGCTTCGGGTCGTAGCCCTCGGGCTCCAGCTCGACGGAGATGTTGATGATGCCGCCGGCGTTGGCGACGAAGTCGGGCGCCCAGAGGATGCCGCGCTCCTGCAGCAGCTCCGCGACGTCGTCCGATTCGAGCTGGTTGTTCGCCGCGCCGGCCACGACCGCGCAGCGCAGCTGCGGCACCGTCTCGTCGTCGAGCACGCCGCCGAGCGCGCACGGGGCGACGACGTCGACCTCGGCGAAGAGCGCGTCGGCCGGCTCCATCCAGCGCGCGCCGAGGTCCGCGGCCAGCGCGCGGCGAGCCGGGTCGACGTCGGAGACCACCAGCTCGGCGCCGGCCTTCGCGCAGAGCCGCGCGAGCCGGCTGCCGACGTGGCCGAGGCCGACGATCGCCACGCTGCGGCCGCGCAGCGAGCCGTCGCCGAACGCTCGCTCCACGGACGCCCGGATCGCCTCCTCGACGCCGAGCGCCGTCCACGGCGACGGGTCGCCTGAGCCGCCGCGGGTGCGCGACAGCCCCGTCACGTGCGAGGTGCTGCGCGCGATGACCTCCATCGCCCGCGCCGACGTCCCGACGTCCTCGGCGGTGATGTAGCGGCCGCCGAGCGACTCGACCGTCTCGCCGAAGTCCAGCAGCGCGTCGCGGCGGCGCGCCGCGCTCGGCGGCCGGCCGCCGGCCGGCAGCATGATCACGCCCTTGCCGCCGCCGAGCGGCAGGCCGGCGACCGACGACTTGAACGTCATCGCGCGCGAGAGCCGCAGCGCGTCGCGGACGGCCGAGCGCGAGTC
Source organism: Capillimicrobium sp. (assembly GCA_035761245.1). Taxonomy (GTDB): domain Bacteria; phylum Actinomycetota; class Thermoleophilia; order Solirubrobacterales; family Solirubrobacteraceae; genus Capillimicrobium. The sequence continues at coordinate 21,291 of DASTRJ010000068.1, read as the reverse complement.
GTCGTAGGACCACATGCGGCAGCCGCCGAGCGCGGGGCCGCGGATCGTCGAGTGGACCGCGACGATCGAGTAGAGCCCGGAGCGCCGGCCGCGCCGGACGACGAGCTCCTCGTGGTCGAGCGTGGCGAGGTAGCGCTGGACCGGGCTCGGCGTCGGCCCGCCTTCGGGCGGTCCGTCGCTCACGGCTGCGTCGTCGACGCCGCGGTCGTCGACGTGCCGCTCGTGCCGCTCGCCGACGGGCTCGCCCCGGTCGGCGCCGGGCTCTGCGCGCTCATGCTGCTCGACGTGGTGGTGGTCCCGGTGGTCGTGCCGGTGGCCGTGCCCGACGGCGTGGTGGTCCCGGACCCGCTCGGGGTCGACGTCGTGGTCGTCGTGCCGGAGGTGGTGGTCGTCGTCGCCGTGTCGGGCGAGCTGGTCGTCGCCGTGCCGTCCTTCTCGACGAGCACGTCGGTGGCCTCCCCGGCGATGAGCGGGTCGTCGGTCGGCTCGAGCGTCGCGCCGCTCGCCGTCCGCGGGCGCTCGGCGGCCACCGCGGCCGAGGGGGCCTCGTGGAAGGCGCGATCGGGCACGACGACGCTGCGGTCGGACGCGACCGCGGCGCTCGGCTGGCCGACCTCGAAGGGCAGCGCCGCCTGCGCGGCGGCGACCGCTCGCGGCTCGCGGTCGGGCTCGGCGGTCGTCAGCGCGTGGAAGCCCGCCAGCGGCGGCATCGGCACGGCCGCGCTCGCGGCCGGCTCGGCCGCCGTCGCCGCGCTCGCCGCCGGATCGGGCGCGCCGTCGCGGTGCAGCGCCCGCTCGCCCGCGCCCGCCGCGGAGCCGACGATCGCCGCGGAGCAGACGATCGCGGCGACCTTGCACGCGGTCGCCGCCGCGGCGCCGCTGCCGACGACCGCCGCGCCGCCGCCGCCGCTGAGCACCGCGCCGCCGCCCGCCACCGCGCTGCCGCCGGCGCCGCCGACGCCGAAGAGCTTGGCCAGCGCCGCGAGCGGGCCGGGGGAGGGGCTCAGCGCGCCGAGGCCCTCGCGGACCGTGCGCAGCTGCGCCTTGTAGTCGCGACACCCGGAGCAGTCGCGCAGGTGCCGGCGCGCGCGCCCGCTCGCGCGGACGCCGCGGTCGAACGACGAGAGCAGGTCCGAGCGGATCTCCGCGCAGTCGGCGTCGCGCGCCTCGATCGCCTCGACGAGGCCGATGCGCGCGCGGACCAGCAGCGACTTGATCGCGGGCACCGTGACGTCGAGCGCGTCGGCGAGCTCCTGGTAGCTCAGCCCGTCGATCTCGCGCATGAGCAGCGCCGAGCGCTGCGCCTCGGGCAGGCGCTGCACGTCCTCGACGAGCCGGCGCAGGTCCTCGCGGCGCTCGGTCTCCTGCAGCGGGTCGCGCAGCGGCGATCGCGACATGTCGAAGACGTCCGCCTGGGCGGGCGTCGGCCGGCGCAGCTGGTCGATGCAGCGGTTGTGGGCGACGCGGTACAGCCAGGCGCGCAGCGACACCGGGCGGTCGTTGGCGCGCAGGGCCGCGTACGCGCGCAGGAAGACGTCCTGCAGCGCGTCCTCGGCGTCCTGGCGCGAGCCCGACAGCATCTGCCGCGTGTACGCGAACAGGCGCTGCCGGTAGCGGTCGAAGATGACCTGGAAGGACTCCTCGTTGCCGGCGCGGAAGAGCGCGACGAGCTGCTCGTCGGAGCGCAGCCGCAACAGCGGCGACGCGATCGAGATCCGACTCAGCCCTGCGGGTGCGTGTAGTGCGCCGGCTTCCACGTTCGGTCCGTTCCGGCGACTCTAACCCGTCGTCCGGCGAGAAGTTCCGGAGTTGCGCGCCCGGCGTACCCCGGAACCACTCACCCCAAGCATGCCGCGATCAGCTCAGCGAGGCCATGACGTGCTTGACGACCGTGTAGTCCTCGAGCGCGTACAGCGACAGGTCCTTGCCGTAGCCGGACTGCTTGAAGCCGCCGTGCGGCATCTCCGAGACGAGCGGGATGTGGTCGTTGATCCACACGGTGCCGAAGCGCAGCGCCTTGCTCACGCGCAGGGCGCGGCCGACGTCGCGGGTCCAGACCGAGGAGGCCAGGCCGTACGGCGTGCCGTTGGCCCACGCGATCGCCTCCGCCTCGTCGGTGAAGCGCTGGACGGTGATCGCCGGGCCGAAGATCTCGCGCTGGATCATCTCGTCGTCCTGCTGGAGGTTCGCGATGACCGTCGGCTCGACGAAGAACCCCGGCAGGTCCGGCGTGCCGCCGCCGGCGACGACCTCCGCGTGCGACGGCTTGCGCTCGAAGAAGCCGGTGACCCGCTCGCGCTGGCGCTCGGAGTTCACCGGGCCGAGCGTCGTGTCGGGGCTCAGCGTGTCGCCCATGACGTACGACTTCGCCTGGTCGGCCAGGCCGGAGACGACGTCGTCGTAGACCTTCGCCGAGGCGAGCACGCGCGTGGCCGCGGTGCAGTCCTGGCCGGCGTTGTAGTAGCCGGTGCCGGCGATCGTCTCCATCGCCGTCTCCATGTCGACGTCGTCGAAGACGATGACGGGGGCCTTGCCGCCCAGCTCGAGGTGGACGCGCTTGAGCGTGCGCGCGGCGTGCTCGGCGATCCACTTGCCGGTGTCGACGGAGCCGGTGAGGGAGACGATGTCGACGTCGGGCGACTCGACGATCCGCGCGCCGGCCTCGTTGCCGCCGGCGACGACGTTGAGCACGCCCTTGGGGAACAGCTCGGCCGCCAGCTCCGCGAGCTTCAGCGTCGTCATGGGCGTCGTCGGCGCCGGCTTCAGCACGACGGTGCAGCCCGCGGCGAGCGCCGGGCCGATCTTCCAGCCGGCCATCATCAGCGGGTAGTTCCACGGGGCGATCTGGCCCGCGACGCCGACGGGCTCGCGGCGGATGATCGACGTGTAGCCCTCCATGTACTCGCCGGCGGACTTGCCCTCGAGCATGCGCGCGGCGCCCGCGAAGAAGCGCAGGTTGTCGGCGACGACCGGGATCTCGTCGTCCTTGACGGCCTGCAGCGGCTTGCCCGCGTTGCGCGCCTCCATCTCGGCGAGCTCGTCGGCGTGCTCCTCGACGGCGTCGGCGAGCTTGAGCAGCGCCAGCGAGCGCTCCTGCGGGGTGGTGTTCATCCATCCGTCGAAGGCGCGGCGCGCGGCGGCGACCGCGCGGTCGACGTCGGCGGCCGAGGAGTCGGGCGCCTGGGCGATCGCCTCCCCGGTGGCGGGGTTGAGCACCGTGGTCGTCGCCCCCTCTGCCGGATCGGCGAACTCGCCGTCGATGAAGTTCTGCAGCGTTGGCGTGGCGATCTCGGTGCTCATGGCGCGAACGTAGCACCGCTGACGCGAGCCGGGGCCGGTTTTGGACGAAGTGGAGAACGCGTCAGCGCCGAACGGCCTGGCTGGCGCGATACGCGGGCCTGCGCAGCTCGCTGAACGGTCCCGACAGGCGCAGGCCGGGCGCGGTCGCGAACGGGTCGAACCGCAGCTCCTCCGCCACGACCGCGGGCAGCCGGCGGCCGAGGCGCAGCTCGCCCCAGGGCTCGCCCCAGTCGCCGAGGACGGGTGCGCTGGCCAGCGCGAAGCGGCCCTCGCCGTCCGGCAGCGCGCCGAAGACGACGCGCCGGCCGCCGGGCAGCTCGAACGGGAGGATCGTGCTGTGCTCGACGTGCTCGAAGCGCCGCACCGGTCGCAGGACGTGGCGGCGCCAGGTGGTGGCGAACAGGAGGTCCTGGTCGTGGCCGGGGCCGTGGAGCGACGGCAGCTTGACGGCGACGCCGTGGACGTCGGGCAGCGGGGCGGGCAGCCCGCCGCCACGCGAGAGGCGGGCGATGGCGGCGACGGTGCGCGACGGCCCGAGCGGAGCGGGCGCGTCGGGGCCGAGCTCGACCTCGGCCTCGTAGGCGTCGCCGTTCGGATGCAGCGCGCGGTGGCGGCCGCGCAGCCAGGCGACGGTGCCGAAGAGCGCGGCGGTCGGCAGACGGGCGAGCACGGCACTCCGCTACCCGCAGACCCCGCGGGCAAGCCGATGCACCGGAACTCGTGGCGTTTGCCACACACGGCGGTGGGGCAGCTTCCTCCCCATGAAGAAGCTCGTCCTCTGCGGCGCGTTCGCTGCGCTCCTCGTCCCCGCGGCGCCGGCGTCCGCCGCCAAGCTCCAGGGCTGCCCCGTCAACCACCTCGCCCCGCAGGTCGAGTGGATCAAGAAGAAGAAGCTCTCGTGCGAAGATGCTCGCGTGGTGGTCCAGAAGGCCGAGGTCGGCGAGCGGGTCAACTGCCGCCCCGACGAGGAGGAGACGATCGCCCCCTTCCGCGAGTGCGCGTTCACGGCCGTGCTGTCGACCGGCCAGCGGGACTTCTTCTGCCGCTCGCGCTGGGAGGTCCCCGGCGAGCGGAAGCGCTACTACCGCACCAGGTGCAAGAGCCTGTTCGGCGACGTGGTCCGCTACCGGAGGGACGCGAACGACCTGCCGTGAGGATCCTCGTCCTCGCAGAGGAGCCGGTGGACGCCGCTCGCGTGCGGGCGGCGCTGCCCGGTGAGGAGGGCCTGGGCGACGCCCAGGTCCTCGTCGTGGCGCCGGCGCTGAACCGGTCGCGGCTGGCGTTCTGGATGTCCGACAGCGACGAGGCCATCGCCGAGGCCCGGCAGCGCGAGGAGCGCGCCGTCGAGGAGCTGCGCTCCGAGGGCGTGCGGGCCGCCGGCGAGGTCGGCGAGAGCGAGCCGCTGCTCGCGCTGCAGGACGCGCTCGCGACGTTCGACGCCGACGTCATCCTGCTGCTCGGCGCCGACGACGAGCTCGAGGCGCAGGTGCGCGACGCGCACCCGGGCGCGCGCGTGCTCCGCGACTAGGCGGCCTGCGGCGGGTCGTCGTAGCCCGGGTCGCCGGGCAGCAGCACGCGCGCCGTCTCGCCCGCCACGACCACCCGCGGCTCGACCGGCTGGACCTCGCGCCCGCGCGCGTGCTCGACGAGCGCCGCGGCGCTGGCGAACAGCTCGAGCTGCTCGAGGTGCTTGATCGTCGGGAAGACGAGCAGGATCTCGCCGCGCGCGTGCGCGTCGAGCGCCTGGCGCGGGGTGAACCACCCGAGCGCGACGCACTCCGACCCGTCGATCGCCGGCTCGGCGCCGTCCGGCAGCTCGGTCACGAAGAAGAAGGTGTCGAAGCGGACCTTCACCTCGGCCGGCGTGATCCAGCGGCTGAAGGGCACGAGCCGGCCGGCGTCGCCGACCTCGACGGCCGCCTCCTCGCGCAGCTCGCGCAGCGCCGCGGCGCGCTCGTCCTCGCCGGCGTCGACCGCCCCGCCGGGGAAGACCCACACGCCGCCCATGAAGCGGGCCTTGGGCGTGCGCTGCACCAGCAGGACCTCGAGCGCCTCGTCGCCGCCGCGGACGAGGATCACCGACGCGGCGGGGCGCGGGACGCTGACCGTCCCGCTGGTGTTGAGCTCCTCCATCGTGCCGCCGACGATACCGTTCACGACATGACCGAGACCTCGACGATGCAGCGCTGGATCTGCGAGTCCTGCGGCTTCATCTACGACCCCGAAGAGGGCGATCCGGACGGCGGCATCCCCGCCGGCACGGCGTTCGCCGACATCCCGGACACGTGGTTCTGCCCGGTCTGCGGGGCGCGGAAGAAGGACTTCGTCCCGTACGAGGACTGATCGCGGGGCGCGCCTGATGCCTCCGAAGGACGGCAAGAAGGCGAAGCGCCGCAAGGGCGAGGACGCCGTCGTGGCGGCGCCCGCGCCGATCGAGGCGCCGGCGTGGCGCCGATCGCCGATCGCCGAGCTGCTCGACCGCGTCAACGGCGTCCGGCTCTGCTACGGCGAGCCGGTCCGCGAGGCCGGGCGCACGGTCATCCCGGTTGCGCGGGTGCATCTCGCCGGCGGCGGCGGGTGGGGCTCCAGCGACGCCGGCGGCCCCGGTGGCGGGGGCGCGGGCGGCGGCGGCGGAGGCGGCGGCACGCTCGACGCCAAGCCGGTCGGCTATCTCGAGATCGGCCCCGAGGGCACGCGCTTCGCGTCGATCCCCGATCCCGAGGCGCCGATGCGGCTCATCAAGGCCGCGACGGCCGCGGCCGTGACCGTCGCGACCGCGGTCGCCGGCGTGCGCGCCGCGCGCGGTCGCCGGCTGCTGCCGCGCGGGCGCTAGACACGCGCCTCAGCGCCGCGCCGGGTCCGCCTCGACGCAGCGGCCGTCACGGCAGACCTGCTGGAAGTACTGGTTGTTCGTGCAGCAGGTGTCGCCGCACGCGAACTCCTCGCGGCAGCAGAAGCCGCCGTCGCCGCCGCCCGCCAGGACGATGAGCTTGCCGCCCATCGACACGGTGCCCGCGGGGCAGCAGCCGAAGCGGTGCGTGAACGGCACGAGCCGCTCCCGCGGGCAGCAGACGCGCTTGGCGTCCGGGCGGATCGCGCCGCCGAGCCCGTCGATCTCGCGCGCGCACTCCGCCGGCTTGGCGCAGCAGAAGCCGTGCTCGTCCTCGGTGTCGAAGCAGCAGCTCGCCTTGCCGTCCTTGCAGCAGAGCCCCTTCGCCGGGTCGCAGCAGAACTCGCCCTTGCCGCAGCAGGTGTCCCCGCACGCCTCCTCGCCCCGGCGGCACCTCACGCAGCGCCGGCCGTCCTCGCACTTCTCGCGCGGGCCGCAGCACGTCGAGCCGCAGCGGTCGTGACGCGGCGGGCACGGCTCGGTGCACCGGCCCTTCACGCAGTCGCTGCCCTCGGGGCAGCAGCCCGCGTGCCCGCAGTACTCGCGGCCGTCGTCGCAGAGGCCGGTGGGCTGGCACGCGCCGCCGCTGTCGCAGCGCCACGCCTTCGTGTCGGGGCAGCACTGGCTGGGGCCGAAGGGACCCGGGCAGCAGACCGCCTCCTGGATGCATCGGATGTGGCCGCATTGCGGACCGCCCGGGGTGACCCGTCCCGTCGCCGCGAGCGCGCGGCCGGGGCGGATCGCGGCGGGCAGGACCGCGGCGGCGGTGGCGGCGCCGAGCACGCCGAGCGCGCGCCGGCGCGAGATCGGGGCGGCGAGCTCGCGGGCGAGCGCGTCGACGCGGCGTCCGGCCGCGTCGATGCGCGGCGCGACCGGCGCGATCGCGGCACCCCACGTCCGGCGGCGGCCGATCACGCGGCCACCGCCCCGGCGCCGGCGAGCGCCAGGACCTCGTCGCGCCCGGCCGCCAGCGGCGTCGCCACGCGCCCGTCGCCGTCGACGAGCACCGCCATCGGCGTGCCGCCGGCGTCGAACGCCGCCGCGGCGGCGCCGTCGCGGTCGACGAGCAGCCGAGCGCCGACGTCGGGGTCCGGCTCGCGGCTGACGACCACGAGCTTCGGCGCGCCGGCCGGCCATGCGGCGACGTCGTCGCGCATGCGATCGCAGAACCCGCAGCCGGGGTTCCAGAACAGCACGACGGCGGGCGTCGCCCCGAGGGCCTCGCGCAGCCCCACGCGCTCGCCGTCGCCGGCCTCGACCGTCACGTCGGGGACCGCGGCGCCGACCGGGAGCCCCTCGGGCGGCCGCTCGGGGCTCCACCGCTCGAGCGGCAGCGCCCCGCCGGTCGCCCGGCGGACGAGCGCTTCGACCTCCGCCGCGCCGGCCGCGCCGGGCGCCGCGACGGTGCCGTCCGCGGCGATGAGCACGGCGCTCGGCGTGCCCGCCATGGCGTACGCGGCATAGGTCTCCGAGCGCGGGTCCAGGAGCGCGTCGTCCAGGCCGTGCTCGGCGGCGAGCGCGAGCATCCGCTCCGGGTCGCCGCCGCCGATCAGCGCGATCGACAGCCGGTCGGCGTGCTCGCGCTGCCAGGCCGCCAGCCGCGGCACGAGCGCGCGGCACGGGGCGCACTCGGCATCGGCGAAGACCGCGAGCACCGGCCGCTCGCGCGCCAGCAGGCGCTCGAGCGAGACGGGCGCCCCGCCGCCGGCCGGCTCGAGCGCGAAGGCGGGGGCGGGCTCCCCGACGCGCGGGCCGATCGCCGGGAGCGTCGCGGCGAGCGCCTCGTCGAGCAGCCCGTCCAGGCCGGCGCCGCGCATCGCGGCCTCCATGGCGTCGAGCCGGGCGAGCGCGATCCCATGCGAGCGCAGCAGCCGGTGGGCGAGCGTCGCGCAGCAGGCCGCGGCGAGCACGGCGACGACCGCCACCGCGAGGGCCGCGCCCGTGGCGGCGTCGAGCTCGCCGATCCACGCGATCGCGCTGGGGCCGCCGTCGTCGCGGCCGGCGATCGCGACGGCCAGCGCGGCCGCCAGGAGCGCCGCGTTGCGCGCGAGCGTCCGCGGGCCGGCCGGCGCACGCGAGGACAGCTCGCCGAAGCAGTGGCACGCGACGCGACGGCCCCGGGCGAGCGCGACGGCGAGCGCGGCGGTGAACGCGAGCAGCAGGAGCGCGGCGACCGCGGCGGCCGCGGCGGCCGCGCGGCCGGACAGCAGCGCCGCGGCCACGCCGAGCTCGACCGCGGGCAGGGCGAGCGCCACGGTCCCGGCGAGCGCGGAGGGCACGCCGAGCTCGCGCGCGGCCTGGCGCGCGCCGTGGCGGTCGGTGAGCTTGCCGGCCGCGGCCGCCGCGAAGACGGCGGCGAGCGCGAGCCGGGCGACGAGCAGCAGCGTGGTCATCCGTGAGCCTCGGGTCGGGGAGCCCGACTCTGGCCGGCCGCCGCGGCCCGCACATCGGGGACGTTCCTCATCGTCCGCCGCGCTTTCGCCAGGATGTGGGTGTGAGCACCTCGTCCCGGCCCCGGGCCTTCGCCGGCCGCATCCTCGCGATCGAGTTCGTCGTCGGCGCCTCGTCGCTCGGCACCGAGATCGCCGCGGCGCGGCTGCTCGCGCCGTACTTCGGCGACTCCACGCTCATCTGGGCGAACACGATCGGGACGGTGCTCGTCGCCCTGTCGGTCGGCTACTGGATCGGCGGGCGCACCGCCGACCGCGACCCGTCGCTGCGCGGGCTGTGCCGGCTCGTCCTCGTCGGCGCGCTGCTGCTCGCCGCCGTGCCGTTCGTCGCCGGGCCGTTCCTCGGCGAGGCCGTCGACGCGCTCGACGCGGTCGAGGCCGGCGCGTTCATCGGCTCGCTGCTCGCCGTGCTCGTGCTGATCGCCGTGCCGGTCTTCGTGCTCGGCATGGTCTCGCCGTACGCGGTGCGCCTCAGCGTCGCCGCCGTCGAGGAGGCGGGGACGATCACCGGGCGGCTGTGGGCCGTCTCGACGCTCGGGTCGCTGACCGGCACGTTCCTCAGCGCGCTCGTGCTCATCCCGTTCGCGGGCACGAAGCGCACGTTCCTCGTCTTCGCGCTGGCGCTGGCGGTCATCGCCATGGTCGGGCTCGCGCGGCGCGCCGCGCTGGCCCCGGCGGCGCTCGCCGTGCTGCTGGCGCTGCCGGTGGGCACGATCAAGGCCGCCGAGCCCGGCGACCGGCTGCTCGACGAGGCCGAGACCGAGTACGGCTACGCGCGCGTCGTGGAGAAGGCCGACGGCGATCGCTGGATGGAGCTCAACGAGGGCCAGGCGATCCACTCGCTGCTGCCCGCCGACGGCTCGTACCTCACGGGCGACTACTGGGACGAGGCGCTGGTGCTGCCGTTCGCCGGCGCGTCGGCCGAGCCGCCGGGGCGGGTGGCGATCCTCGGCAACGCGGGCGGGACGATCGCCCGCGCCTACGGCCACTACTTCCCGGCCACGCGCGTCGACGCGGTCGAGATCGACGGCGAGCTGACCGAGATGGGGCGCCGCTGGTTCGACCTGCGCGGCGAGAACCTCCACACGCACACCGGCGACGCGCGGCCGTGGCTGCGCGCCTCCGACGGCGACTTCGACCTCATCGTCGTCGACACCTACCGCCAGCCCTACATCCCGTTCTACATGACGACGCGCGAGTTCTTCGAGCTCGCGCGGGAGCGCCTGGCGCCGGGCGGGATGGTCGTCATCAACGTCGGCCACCCCGAGACGTCCGACCGGCTCGAGCAGGTGCTCTCGGCGACGATGGGGGCGGTCTTCTCGACCGTCGCCCGCGACCCCGTGCAGGACACCAACACGATGCTCGTCGCGGCCGACGGCCCCGTGTCCGCCGCCGAGCTGCTCGACCACGTCGGCGACCTCCCCGCCGAGCTGCGGCCGGTCGCTCGCGCCACCGCCGCGCGGCTCGCGCCGCCGCTCGAGGGCGGGACCGTCTACACCGACGACACCGCGCCGGTCGAGTGGCTCGTCGACGCCTCGATCGTGAAGGTCGCGGCCGACGGCGAGCGGTAGCCGCCGCTACGCCGCGCGCGCGATCTCGGCCTGCGCCTCGCCGTCGAACGGGCGTGGCGGCGCCGCGGTCGCGGTCGCGGTCGCCGTGGCCGGCAGCGTCGTCGCGGCCGCGACGGGCTCACCGGCGCCCGGCCGGAAGCCGGCCTGCAGCGCGGCGCGGCCGAGGACGCGCGCGGCGTCGCGCAGCTCGTCCTTGGTGTGCGACGCCATGACGGCGAGCCGCACCCGCGCGGTGCCGGGTGCCACCGTCGGCGCCCGCACCGGCTCGGCGAGCACCCCGCGGTCGAGCGCGGCTTCGCAGACGCGCAGCGCGAGCGTCGCGTCGCCGACGACGATCGAGACGATCTGGGTCGTGGAGCCGGCGGTCTCGAAGCCCTCGCGCGCGAGGCCGGCGCGCAGCACGTCGGCGTTGGCCTGGAGCTTCTCGACGCGGTGCGGCTGCTCGCGCAGCAGCTCCAGCGCGGCGAGCGCGCCGGCGACCGCGGGCGGCGGCGGCGCGGTGGAGGCCAGCAGCGTGCGCGCCCGGGAGGCGAGGAAGCGCGCGGTCGGCCCGTCGCAGGCGACGTAGGCGCCGTAGGACCCGAGCGCCTTGCCGAGCGTCCCGATGACGACGTCGACCTCGCCCTCGAGGCCGGCCTCGGCGACCGCGCCGCGCCCGCCCGGGCCGAGGCAGCCGATCGCGTGCGCCTCGTCGACGAGCAGGCGCGCGCCGTACCGCCGGCACAGCTCGACGAGATCCTCGAGCGGCGCCACGTCGCCGTCGGTGGCGAACACCGAGTCGGTGACCACGAGCGCGGGGCGGCCCGCCGTCTGCTGCAGGAGCGCGGCGAGGTGGTCGAGGTCGCCGTGGCGGTAGCGGAGTGCCTCGGCGCGCGACAGGGCGCACCCGTCGGCCAGCGACGCGTGGCCCAGCTCGTCGCACAGCACCGCGCCGCCGGCCTCGGCGAGCGCGCTGACGACGCCCACGTTCGCGAGGTAGCCGGAGCCGAACAGCAGCGCCGCGCTCGTGCGCGAGAACGCCGCGAGCCGCTCCTCGAGCCGCCGGTGGACGGTCATCGTCCCGCTCGCGACGCGGGAGGAGCCCGCGCCGACGCCCCAGCGCATCGCCGCGTCCGCCGCCGCCTCGCGCACCCGCGGATGGTCGGCGAGCCCGAGGTAGTTGTTCGAGCACAGCAGCAGCACCGGCTTGCCGTCCAGCACCACGCGGGGCCCCTGCGGCCCGCTCACCAGACGCATCCGACGGTGCAGCCCCAGCTCCTTGAGCTCGTCGAGGCGCTGTGCGAGATCCATCAGAGGTTCCTCCGTTCCCCTTCGATGGACCCGCAGCGTAGGCAGGGCCTCGGACGGGTCGCCCGCGTGCGTCTCAGGATCCGCGGCGCCTACCCTGCGTCGTCGAGGTGCACGTGGCCGGCTTCGTCAACGACAACCCCATGGACGTCCTCGACCGGCACGCCGTCTGGGCCGTCGTCGGCTGGTCGCCGAGCCCGCACCGCGACTCGCACCGGATCGCCGCGCTGCTCGAGCGCGTCGGCAAGACGGTGATCCGCGTCAACCCGCTGGCGACCGAGCACGGCGCGGTGCCCGACCTCGCCGCCGCCGGCCCGGTCGATGTCGTCGACGTCTTCCGCCGCGCCGACCAGGCCGGCGCCCACGTCGACGAGGCGATCGCGCACGGCGCCAAGGCCGTCTGGCTGCAGCTCGGCGTCATCGACCGCGCCGCCGCGCAGCGGGCGCGCGACGCGGGGCTGGAGGTCGTCATGGACGACTGCCCGGCGATCGTGCTCGCGCGCGCCGGCCGCTGAGCGGACCGCCCGCGGGCGGTCGCGCGGCGCTACCGCCCGCGCCAGCGCGCCGGGCGCTTCTCGCCGAACGCCCGCACGCCCTCGCGCAGGTCGTCGCTGGCGAAGGACGCCTCGCGCAGCGCGATGAGCTCGCGCTCGACGTCCGGGTCCAGCGAGGCGTGGGCGCGCGTCAGCTCGCGCATCACGCGCTTGTTGCCGGTGATCGACAGCGGCGCGTTCGAGGCGAGCTCCTCGGCGATGTCGAGCGCGGTCGCCTCCAGCTCGCTCTCCGGCACGACGAAGTTCACCATGCCCCACTGCAGCGCGGTCGCCGCGTCGACGTTGCGCCCGAGCAGGAAGAGCTCGCGCGTCCGCGGCTCGCCGATGGCGTCGATGAACCGCAGCAGCCCGGTGTGCGAGTAGACCAGCCCGAGCTTGGCGGGCGGCATGCCGAGCATGATCCCGTCGTGCGCCACGCGCAGGTCGCACGAGAGCGCGAGCTCGAGCCCGCCGCCGATCGTGTGCCCGGAGAGCGCGGCGACGGTGGCGTGCGGGTAGGCGTCGAGCGCCTGGATCGCCGCCGTGAACGGATGCGCCACGAGCTTCTCCGCCTCCTCGGCGAAGACGTCGTCGGGGATGTCGCCGATGTCGTAGCCCGACGAGAACATCCCGTGCGTCCCGGTGATGACGACGCAGGGCGCGTCGAGCGTCGTCAGGTGCGCCGCCAGGCGATCGAGGATCGCGTGGTCGAGCGCGTTGCGCTTCTCGGGGTTGGAGATGGTGAGCCGGACGACCCCGTCGGCCGGCTCGTCGACGAGCACCTCGCCCGGCATCGGCGTCGGCGGTTCCTACTCGAGGACGACGAGGACGTCGCCCTCGTTGACGGCCTGGCCCTCGGAGCAGCGGATCTCGCTGACGGTGCCCTCGTCCTCGGCCTCGACGGGCATCTCCATCTTCATCGACTCGAGGATCACCACCGTGTCGCCCTCGGCGACCTCGTCGCCGACGGAGACCTCGATCTTCCAGACGGTGCCGGTGATGTGCGCTTCGACGTCGGGCAACGGGACCTCCAGGTCAGGACGCGACGGGTGCGGAGGGCTGGCACGATAGCCGCCGCCATGGATTCGCGACCGCCCGTCGTCCTCATCGCCGCGCGCAACGAGGCCGACCGCCTCCCGGCCACGCTCGCCGCCCTCTCGAGCGCCTTCCCCGGCGCCCGCGTGGTCGTCGCCGACGACGGCTCCACCGACGGCACGGCCGAGGCGGCCCGGGCGGCCGGGGCGGAGGTCGTGCGCAGCGACCGGTCGCTCGGCAAGGGCGGCGCCGCCACGCTCGCCGCCCGCACCGTCCTCGACGTCACCAGCGCGGCCGATCCGCCGCCGGTGCTGCTCTGCGACGCCGACCTCGGCGCCAGCGCCGCCGAGCTGCGCGGGCTCCTCGACGCCGTCGCGCGCGGCGACGCGGACCTGGCGGTGGCGGTCTTCGCGCGCAAGGTGGGCGGCGGCTTCGGCCTCGCCGTCGGCGCGGCGCGCCGGGCGATCCGCCACCGCACCGGCCTCGAGCTGCAGGCCCCGATCTCCGGCCAGCGCGCGATGCGCGGGGAGGTCCTCGGGGTGGTGGTCCCGTTCGCGCCGCGCTTCGGCATGGAGGTCGGCATGACCATCGACGCGCACCGTGCCGGCTTCCGCGTCGTCGAGGTCCCGCTCGACCTCGAGCACCGCGCCACCGGCCGCACCTGGCGCGGCTTCGTGCACCGCGGCCGGCAGCTGCGCGACCTGCTCGTCGCCTACCTGTCCCGCCGGTAGAGCGAGGTTCCGACCGCCGGTCGATGGGAGGCGGGCGCCGCCGTCCTCAGAATGCCGGCCATGCACTCCATCGCCCGCAACGGACGTCCGGCAGGGCTCTCCTCCTCCGGGCGGGGCAGGGGTGCGTCTGGCCCGACGGCGGCCTGACCCACCGCCGTCGACCACGGTGAGGGACCGGCCGGGGCGTGAGCCCGGGCGCTGGACGGGACAGCCAGCGCCCGGGTGCCCCGGCCGGATCACCGACCGCGGCCACCCCGTAGATTTCCGCGCCAGCCATGCTGCTGGCCATCGACCAGGGGACGACCGGGACCACCTGCCTGGTGTTCGACGCCGACGGCGAGCTCATCGGCCGGGCGTACCGCGAGTTCCGCCAGCACTTCCCGCAGCCCGGCTGGGTCGAGCACGACGCGGCCGAGATCTGGGAGGTCACGCGCGCCGTCGCCGACGCCGCGCTCGAGGACGCCGGCCTGCAGGAGGGCGAGCTCGACGCGATCGGCATCACCAACCAGCGCGAGACCGTCTGCGTCTGGGATCCGTCGACCGGCGAGCCGCTGCATCGCGCGCTCGTCTGGCAGGACCGCCGCACCGCGCACCGCTGCGACGAGCTGCGCCAGGCCGGCTACGAGCCGCTCGTGCGCGAGCGGACCGGCCTGGTGCTCGATCCGTACTTCTCCGGCACGAAGATCGAGTGGCTGCTGCGCAACGTCGACGGCCTCGCGCAGCGCGCCCGCGAGGGCCGGGCGGTGTTCGGCACGATCGACAGCTGGATCGTCTTCAAGCTCACCGGCGAGCTCGTCACCGACGCGACGAACGCGTCGCGCACGCTGCTGTGCGACATCCACCGCGGCGCGTGGGACGACCAGCTCTGCGAGCTGTTCGGCGTGCCGCCGCGCGCGCTCCCCGAGATCCGGCCGAGCGCCGGCGAGGTCGGCCGCACCGCGGCGGGCGTGCCGGTGGCCGGGATCGCCGGCGACCAGCAGGCCGCGCTCTTCGGCCAGGCGTGCCTGGAGCCGGGCCTCGGCAAGAACACGTACGGCACCGGCTCGTTCGTGCTGCTCAACGCGGGCACGCGCCGGCCGCCCGCGCCGGCCGGGCTGCTGACGACGGTCGCCTGGAAGATCGGCAACAGCACCACGTACGCGCTCGAGGCGGCGATCTTCGTCACCGGCGCGGGCGTGCAGTGGCTGCGCGACGGCCTCGGGATCATCGAGGAGGCCGCCGACACCGAGCCGCTGGCGGCGTCGCTTCACTCCAACGACGGGGTGTACTTCGTGCCGGCGCTCACGGGGCTCGGCTCGCCGCACTGGGACCCGTACGCGCGCGGGACGCTCGTCGGGCTGACGCGCGGCGCGGGGCGCGCGCACCTGGCCCGGGCGACGCTCGAGGCGATCGCCTACCAGGCGGTCGACGCGATCCGGGCGATGGAGGCGATCGGCGCCCCGCCGCTGCAGGAGCTCAAGGCCGACGGCGGGGCGACCGTCAACCGGTGGCTCATGCAGTTCCAGGCCGACGTGCTCGGCGTGCCGGTGGTCGTGCCGGAGGTGGCGGAGACGACGGCGCTCGGCGCGGCGTCCCTGGCCGGCGTGGGCGTCGGGATGTGGACGCTCGACGCGGTCCAGCGCGGCTGGCGCGAGCGCGAGCGCTACGAGCCGCGCATGGACGAGGGCGAGCGCGCCGAGCTGCTGGAGGGATGGGCGCGCGCCGTGGACCGGGCGCGCGGCTGGGCGCGGTAACCGGGCCGGTTCGCGCGGGTAGAGAGGAGCAGATGAGCGAGGAGAAGCTGTCGAACCTGAAGGCGCAGGTCTACAAGGACCCACGCCCGGCGTCGTACTTCGATCGCTTCCACGAGCGCGCGCGCACGCGCGAGCCCGACGCCGTGTACGACGTCGCCCGGGTGCTGACGACGATCTGGGGCTACCTGGCCTTCCGCGCCCGCGGCATCGGCGCCGACAACGTGCCGGAGTCGGGCAAGGCGATCGTCGCCCCGAACCACTTCTCGTTCATGGATCACTTCCTCGTCGGCATGTTCGTTCGGCGCCAGATCCGGTTCATGGCGAAGTCGCAGCTCTTCGCGCGCCCGATGCAGTGGGTCTACACCCACGGCGGCGTGTTCCCGGTGCGGCGCGGCCAGCGCGACGAGGAGGCGTTCATCACCGCGAAGGGGATCCTCGCCCGCGACGGCGTCGTGACGATGTACCCGGAGGCGGGCCGCTCGCGCTCCGGCAAGCTCGCCGACCGCGTCAAGCCGGGGATCGGCCGCCTCGTGCTCGAGTCCGGCGCGCCGGTCGTGCCGGTCGCGATCCACGGCTCGCAGCGGGTGCGCAACTGGAAGCGGCTGCAGTTCCCGAAGGTGACGGTGCAGTACGGCGAGCCGCTGACGTTCCCGCAGGAGGCGAACCCGTCGCGCGAGCGCCAGCAGGAGGTCGCCGACGCGATCTTCGAGCAGATCAAGGCGCTCTACGCCGGCCTCGAGCAGCACGGCCGCAAGTCGATCGCCCAGCGCGTGCGCGAGCAGCAGCGGGCGCTCCGGCGCGCCAAGCGCCGCGCGCAGCCGGCCTGATCGGCGGCCACGGCCGTGGCGTCCGCGAGCCGCGCCGGGTGCCGTGTGCCCGACGTGCCGTCGATTCCACTCGCACAGCGAGCAGAAGTGCCGGCACGTCGTGCGCTGCCGTGTCCCTTCGGCCCTGTCGTCAGTCGACGAATGTTGAGTTGCGCCGCTCGACCGGGTCCGGAGACAGTGGTGACTCCGAGAGGACGAGGAGGTCCCCACCATGCGCATGAAGCGCTTCCTGGCGGTCGCGGCTGCGAGCGCCTCCCTGGCCGGTGCCGCGGCCATCCCGGCGACGGTCGCCGCTCCGGCGGCGTTCGCTCATTCGTGCGGCAGCGGCTACACCCACGCCGTCATCAACGGCGCCCACAAGTGCCTGCGCCGCGGCCAGTTCTGCGCGATCAACGCCGACAGCCAGTACCACCGCTATGGCTACCACTGCCACACCAGCAGCCGCGACAGCGCCGGCAACTACCACCTGACGTGAGCCGACGCGGCGGCTGAGCCGACGCCGCCGGCGGCTCGCCTAGCTGTACACCTCGCGCAGCGCCGCCCACCCCTCGGGGTCGTGGCCGCAGATGACCTCGGCTCCGGGCGTCTGCTGCACGTAGCGGCGGATCTCGCCGAGCGAGCGGCGGTAGAGGTGGTCGTCGGCGCACAGCAGCTGCAGCTCACCGTCGTCGATCGCGCGGCGGCGGTGGGCGGCGTCGCCGGTCAGCAGCAGCTCGCGGTCGCCGAGGCGCAGGACGAGCGACTGGTGGCCGGGGGTGTGGCCGGGCGTGAACACGAGCCGGACGGAGCCGTCGCCGAGGAGGTCGAACGAGCGGCCGAAGGTCGCGAAGGACTCGAGGTCGGCGTGCTCGTAGTCGATCGTCCGCCAGTCGAAGGCGTGGTCGAACTGGCGGCTGCGGTACCCCTGGCGCGCGCCGAGCGTCGACGCGGCCTCCCACTCGGCGCGGCTGACGACGAAGGTCGCGTTGGGGAACTGCGAGACCCCGCTGGCATGGTCGTAGTGCAGATGCGTCATCACGACGATCCGGACCTCGTGGGGATCGACGCCGAGCGCCTCGAGCTGCGCCGGGATCGCCTGCTCGGGCCGCATCCGGATGTCGTACATCGCAGCCCCGAGCCGGCCGAGGTTGTCGCGGGGGTCGCCGGCGACGCTGGCGTGCAGCCCCGTGTCGACGAGGATCGCCCCGGCGGTCGGGTGGTCGACGAGGAACGCCGGGATCGGGACCGGCACCCACGTCGACCTGCGCGCGAGGAACGCGCGCGGCAGCCAGAGCGGGCCGCCGGGTCGCGACCAGAACGCGGGCGGCGCCATGATCTCGGCGCCGAGCAGCGGGCGCACGCGGACCGTCGCCCCCGATCGTCCGCCGGGCAGCGGCCCGGTGAGCGGCTTCGGCTCCGCGGCGACCGGCATGGGCGGGGAACCTATACCGTCCCGCCGATGGCGACCCCGCATGACCTGCTGCGCGACGACGTGCTCGCCGGCGTGACCGTCCTCGCCGCGCCCCGGACCACGCTCACCGACGCCTGCGCGCGCGCCGGGGCCGAGATCGAGGCGCTCGAAGCGGACCTCCTCGACGAGGCGGCGACGCAGGCCGCCGTCGACGGCACCGCCGCCTCGGTCCTCGTGGTCGACACGACGCCGCTCTTCGGCGCCGGCGGCGGCGAGGCGCTGCGCGCGGCGCTCGACGGCGCGTGGTCCGCGGTGCACGCCCACTTCGCTCCCGACCGCGCCGGCAAGGTGGTGCTCGTCGCGCCGCGGCTCGCGGCCGGCCCGCGCGCCGAGGCGCTGCGCGCCGGGCTGGAGAACATGGCGCGCACGCTGTCGATCGAGTGGGCGCGCTACGGGGTGCGCACCACGGCGATCGCGCCCGGCCCGGAGACGAGCGACGACGAGGTCGGCGAGCTGATCGCCTTCCTCGCCTCGCCGGCGGGCGACTACTACTCCGGCTGCCGCTTCGAGCTCACCTAGAGCTCGTAGCCGTACGTCAGCCAGTCCTCCCGCACGCCGCCGAAGCGGTCGTAGACCGCCTGCGCCCGGTGGTTGTCGCGCGCGGTCGCCCATTCGAGCGCGCACGCGCCGTGCGCCCGCGCGTGGTCGACGCACGCCTGGATCAGCGCCTCCGCGGCGCCGCTGCCGCGCGCCTCCGGGGCGACGAAGAGGTCGTTCATGATCCCGAGCCGCGCGGCCCGCGGCGTCGACCAGCTCCACAGCAGCGTCGCGAACCCGACGGCGCGACCCTCGCCGTCGCGCGCGATCAGGTGCCGGCCCTCGCGATCCGGCTCGGCCATCAGCTCGCGGGCGAGCGCCTCGAGCGCGTCGTGCCCGGGGTTGCGCCCGTAGAAGACGCAGTACGCCTCGACGAGCGGGAGGAGGTCGGCGAGGTCTCCCTCGCCGACCACCGTGACCTGAAGCCGCGCGCTCAGGCGGACATCCCTCCGAACATGCCGCCCGTGATGTTGAGCACCTGGCCGTGCACGTAGTTCGACCACGGCGAGCACAGGAAGAACACCCCGCCGGCGGCCTCCTGCGGGGTGGCGGGCCGCCCGAGCGGGATCATCATCGACGCCATGCCGCGCATCTGCTCCGGGATGCCGAGCTGGACCTTCTCGCCGTCGACCTCCATGACGTTGTCGTCGACCTTCGCCTGGGTCAGGCGCGTGTCGATGAAGCCGAAGGCGACCGCGTTGACGTTGACCTTGAACTGGCCCCACTCCTTCGCCACGGTCTTCGTCAGGCCGACGACGCCGAGCTTGCCGGCGGAGTAGTTCGCCTGGCCCGCGTTGCCGAAGACGCCCGAGGTCGAGGAGACGTTGACGATCTTGCGGAAGACCTCGCGGCCCTCCTCGCGCTCCTTCTTGGCCGGCTCGCGCAGGTGCGGCGCGGCCGCGCGGATGACCTTGAACGGCACCGTGACGTGGATGTCGAGCATCCGCTGCCACCAGTCGTCGGAGAGCTTGTGGACCGGCCCGTCGAGCGTGTAGCCGGCGTTGTTGACGATGATGTCGATCTTGCCGAAGGCGTCGATCGCCGTCTGGATCAGCTTGTCCGGGGCGTCGCCCTTCGTGAGGTCGCCGGAGAAGACGGCCGTCTCCGCCTGGATCTCCTTGGCGGCCTGCTCGGCGACGTCGCCATCGAGGTCGTTGATGACGACCTTCGCGCCGTGCTCGGCGAGCAGCTCGGCCGTGGCCCGGCCGATGCCGCGCGCGGAGCCGGTGACGATGGCCACCTTGTCGTCGAGGACTCCCATGGATTGACCCCTCCTGGTTTGCGGATCTTCAAAGGGGCGCAACCCTACTTCGAGGATGACTGGGGCGTCATCGAGAGGAGCCTCGACTAGGGTGGCGGCCGTGACGCTGGACGAGATCGCCGACGAGATCCGCGGGCACGTGCCGTGCGGCTTCGAGATCTGCGAGGCCGCGACGAACCTCGTGCCCGGCGAGGGCAGCGCGGACGCGGAGGTCGTGATCGTGGGGGAGGCCCCGGGCGCGCGCGAGGACAAGACCGGCCGGCCGTTCGTGGGCAACGCGGGGCGGCTGCTCGACACGCTCCTCGCCGAGGCGGGGCTGGAGCGCGACGCCGTCTTCATCACCAACGTGGTCAAGGCGCGCCCGCCCGGCAACCGCGACCCGAAGGCCGCGGAGGTCGCGCACCATCGGCCGTGGCTCGAGGCGCAGCTCGACGTCATCCGGCCGCGGCTCGTCGTGCCGCTCGGGCGCCACGCGCTGAAGCACTTCGCTCCGGAGGCGTCGATCTCGGAGGTGCACGGGACGCGGGTCGGCGACCGCCTCTTCCCGATGTACCACCCGGCCGCGGCGCTGCACAACCCGCGCCTGCGCGAGACGCTCATGGCCGACGCGCGGTCGCTTCGTGACGCCTTGTCAGTCTAGGGTCGCACCGTGAGCTCGAACGGGAACGTCGCGACGCGCAGCCGCCGGCGCCAGACGCCGGAGGAGACGCGTGCCGTCATCCTCGACAGCGCCGAGCGGCTCCTGCGCGAGCGCCCGTTCCGCGAGATCTCGGTCGACGAGGTCATGAAGCCGACGGGCTACCGCCGGACCGTGTTCTACCGCCACTTCCCGGGGCTGCCGGAGCTCGTGCTGGCGGTCCTGGCGCGGACGCTGCCGGATCTCGCCGAGGCCAACGAGTCGTTCCGCGCGATCGCGTCCGAGGAGCTCGACGCCGGCGACGTCCGCCCGATCGTGCGGCGGGTCGTCGAGCACTGGGAGCGCCACGGGCCGCTGATGCTCGCGCTGCGCGACGCCGGCGTCTACGACGCCGAGATCGACGCGCTCATCGACCAGACCCAGGAGCGCTTCATCGGGCTGCTCGCCGAGGTGCTCGAGCAGCGCCAGCAGGCCGGATGGGGGCGCGGCGCCGACCCGCGTCAGCTCGCGACCGCGCTGACCTCGATGAACCAGCGCTATCTGCTGCACGTCTTCGGCCGCCGCGAGCCCCGAGCGACCGTCGAGGACGCGACCGAGGCGCTGACGACGATCTGGACCGCGGTCGTCAGCAGCCGCGGGGCGTAGGGGCCGCCCGGCGGCTCGTCAGCCGACGGGCACGCGGATGCCGCCCTCGACCCGCCGGGCGCGGGCGCCGACCGGGCGAGCGAACGCGAACGGCGGCACGGCGCGCAGGCGCGGGTGCAGCGTCAGGCGGTCGGCGATCGCCCCGTCGGCCGAGCATGCGACGACGCGGATCCGCTCGCGCCTGGCGCCCGCGAGCGTCCCGAACGTGGGATCGAGCATCACGTCGCGCTGCCGGCCTTCGCGGAGCACGACCGACCTGGCCAGGCGCCATCGGGCGGGGCGCGTGGGACGGGAACGCGCCCGGGCGCTGATGCGGACGTCGCACGGCCCGCCGGTGCAGCGCGCCCGGACGCGCACCGGGTCGCCGGCGCGCAGCTTCCGCGGCCCGGCGACGCGCGCGTGCA
>DASTRJ010000067.1:0-15742 GCA_035761245.1 Capillimicrobium sp. | reverse complement strand
GTCGTAGTTCTTGTAGACCCGGTGGCCGAAGCCCATGAGCTTCTCGTTGCCGGCCTTCACGCCCTCGATGAAGCCCGGGATGTTCTCCTTCGTCTCGATGCGCTTGAGCATCCGGAGCACGGCCTCGTTGGCTCCACCGTGCAGCGGCCCGTACAGCGCGGCTACGCCCGCGGCGACCGCGGAGTACGGGTCGACCTGCGACGAGCCGACCGCCCGCACCGCATTGGTCGAGCAGTTCTGCTCGTGGTCGGCGTGCAGGATGAAGAGGATGTCGAGCGCCCGCTCGAGCCGGGGGTCCGGCTCGTACTTCAGCTCGGTCATCTTGTACATCATGTTCAGGAAGTTGCCGGGGTACCGGAGGTCGTTGTCCGGATACACGTACGGCTGGCCCATGATGTGCCGGTAGGCGAACGCCGCCAGCGTCGGCATCTTCGCGATCAGCCGGATCGTCTGGATGTGCCGGTTCTCCGGGTCGGAGATGTCGTTGGCGTCCGGGTAGAACGTCGACAGGGCGCCCACCGACCCGCACAGCATCCCCATCGGGTGGGCGTCGTGGCGGAAGCCCTGCATGAAGCTCTTGACGTTCTCGTGCACGAACGTGTGCATCGTGATCTCGTGGCACCAGGCGTCGAGCTGCTGCTTGGTGGGCAGCTCGCCGTGCACGAGGAGGTAGGCGACCTCGATGTACGTCGAGCGCTCGGCGAGCTGCTCGATGGGATAGCCCCGGTACTCGAGGATCCCGGCGTCCCCGTCGATGTACGTGATCGACGAGCGACACGACGCGGTGTTCGTGTACGCCGGGTCGTAGGTCATGAGGCCGAAGTCGTCCTCGGAGACCTTGATCTGGCGGAAGTCCATCGCCTTGACGGTCCCGTCCGTGATCGGGATCTCGTAGGTCTTGCCGGTGCGGTTGTCGGTGACCGTCAGCGTCTCGGCGCCGGACGTGCCGTTCTGCGATACCTGGGTGGTGGTGGTCTCGCTGCTCACGTTGCTCCTGTCGTCAGTCCGCGGCTCCTCGCTCCGCGCCAGAGCGTAGTGACAGGTGCCTACCCGGAGCGCCGTCGTGTCAACGCCTGCGCCAGAGGCGGCCGAAGCGCCGCCCGGTCGCCGCGAGGAACTCCTGGGCGCCCTTCGGGTCGCGCTCCGGCAGCGCCCCGACCTCGGACGCGTCGATCGTCAGCGTGACGGCCCGGTTCGTGATGCGGGCCACCTCGGGCGCGTCGACGAAGCGGGGCCCGTCGGGCGTGTCGACGTCGATGCCGTCGAAGATGTGCTCGCGCACGTTCTCGAGCACCCGCACGACCGTCCCGACGCGCTGGCCGTCGCGCGTCAGCACCGGCGTGCCGCGCTCGAGCAGCTTGTAGGAGATGCCGTGCTCGGCGTCGTCCATCCGCTAGGCCGTGATGACGGCCGTCGACATCACGCCGGCGACGAGCAGCGCGGTCAGCAGCATCATGGTCCGCGCGGCGGCCTTGCTGCCGGGGAACGACGGCCGCGAGATGCCGACGAGCGACACGAGGACGGCCCAGGCCGCGAGCACCCCACCCGCGACGTAGAAGGCCGTCTTCGAGTGCTCCTCCGCACCCTCGGCGCTGGCGAGGATGAAGGCGAGGGCGTTCATGGCTTGGAACCGTACCGGCTCTCGGTGGCCTCGACCTGACCGTGGTAGTGCGAGCCGAGCTCGGGGTGCCCGTAGGGCAGCAGCGCCGGCTCGTCGAGCTCCATGAACGACAGCTGCGCGATCGGCAGCCCGGGGTAGAGCTTGATCGGCACGCGCGTCAGGTTCGTGATCTCGAGGGTCAGCGTGCCCTCGAAGCCGGGGTCGACGAAGCCGGCGGTCGCGTGGACGATCAGGCCGAGCCGGCCGAGCGACGACTTGCCCTCGATGCGGGCGACGACGTCGTCGGGGATCGTGACGCGCTCCTCGGTCACGCCGAGGACGAACTCGCCCGGGTGGATGACGAACGACTGGCCGTCGGCGACCGTCACGTGCTCCGTGAGGTTCGTCGGCGGCTCGCGCAGGTCGATCGCCGACGTGCGGTGGTTGTGGAAGACGCGGAACGAGTTGCCGAGGCGCACGTCGACGCTGGCCGGCTGGACCATGCCCGGGTCCCAGGGCTCGATCCGGATGCGGCCTTCGTCGACGAGGCGTCGGATGGTTCCGTCGGAGAGGACGCTCCCCATAGGGAGGGGAAGCCTACGCGGCGATGCGGGCGCGCGCGACGACGCTGCGCGTCCGGGGCGGCGACGCGGGCGCAGGGATGCCGTGGTGCGGGCCGCGGCGCGGCAGCGGGCGCAGCGGCGGGCGCGGGTGGCGCGGCCGCTTCGTGCCGCCGTCGTCGGACTCGCCGCCCTCATCGGCCTCCTGCTCCGGTCCGCTCTGGCGGATCGCCCACCAGACCAGCAGCAGCAGCGCGATGATCGGCAGCTTCAGGAAGACCATGAGGTAGAGGAAGGTCCAGCCCATGCCGCTCGCTCCACCCCCAAGCTACCCCTGAGGGCGGGCCCGACACAACTGGGATCCGTTGGCGCGGCGGCGTTCGGCGGGCGCGGCGTCAGGCGCCGACGCGCAGCGTCGTCATCGCCTCGAGCCGGCGGACGCGCTCGTGGATCTCGTCCTCCTCGAGGCGCGCGACCCGCTCGGTGCCCATCTCCTCGACGTTGAACGACGCGAGCGCCGTGCCGTACGCCATGGCGGTGCGGTAGTCGCCCGGGTGCTGCGCCAGCCAGCCGACGAAGCCGCCGGCGAACGTGTCGCCGGCGCCGGTCGGGTCGACGACGGTCTCGAGCGGATAGGCCGGCAGGCTGAAGAACTCGCCCTCGGTGATGAGCGCGGCGCCGTACTCGCCCTGCTTGGCGACGACGACGCTCGGGCCCATCGCCAGCACCTCGCGCGCGGCCGTGAACAGGTTCGGCTTCTCGGTCAGCTGGCGCAGCTCGGCGTCGTTGAGGATCACGCAGTCGACCGACTCGATCGTCCTGACGAGCGAGTCGCGGGCGATCTCGATCCACAGGTTCATCGAGTCCATGGCCACGAAGCGCGCGCCGTCGCACTGCTCGCGCACCGCGCGCTGCACGTCGGGCTGGATGTTGGCGAGGAACAGCGTCTCGGACTGCCGCGACGCCTCGCTGAGCTTCGGCTCGAACGTCTCGAACACGCCGAGCTGCGTGTCGAGCGTCTCGCGCGAGTTGAGGTCCCAGCCGTACTCGCCGTGCCAGAAGAACGTCCTGCCGCCGGGCACGTGCTCGACGTCGTCGACGTTGGTGCCGCGCAGCGCGAGCGTCTCGAGGTCGTCGAAGTCGTCGCCCACCGGCCCGACGACGTGCACCTGGTCGAAGAACGAGGCCGCGAGCGCGAAGTGCGTCGCCGCCCCGCCGAGCATCCGCTCGCGCTCGCCGAACGGCGTCTTGACACGGTCATAGGCGATGGATCCGACGACAGTCACGCTCATAGGGCGGGGAAGCTAGCGGCAGGGGCGAACTTCGGTACGCCCTGCCCTCGGCTTCCCATGTGCTCGCGTATTGCAGTGACGACCCGAAGGTTCGTCGCTCGTGTCATCCTGGATCTGCGGCATGCGTCAAGCCGTGGGTTGCCGCCGCGTCTGCCAAGCGCCAGAGACAATTCTGTCTGTGCATCATGTGATGCTCTCGCCATGCTCCTTCGCCGTAGTCGTTCACAGCAGCACGTCGATCGCAATGTCGGAGACGGCGCCCCGAGTGGTGGCCACGCGTATGTGGAGACCTACGAGCCCCGGCGAGTGCCCGAGGAGCAGACCCGACGGGCGCTCCGAGAGGCTCTCGCGCGAAGCGTGAGCGACGAGGCGAGTCGCGTTCTACGACCGGCTGAATAGCCGGATCGATCGCCACGATCTCCGCGTGTTGCTCCTTTCGGCCGTGGCGGCGGCGCCATCGACGCGCGGGGCCGAATCTAAGATCTTGACGGAGGGCCGGCCGCGCGTTCGTCGCAGTTCACGGAGATCGTCAATGACGCTCTCCTCGTAGGTGGCGACGGCGAAATTGAAGTTGGTACGGAGCTTCGGAGCGATCGTGGTTGCGTTGAATGGATGCGGTCGGCCGTCATCGGTCTTTCGTTTCCCAGCGTTCGAGAACAAGGGGAAGTAGTTCACAGGCGCAACGCCTGTGAAGTGCTCGAACCGCACCGTCTTCGGATCGGGATTGACCTCGTCCACCGCGATCGCATCACCGTGCAGTTGCTCGGCCAGACTCTTCGGGTACGGCTCGATGAACACGACTCGGGCGATACCGGCAGTGACGATGTGCTTCGCGCAGTTGTGGCAGGGGAATGTCGACGTGTAGAGCACCGCGCCCGACACGCTCGCGCCCCGTCGCGCCGCGTCCAAGAGCGCTGCCATCTCGGCGTGCGTCGCGCGCGTGAATTCGATGAGCCCGTCCATGCGTGTGTCGTCGAGCGCCTTGGCGAAAGCATCGGGACCCGCTTCGCGCGCTGCCTCGGCCAAGAGCCCACGGGCGACGAGAACGTCGAACGCCTCACGCAGCGCACGATCGCGCTGATCCTGGTTTCCATCGACACCGAGTTGGAAGTCGCGGGCATCGTCCTTGTCGCCTTCCCAATACGAGCCCCCGCCTGCCCGCGGCACTTCGTTGCACCCCACCGCGATGATGTCGCCCTCGGGCGTGGCGATTGCTGCCCCGACCTGACGTGAGAGGTCCGCCGAACGGAGAGAGGCCGATCGTGCATGGAACATCGCGACCTCGTCTCGTGATGGAGAGATGAACGGCGAACCGAGAAGTAGGTCGCAGAATCGACGCACAGCTCGGCGCGCCTCCGCGCGCGGCTGCAGGGTGATGTAGGCGTCCGCGAGTGGGAAGGTCTCCTCAACGCTCTGTCCATAGTCCTTGAACCACTTCCGCTGCGCCACAGGCGTGGTAGTTCGGCCGCGCTCGTGTTCATCGCGATCCGCGAGCCGCTCCGCGTGCGATCTATGCGGCTCTAAGGCGCTCGAGCCGCGGGTCTTCGCGATCTGGTCCGCCAGTTGTCGAATGCGGACCTCTCGTGGTGTGTGGCAGCCGATGAGGACGAACTGCCCGCGGTACACGTCCCGGAGTAGTCGCACCTCCTCGGGTCGTTTCAGAGAGCGAAGGACGTACGCCGAACGTATGGCTCGCGAGGCATCCCGCCGGCGGCGAATCTGCTCGATCGCCAGTCTCGCCAGAGCCTGCCCTTCGCCCCAGTGGTGACGAAGCATGTTGCCGGCGGTCATGCGTTGATCGACGTATGCGTCGTACGCCATCTTTTCCCGGGGGAGCATCGTGCCCTCGTACTCCCGATCCATCAGCGCGCTCAACGAGATCAGTTGGACGTCGTACCGGAGCGCGGATAGATGGTCGGCCAGGGCCGACTCGACCCAAGGCAGGTCGGTTCCGACCGCCCCGACGAGTCCGATCACCACATCCTCCGGCGACATCAGTGTTGTCATCTCTGCGGGCACGGGACGAGTTTAGGGACATCACCGTTTCGTAATCGTGGTCGAAACCACGTACATCTATTGAGACGCCCGGGTAGGGTGCCGCGCGATGCGCGCCGTCCAGATCCGCGAGTTCGGGGGCCCCGAGGTGCTCGAGCTCGTCGACCTCCCCGTCCCGACCCCCGCCGAGCACGAGGTCCTCATCCGCGTCACGCGCGCGGGGATGAACTTCGCCGACACCCACCAGCGCCACAACGTCTACCTCGCCAAGCAGGAGCTGCCGCTCGTGCCCGGCGCCGAGGTCGCCGGCGTGCGCGAGGACACCGGCGAGCGGGTCGTCGCGATCACCGGCAACGGCGGCTACGCCGAGTACGCCACCGCGCCCGGGTCGCTGTGCTTCCCGATCCCCGACGGCGTCGACGACGGCACGGCGCTGGCGCTGATGATCCAGGGCCTGACCGCCTGGCACCTGTACCGCACGTCGGCGCAGGTGCGGCCGGGCGAGTCGGTCGTCGTCCACTCGGGCGCCAGCGGCGTCGGGTCGCTCGCCGTCCAGCTCGGCAAGCCGATGGGCGCCGGGCGCGTGATCGCCACGGCGTCCAGCGAGGAGAAGCGGCGGCTCGCGCTCGACCTCGGCGCCGACGTGGCCATCGACGGCACGCCCGAGGGCCTGGCCGAGCGGCTGGTCGAGGCGAACCTCGGCGAGCCGGTCGACGTCGTCTTCGACATGGCCGGCGGGCAGGTCTTCGAGCAGTCGCTCGAGGCGCTCGCCCACTTCGGGCGGCTCGTCGCCTACGGCATCGCGACGCGCGAGCAGAACGAGGTCCGCACCGGCAAGCTCATGCGCACGAGCCGCTCCGTCGTGGGCTTCTGGTTCACCCACTGCCTGGAGCGGCCCGCGATGCTCGACGAGGCGCTCGCCGACCTCTTCGCGCGCGTCGAGCGCGGCGAGCTGAAGGTCGTCGTCGGCGCCACCTACGGGCTCAGCGAGGCCGCCGAGGCGCAGATCGCGATCGTCGAGCGGCGCACGACCGGCAAGACGCTGCTCGACCCGAGTCGTTGACCGGCCCGGCCGAGCGGTGGCACTAGTCTCAGAGAACGTGACGACATTCGCCGATCTCGGGCTGTCCGAGACCACCCTCCAGGCGCTCCGTGACGTCGGCTACGAGAAGCCGTCCCCGATCCAGGAGCAGGCCATCCCGCCGCTCCTGCAGGGCCTCGACGTGATCGGCCAGGCACAGACCGGCACGGGCAAGACCGCCGCCTTCGGCATCCCGATGGTCGAGCAGGTCGACCCGTCGATCCCCGAGGTCCAGGCGCTCGTGCTCACGCCGACGCGCGAGCTGTGCATCCAGGTCACCCAGGCGCTGCGCTCCTACGGCCAGCCGAAGGGCATCGACGTCGTCGCCGTCTTCGGCGGCGCGCCGATCCGGACCCAGCAGGCGCAGCTGCGCGCCGGCGGCCACGTCGTCGTCGGCACCGTCGGCCGCGTGCTCGACCTCATCTCGCGCAACTCGCTCGTCCTCCACGACGCCCGCTACGTCGTCCTCGACGAGGCGGACGAGATGCTCGACCTCGGCTTCCTCGAGGACGTCGAGCGCATCCTCAAGCTCACGCCCAACGGCCGCCAGACCGCGCTGTTCAGCGCGACGATGCCGCCGCCGATCCGCAAGCTCGCCGACCGCTACCTCTACGAGCCGGTGCTCGTGAAGGTCGAGGCCGAGACGCTGACGATCGACACCGTCGAGCAGTTCCAGCTCGACGTCAAGCAGGCCGACAAGGCCGCCAAGCTCGTCGAGGTGCTCAAGGCCGAGCGCCCCGAGCAGGCGATCGTCTTCGTGCGCACGAAGGTCCGCTGCGACCAGCTCAACCGCACGCTCAACGACAAGGGCCTCAACGTCAAGGCGCTGCACGGCGACATGAGCCAGGGCGCGCGCGACGGCGTGATGCTCGCCTTCAAGGCGGGGCGCCTGCCGATCCTCGTCGCCACGGACGTGGCGGCCCGCGGCCTGGACATCTCGACGGTCACGCACGTCGTGAACTTCGACATCCCGACCTCGCCGGACGTCTACGCGCACCGCATCGGGCGCACCGGGCGCATGGGCAAGAAGGGCCGCGCCATCACGTTCGTCGAGCCGCGCCAGAAGCGCGAGCTCGAGGCGATCGAGAAGCACATCGGCACGACGATCGCGCCGTGGGCCCCCGAGGCGCACGTCGAGCCGGCGCCGGTCCGCGAGCGGCCGCGCCGCCACACCAAGCCGCACGTCTCGCGCAACGGCGACGAGCCGTTCGTGACGCTGTTCGCCCGCGGCGGCATCGCCGACGGGCTCGAGGTGGCCGACGTCGTCCACGCCGTCACCGAGCGGGCCAAGCTCGACGGCGAGGCGGTGCGCGACGTGAGGCTGCTGCAGCGGTTCGCGATCCTGTCGGTGCCGGCCGACCTGGCCGACACCGTGGTGCGGAAGGTCAGCGGCACGGAGGTCAAGGGCCATCGCATCGAGCTGGAGCCGGCGCGGGCGTAGCGCCCTGGCGGCGGGCGTGGCGCTCGCCGCGGTCGCGCTCGCCGGCTGCGAGCAGCCGGCCCGGGAGGTGCTGTCGCGGCTCGAGCCACCGCGCGACGAGCGGGCCGAGCGCGAGCCCCAGCGGCGGCCCGCCCGGCAGCCCGTCGCGGCGCCCGATCGGGCCCCGGCGCCGGCCCAGGCTCCGGCCGACGCGGACGGCGTCTCCCCGGGCGCGCCGAGCGACGCGGAGGTGCGCGCCGAGCTGGAGCGCCTCTACGGCGCGGGTGCGGGCGAGGAGCTCGCCCGCCGCGTGACGCTGGCCGGCGGCCACGCGATCGCCCCGCCGGACGCCCCGGGCGCCGTGCAGGCGATCGTCGCGGCCGCCAACCGCGTCGCGAAGCTGCCGTACGTCTACGGCGGCGGCCACGGCCGCGGCATCGAGGGGATGTTCGTCGACTCCGCCTACGACTGCTCGGGCTCGATCTCGTTCGCGCTGGCCGCCGCGGGCCTCATCGACCGCCCGATGACGTCCGGCGAGCTGGCGCGGTGGGGCCGGCCCGGCCAGGGCGAGTGGGTGACGATCTACGCCAACGCCGGCCACGCGTTCATGGTCGTCGGCGGCGTGCGCTTCGACACCGTCGGCCTCCGCGAGACCGGCTCGCGCTGGCAGCGGCCGTTCCGCACGGTCAGCGGCTTCACCGCCGTCCACCCGCCCGGGCTGTGACCGAGGACCTGCTCGCGGAGGAGTCGCTGCCGCGCGCGTGGGCGCGGCGGATGGCCGAGGCGCCCGACCGCCCGGTCGCGCGGATGGCCTCGGGCGGCGCCTGGCTGACCGCGGGCGAGCTCGACGCCCGCTCGCGCGTCGTCGCGGGCCGGCTCGCCGCGGCCGGGCTGCGCGCCGGCGATCGCGTGCTCATGAGCGCCGCCGCGTCCGTCGAGCTCGTCGTCGCGTACGTCGCCGCGCAGCGGCTCGGCCTCGTGATCGTGCCCGTCAACGGCGCCTACACCGAGCGCGAGGTCGCCCACATCCTGAGCGACGCCGAGCCGTCCGCGGCGATCGTCGACGACGCGCGGCGAGCGGCGTGGATGGCGCCGGCCGGCGTCGTCGTCGGCCCCGAGGTCGACCTGCCCGACGGCCCCGAGCCCGAGCTCGACCGGGCGGGCCGCGACGACCTCGCCCTGATCGCCTACACGTCGGGCACCACCGGAGCGCCCAAGGGGGCGATGCTGTCGAGCGGCAACCTCCTCGCCGGGGCAGAGCAGGTCCGCCGCGCCTGGCGGTGGACGGCCGCCGACCGGCTCGTGCTCGCGCTCCCGCTGTTCCACATGCACGGCCTCGGCGTCGGGCTGCACGGGACGCTGCTGGCGGGCGCGTCGGCGGTCCTGCTGGCGCGGTTCGACGTCGACGCGGTCCTCGACGCCGCCCGCGATCACGACGCGACGATGTTCTTCGGCGTGCCGACGATGTACGCGCGGCTGGCGGCGTCGCCGCGCGCCGGCGAGCTGGCCCGGCTGCGGCTGTGCGTCTCGGGGTCGGCGCCGCTGCCCGCCGACCTGCACCGCACGCTCGAGCGGCGCGCCGGGCAGCGCGTGCTCGAGCGCTACGGCATGACCGAGACCGTCATGCTCGCGTCGAACCCCTACGACGGCGACCGCCGCGCGGGGAGCGTCGGCCTGCCGCTGCCGGGGGTCGAGCTGCGGCTCGCCGGCGACGGCGAGATCCAGGTCCGCGGCCCGAACGTCTTCTCCGGCTACTGGCGCCGCCCCGACGCGACCGCCGAGGCGTTCACCGGCGACGGCTGGTTCAGGACCGGCGACCTCGGCGCGCTCGACGACGACGGCTACCTGCGCATCCACGGCCGCTCGAAGGAGCTCATCATCACCGGCGGCTTCAACGTCTACCCGCGCGAGGTCGAGGACGTCCTGCGCGGGCACCCCGCGGTCGCCGACGTGGCGGTCGCCGGGCTGCCGGACCCCGAGTGGGGCGAGACGGTCGCCGCGTGGATCGTGCCCGCCGACGGCGGCGCGGACGTCGACGTCGACGTCGACGCGATCCTCGCGTTCGCCGCCGAGCGGCTCGCCGGCTACAAGCGCCCGCGCACCGTGCGGCTCGTCGCCGAGCTGCCGCGCAACGCCCTCGGCAAGGTCCTCAAGCACGAGCTCGCTGGGCGCTGATCGCGCAGCCTGCGAGGCTGTAGGCATGTCCACCGCAACGATGCACACCAACCACGGCGCGATCGAGCTGGAGCTCTTCGACGCGGACGCGCCGAAGACCGTCGACAACTTCAAGAAGCTCGCGGGCCAGGGCTTCTACGACGGCCTGATCTTCCACCGCGTGATCAAGGACTTCATGATCCAGGGCGGCTGCCCGCAGGGCACCGGGACCGGCGGCCCCGGCTACACGTTCGAGGACGAGATCAACCAGCACAAGGTCGTCCGCGGCGCGCTCGCGATGGCCAACGCCGGCCCGAACACGAACGGCTCGCAGTTCTTCATCGTCACCACCGACGAGGCCCCGTGGCTCGACGGCAAGCACACCGTCTTCGGCCAGGTGACGAGCGGCATGGAGGCGGTCGACTCGATCGAGGGCACGCCGACCGGCCCGGGCGACCGGCCGATCGAGGAGGCGAAGATCGAGCGCGTGGAGATCACCGGCTGAGCGCGATCCGATGCTCGGAGCGGCATGGGCGGCGCTCGGCGGCGCCCCGGAGCTCGCCGACCGGCTGACGGCCGGGCCGGCCGCGCGGCCGCTGGGCGGCCCGTTCGCCGTCGACGAGCTCGCGGTCGCGACGATCGGCGCGGCGCTGATCGCCGCGCTGGAGCTGCGCGCCGCGCGCGGCGGCCCGCTCGGGACCGCGACCCTGGACCCGCGGCACGCGGGCGTGGCGTTCCACAGCGAGCGCCACGCGCGCCGCGGGGGCGAGCCGACCGGGGTCGGGTTCGCCGACCTCTCGCGCTTCTGGCCGACGGGCGACGGCTGCATCCGGACCCACGCCAACTACCCGCACCACCGCCGGGCGCTGCTGTCGGTCATCGGCGAGCCGGCGGCGATCGCGCGCTGGAGCGCGGTCGAGCTCGAGGACGGGATCGTCGCGGCGGGCGGCGCGGCGGCCGCCGTGCGGGACGCGGCGACGTGGCGCGCCCACCCGCAGGGCGCCGCGATGGCGGCGCTGCCGCTGCTCGACCTCACCGCCGCCGGGGAGCGCACCGCGCGGCCGCTGCCCGAGCTGCCGGAGGACGGGCTTCCGGCGGCCGGGGTTCGCGTCCTCGACCTCACGCGGGTGATCGCGGGGCCCGTCGGCACGCGGATGCTGGCGGCGCTCGGCGCGGACGTGCTGCGGATCGACCCGCCGCAGCTCCCCGAGCTCGAGAGCCAGTGGCTCGACGCGGCCGTCGGCAAGCGCAGCGCGCTGCTGGACCTGCGCGCGTACCACGACCGCGCGATCTTCGAGCGGCTCCTCGGCGAGGCCGACGTGGTCGTCCACGGCTACCGGCCGGGCGCGCTGGCGCCGTTCGGGCTCGAGCCCGCCGCGCTCGCCGAGCGCCACCCGCACCTGGTCAGCGTGACGCTCTCGGCGTGGGGCCACTGCGGCCCGTGGGCGCACCGGCGCGGCTTCGACAGCCTCGTCCAGGCGGCGTCGGGGATCGCCGCGGCGCTCGCGGCGGCCGACGGCACGCCGGGCGCCCTGCCGGCGCAGGCGCTCGACCACGGGACCGGCTACCTGATCGCCGCGGCGGCGCTGCGCGGGCTGACGGTCCGGGCCACCACGGGGCACGCCGCTCACGCCCGCCTGGCGCTCGCGCGGACGGCGGACTGGCTGCTGTGCGCGCCGTGGGCGGAGGGCCCGGCGGAGCCGGTCGACCCGGAGCCGTACGTCGCCGCGCTCGGCGACGTGCAGCTGGTCGCGCCGCCGGGCGCGCTCGACGGGCGGCCGCTCGCCTGGCCCGCGCCGCCGCCGCGCTACGGCGCCGACCGGCCCGCCTTCGCCGCCTGACCGCCACTCAAGGCGCCGGCCGCCGGGGTCGATGACCAGCCTCGGTGGGGGATCTCTCCTGGACAGAGGAGCACGTCCGGCGCGTCTTCTGGCGCGGCGGCTTCGGCGCGACGCCGCAGGAGGCGCGCGAGCTCGCGGCCGCCGGCCGCGACGCCACGCTGCGCCTGCTGCTCGACGGGGCGGCGGGGCCGGGCGAGCCGGAGCTGGCCGGGCCCGAGCCGACCGTCGACGACGGCCGGCCGATCGACCCCGTCAACGAGTGGGCGCACGACGTCCTCTGGTGGCTCGACCGCATGGTCCGCACGCGCCGGCCGCTGGTCGAGAAGCTGACGCTCTTCTGGCACGACCACTTCGCGACCGCCGACCAGGACACGCCGCTGATGCTCGCGCAGAACCGGCTGCTGCGCCGGCATGCGCTCGGCTCGTTCCCGAGGCTCGTCGACGGCGTCATGCGCGATCCGGCGATGCAGCTCTTCCTGTCGCTGGCGGACTCCTCCAAGGACGCGCCGAACGAGAACTTCGCCCGTGAGCTCGTCGAGCTGTTCACGCTCGGCGGCGAGGGCTACACCGAGCGCGACGTCCGCGAGATCGCCCGCGCGCTGACCGGCTGGCGCGCCGACTGGGGCGACGACGGCCTGCGCGGCATCCGCTGGGACCCGAGCGCGCACGACCGCGGCCGGAAGGTGATCTTCGGCCGGCGCGGCCGGTTCGGGCCGCGCGAGGTGGTGCGGCTCGTCACCGAGCACCCGCGCCACGCCCCGTTCCTCGTCGGGAAGCTGTGGTCGTTCTTCGTCACCGAGCCGCTCGACGCGCCGACGCGCGCGGCGCTGGTGAAGGCCTACGTCGGCTCGCGGCGGCAGATCCGGCCGGTGGTCGAGCGGATCCTGGCGCATCCCGCGCTCTACGCGAGCCTCGACGCGCCGCAGATGGTCAAGGCGCCGATCGTCCACGTCGCCGGCGTGCTGCGGACGACCGGCACGCCCATCACCACGGACGCCTACGGCTGGCTGCTCGACCAGATGGGCCAGTTCCCGTTCCACCCGCCGTCGGTGGCCGGGTGGGACTGGGGCGCGGCGTGGCTGTCGACGAACGCCATGCGGGCGCGAGTCACCTTCGCGAACATGCTGCTCGCCTGGGGCGACGCGCCGCTGGCGATGCCCGACGGCACCGCGGACGTCGCCTGGACGCCCGAGCAGCATCTCGACGCCGCGCTCGAGGCGATGGGCCGCCCGTGGATCTCCGCCGGCACGCGCACGGTCCTCCTCGAGACCGCCGCCGGCTACCAGGACAACCCGGCGCGCCCGCGCCGCGACCGCGCGGACATGCTGCAGCGCCTGCTGCG
Source organism: Capillimicrobium sp. (assembly GCA_035761245.1). Lineage (GTDB taxonomy): Bacteria > Actinomycetota > Thermoleophilia > Solirubrobacterales > Solirubrobacteraceae > Capillimicrobium. The sequence goes on along the minus strand of DASTRJ010000067.1, from coordinate 2,457 downwards.
TCACCTGCTCATCTCCGGCCCGGACGCACAGCTCCACTGAGGCATCGCTCATGGCCTGCTACGACCCCTCCGTCCTCAACCGCCGCGAGCTCATCGGCCGCGGCATCGGCTTCGGGCTGACGCTCTACGCCTCGAAGCTGCTGACCGTCGACCGCGTGCTCGAGGCCGCGCAGGCGCAGGCGCTCCCCGAGGCGCCCGTGATCGTCTCCGTCTTCCTGCCCGGCGGTTGCGACCTGCTCGGCGTGCTGCAGCCGATGGACCAGCTCGGCCGCCTCAACGACCTGCGGCGCTCGCTGCCGGTCGGCGACGACGTCGCCCGGCTGGCGGGAGAGAGCCGCCTCGGCTTCCATCCCGCGCTCGCCGACGGCGTCGGCGGCGGCATCGCGGGGCTGTTCGCGGCCGGCAAGGTCGGGTTCCTCCCCGGGATCGACTACGCCGACCCGGACCTCTCGCACTTCAACTCGCGCCACTTCTGGGAGCGCGGCATGGTGACCCACGACACCGGCCCGGGGTGGCTCGGCCGCTGGCTCGACGCCAACGGCGACGCCGACAACCCGCTGCAGGGGCTCACGATGGACAGCAGCCTCTCGCCGGTGCTGCGCACGGCCGCCGCGCCCGCCGCCGCGCTCGACGACGCCGGCGATGCGACGCTCGACTTCGGCGGCACGTGGGGCACGGGCGCGGCCCGGGCCGCCGAGGCGTGGGCGAGGCTCGCGGCGCTGCCGCGCGCCGGCGCCGGGCCGGTCGCCGCCGGCCGCGCGGCCCGGCTGACGCAGGACGTCGGGCGGCTGCTGGCGCCCTACGGCCGCGACGAGAAGTCCGGCGCCGACCCGCTGCGCGGCTCGGTCGAGTACCCGGACGAGAGCTTCGGCCGCCGCCTCGGCCAGCTCGCCGCGCTGCTCTCGCTGCCGCTCGGCGTGCGCGTGGCGACGATCGACGCGCCGGGCGACTACGACACCCACGACAACCAGCCGGAGGAGCTCGACGACGCGCTGCGCCGCCTGTCGCGCGGGCTGTCGGCGTTCCAGGCCGACCTGGAGGCGCGCGGCATCGCCGACCGGGTGCTCACGCTCGTCTGGTCCGAGTTCGGGCGCCGGCCGCAGAGCAACGAGTCGTCGGGCACCGACCACGGCGCCGGCGGCCTCGCGTGGGTGCAGGGGACGCGGGCTCGCGGCGGCGTGCTGTCGGAGGTGCCCGACCTCGGCCGCCTGGACCGCGACGGCAACCTCGCGGTGACCGTCGACTTCCGCCGCGTCTACTGCTCGCTGCTCGAGCAGTGGATGGGCGCCGACGCGGCGGCGATCATCCCCGACGCGGGCCGTGTCGGCCGCCTGGCGGTGGTCCGGTGATCGCCGCCCTGCTCGCGGCGGGCGCGGTGGCCGCCTTCCCGACGTCCGTCGGCGTGAGCGCCCGCGAGTACCGCTTCGCCGTCTACCGCCCGACCGTCCCGGCCGGCGCGGTCGCGCTGAACGTCCACAACTACGGCGAGGACGACCACGACGTCGTCGTCCGCGGCCCGCGGGGCTACACGAGCCCGGTCTCCGGCGACATCGATCCCGGAGCGACCCTCCGCTTCGAGGTCACGCTCCCGCGCCGCGGCACCTACCGGCTCGTGTGCACGAAGCCCGGCCACCGCGCGCTCGGCATGACGGCCACGCTGCGCGTGCGCTGACAGGTTTCGCCGTCTCCTTGCGACCCTAGGGTGTCGCCGTGGTCATCGAGGCCGCCTATTCCAGGAAGCAAGTGAACCGCGCAGGGCACCTTCTGTGCCAGCTTCGTCGAGCGCTCATTTGCAACGACGAAACCGCTCTAGCCGACCTTCACGGCTCGAAGATCGACGAAGCCATCCAGGCGGTCGAGTGGTGGCGGGCCCGCCATGCGCGGCCGCTCGCCAGGGTCAACGCGAACCTCCGCTACTACATCCGGAAGGCGGGGGTGGCCGACCCAGAAGTCACGCAACGCCTCAAGCGGTTCAGCACGATCGTCCACAAGCTCGACCGCGAATCCAACATGCAGCTCAGTCGGATGGAGGACATCGGCGGTGTGCGAGCGATACTTCCGTCGCAGCATCACGTCGATCACGTGGTCGACCTGCTCGGACGCGCTCCGCGCTGGAGGATCAGGCGTCTGCGTCGTTATGTCGATGGTTGCGAGCCTGGACCCAAGGCGGATGGCTATCGCGCCGTACATGTCATCGTCGAGAAGGACGGCTGCTTCATCGAGATTCAGCTCCGAACTCCCTGGCAGGACGTGTGGGCCCAGTCGGTGGAGCAGGACACTCGCCGACTCAGGGCAGCTCTCAAGTTCGGGGCGGGGCCCGACGATCTACGCGCGTACTACGCCGCTGTGTCTGAGCTGTTCGCCATGCGCGAGGCCAACCTGGAGCTTGGCGAGGAGTTCATGGCTGACCTGGCGAAGCTATACGCTGCTACTCGCAGGTACTTCGAAGAAGGTTCC
>DASTRJ010000066.1:0-4766 GCA_035761245.1 Capillimicrobium sp. | reverse complement strand
CGACGAGCTCGCCGCGCGCGGCGTTGACGAGCATCGCCCCCGGCTTCATCCGCGCCAGGAAGGCGGCGTCGACCATGCCGCGGGTCTCGGGCAGGACCGGGGTGTGCAGCGAGACGACGTCGCTCGTGGCCACGATCTCGTCCTGGCCGGCGAGCTCGACGCCCAGCTCGCGCGCGGCGTCGATCGCCGGGAAGGGATCGTGGGCGCGGACCGTCATCCCGAGCGCGACGGCGCGCCGCGCGACCTCGCGCCCGATGGCGCCGAAGCCGAGCAGCCCGAGCGTCTTGCCCTCGAGCGCCACGCCCGCCAGCCGCGGCCACCGGCCGGCGCGCACCTCGCGGTCGCCGTACGGGATGCGCCGCGCGAGCGCGAACAGCAGGCCGATGACCAGCTCGGCGACCGCGCCGGCGTTCGCGCCCGGCGTGTTCGTCACGACGACGCCGCGCTCCGCGGCCGCCTCCAGGTCGACGTTGTCGACGCCGACGCCGTAGCGGGCGATGACCTTCAGGCGGTCGGCCGCCTCGATGACCTCGCGCCCGATCGGCTCGACGCCGGCGATCCAGCCGTCGACGCCGGCGACGAGCCCGCGCAGCACGTCGCCGTCGAGCCCGCCGTGCTGGCGCCACTCCACGCGGCCCACCGCGCCGGTCAGCTCGTCGCGCAGGGCGACGTCGCCGCGGGCGAACGATCGCGGCGTGACGAGCACGGTCTGGTCGGCGAGCGAGGTCATCGGTTCCTGGGATCCGGGGATGACAGGTGCGCTCACACGTCGCCGGCGGGCACGACGCGGGCGGCGCCGTCGCGCTCGACAATCCGCTGCGGGAAGCCCTCGGTCTCGATCGTCCCGTAGTCGTGGCCCGCGTCGCCCGGGTAGATGGCGAGGAACACGAACGGCTCGTCGCCGGTGTTGACGGTGCGGTGCGCCCAGTGCGGGGGGACGTAGGCGACGACGCCCGGCTCCATGCCCACGGTCTCGCTCGCGTCGTCCTTGGCCAGCACGAGCTGGCCCGAGCCCTTCAGGCCGTAGTAGATCTCGGCGCGGTCGCGGACCTCGTGGAAGTGGCCCTTGGTCATGAAGTACTCGTCGCCGACCTTGCCGGGATAGAGGATCGTCGTGCAGGCGACGAGCTCGCCCGCGTACTCGGGCACGTCGTACTGGTGCACCTCGTAGACGAGGGCGTCGTCCTCGGCCAGCAGCGCGCGCTCGGCCTCCGCATCGGCGTACATGCCGGCCATGTCGGAGAGCCGCCGGCGGACGGTGCTCGTGGCGGGCTTGAGCTCGCCACGCTCGTCGACGACGAGCCGGAAGGGGTCGGTGGTCAGGTTGGTCACGGAGTCGGTCTCCTGCGAGGTCGGGGTCCGGGTCGGGTGGGCGTCGGTCAGGGCTCGATGACGACCTTCAGCTCGCTGCCGCCGGCGGCGGCAGCGAACGCCTCGTCGGCGCGATCGAGCGGGAAGCGGGCGGTGACGAGCCGCTGCAGGTCGACGCGCCCGCTCGTCGCGAGCGCCAGCGCCTGGCGGCAGTCGTCGGTGTCATTGGCGGTGGTGCCGGTGATGGTGAGCTCGCGGTAGTGCACGTCGTTGGAGTCGATCTCGATCCGCGACGCGTCCTTGGGCAGCCCGCCGAAGAAGTTGATGCGGCCGCCGATCGCCGCGGCGTCGAGCGCCTGCTCCTGCACGGCGCGGACCGGCACGGCGGTGATGACGACGTCGGCGCCGCGGCCGCCGGTCTCCTCGAGCACGCGCTCGCGCAGGTCCTCGGCGGTCGGGTCGATCCCCACCGCGCCGGCGAGCTCGGCGGCCTCCTCGCGGCGGACGGGCGACGGCTCGCTGACGAGCACGGTCGACGCGCCGGTGGCGCGGGCCAGCACGGCGTGCAGCAGCCCGATCGGCCCGGCGCCGCACACCAGGACCGCGTCGCCCTCGCGCAGGCCCACCGCGCGCTGACCGCGCAGCACGCACGCGAGCGGCTCCACCGCGGAGACCGCGGCGGCGTCGGCGCCCGCCGGCACGGGCAGGACGTTGCCCTGCGCCACCGCGTCGGCCGGGATCCGCAGGTACTCGGCGAACGCGCCGTCGAAGGTGATCCCGAACGCCTCGAAGTTCTCGCAGAGGTTGCGGTGCCCGGCGACGCACGCGCGGCAGTGGCCGCAGCTCAGGTTCGGCGCGACGAAGACCCGGTCGCCCTCGGCGAGCTCGCCGGCGGCGCCGGTGCCGACCGCGACGACCTCGGCGGCGATCTCGTGCCCCGGGATCCGCTGCGCGCCGTCGGCGTACGCGCGATGGGCGCCCTTGGCGATCCGCAGGTCGGTGCCGCAGATGCCGGCGGCCAGCACGCGCGCGACGACCTCCCCCGCGCCCGGCTGCGGATCCGGCCGGTCCTCGAGCTCGAGCCGGCCCGGGCCGTGGTAGACGAGGGCGCGCATCAGACGGCCGCCTCGGCCAGCTCGATCGGGCGGCCCTCCTGCCACGACCGGTTGGAGGCGACGACCGCCTCCACCGCGCGCTTGCCGTCGATCCCCGTGACCGCGGGGGCGCACCGGCCGAGCACGGCGTCGACGAAGCCGTTGATCTCGCGGACGTAGCCCCACGAGAAGCGCTCCGGCCAGGTCTTGTGGACCGGGCGGCTGCCGCCGCGGTTGCGGTCCACCGCGACGATCAGCGGCAGCCCGTTGACCTCGCCGATGGTGATCAGGCCCTTCGTCCCCACCACCTCGACGCGCGCGTCGTAGCCGTAGTCGGCCGGGCAGACCCCGTCGATCGTGCCGATGGCGTCGTTGGCGAAGCGCAGGCTGACGACCGCGTTGTCGTAGAAGTCGTCGGCCGTGACGCCGTGGAGCTCGCCCTTGTGGTTGGCCACCTCGGCGTAGACGCGCACGAGCTCGCTGCCCGCCATCCAGCGGACGCTGTCGAAGCAGTGGCTGTTGACCTCGGCGAGCATCCCGTTGCTCAGCGAGAGGTCCTGGGCCCACGCGGGCGGCAGGCCGGGCCCGCGCGTGAGCGACTTGACGAGCATGACGTCGCCGATCTCGCCGGCCTCGATGCGCGCCTTCGCCTCCTGGAACTCGGGCTGGAAGCGGCGCACGTAGCCGATCTGCAGCACTCGGCCGGCCGCCTTGGCGGCCTCGAGCATGTCGTCGCACTCGGCCGCCGAGAGGGCCATCGGCTTCTCGCAGAAGACGTGCAGCCCCGCGGCGAGCGCCTCGACGGCGAGGTCGCGGTGCGTGAACGTCGGCGTGGCGATGACGACGGCGTCGAGCTCGGCGCCGGCGACGGCCTCCGCGAGCGTGGAGAACGCCCTGCCGCCGACCTCGGCGGCCAGCTCCTCGGCGCGGGCGCGATCGCCGTCGACCACCGCGGCCATCTCCGCCTCGGCGGTGTGGGCGCGGACGTTGCGGGCGTGGACGGCGCCGGCGCGGCCGGCGCCGACGAGACAGACACGGACGGGGGTCATGCGACGAGGTGCCTTTCGGGCTTCGGGTGCAGGTTCAGGAGGTCGCCGTGGGCCGAGACCAGCTCGACCACCGCGGCGTAGCGCTCGGCGAGCGGGGCGTAGCGGGCGTGACGGTCGGCGTCGGGCTCGACGGGGTCGACCGTCGGGGCGTCGCCGGCCACGGCCGCGAGGTCCTCGAGCAGCCCGGCGCCGGCGGCGGCGATGAGGGCGGCGCCACGGGTCGCGGTCTCCTCGGCGGCGACGCGCTCGACCCGGACGCCGAGCACGTCGGCCTTGATCCGGTTCCACAGCATGCTGCGCGCGCCGCCCCCGATCGCGCGCGCCTCGTCGAAGGCCACGCCGGGATGGCAGCGCCGCATCGCGGTGAGGTAGGTCGCGTACTCGAAGGCGATCGCCTCGAGCATCGACCGGGCGAGGTGGCCGCGCGAGTGGGCCAGGCTCATGCCGAGCCAGCCGCCGCGCATCTCCGGGTCGTGCGGCGCCATCCGGCCCTCGACGTGGGGCAGGAAGACGAGGCCGTCGGCCCCGAGCGGCGCCGCCTCGGCCTCGGCGAAGAGCCGGCGCAGCGCCGCGGCGCGCTCGGCCCCCGGCGCGCGCTCGGTCAGGTCGAGCAGCCACGGCATGCACAGCCCGCCTCCGGCCACGTAGTTGAGCGGCAGGTACTGGCGCTCGAACACGCCGCGCATGACCATGAGGCCCTGGCGCGGATCGGGGCAGAACGCGTCGACCGAGCCGATGAGCACCGCGGCCGTGCCGGCGGTGTCGAGGAGCTGCCCCGGCCGGACGATGCCGGCGCCGAGGACGCCGGCGGCGGTGTCGCCGAGGCCGGCGGCGACGGGCGTCCCGGGGGCCAACCCGGTCCGGGCGGCGGCCTCCGCCGTGACCTCGCCGACGATCGCGTCGGACGGGACGATCGCGGGCATGCGGTCGCCGTCGAGCTCCAGCGCGGCGAGCAGGTCGGGCGACCACGTGCCGGTGAGGCCGTCGGCGACGCCGGTGAAGTGCAGGTACGACGGGTCGATGAAGGCCTGGTCGCCGCGCAGGCCGGCCAGCCGCATCGCGACGTGGACGCCGGGCATGACGAACGCGCGGATGCGCGCGTACTCGGCGGGGCGCTCGTCGCGCCACCACTGCATCTTCGGGGCGTGGTCGAGCATCGGCGGGCAGCCGGTGCGGGTCACGAGGAGGTCGCCGTGGTCGGCCGCGATGCGGCGCAGCTGGGGCGCGCAGCGAGAGTCCAGCCACGAGTCGTACGGCGTGACCGGATCGCCGGCCTCGTCGATGCCCAGCACGCCGGCCATCTGGCCGGTCA
>DASTRJ010000065.1:0-13746 GCA_035761245.1 Capillimicrobium sp. | reverse complement strand
GGCCCGCAGGGTCCGCAGGGCGAGCGCGGGCCGGCCGGCCCCGCGGGGCCGCAGGGGCCCGCCGCGGCGCCGAGCGCGTTCGCGTCGGCCGGTGCCGGCACGGTGACCGACGACCTCGACTACGAGCAGGTCGCGGGTGGGCCGAGCCTCACCGTGACCGTGCCCGCCTCGGGGCTGCTGATGGTCGGCGCGTCGATCGACACCGACGGCGACGTCGCGGTCGCGCTCTACGAGGACGGCGTCAACATCAGCGAGGCGGAGTGCAACGGTCCGTCGGCGTCCCTGTTCGAGACGACGAGTGGCGCGGGCGTGCTCACGTGGGGCACGCCCGCCGCCGCCGGCATCGTGTGCGGGACGTTCGGCTCGCCCGGTCCTGTGATGCTCAGCCGCCCACCGGGGGTCCACACGTACGAGCTGCGCTACGCGCTGATCTGCGGATGCGGCCCCGCGACGATCGACAACCGCCGCCTCTGGATCACGCCGCTGCCGTGACGACCCGCGGCCTGACCTCGTAGACGCAGGCGGTGCTGCCCGACACGATGTGCGCCACGCGGCGCACGTCGGCGTCGGGCAGGACCTCCTGCAGGAAGCCCAGCTCGGTCGTGCACGCATGGCCGTGGCGCTTCGCGACGGCGAGGATCGCACAGTTGTGCTCGGCGATCCGGAAGCCGCCGCCCTCGAGCGGCTCGACGTCGGCGAGGTAGCCCGCCTCGTCGAGGATCGCCGCGAGCTCGCGGACGCGGCCCTCGAAGTCGCGCCCGGCCAGCCGCGCCTGCGCCTGCTCGACCCGCGTGCGCCGGCGGCGCTCGAAGGCGCGGGCCAGCAGCTCGGGGTCCTCGGCGCCGACGTGGTCGAGCAGCTCGGTGGTCAGCTCGCCGTAGGCCTTCGGGAAGAGCGAGTCCGCGGCGGGCGTCAGCCGGTACACGCGGCGCGGGCGGCCCGGCCCGCCGTGCTCGGCGCGCTCGTCGCGGTGCTCGACCCACCCGGCGGCGGCGAGCGGCGAGAGGTGCTGGCGCACGGCGCTGGACGTGATGCCGAGCGCCGCGGAGAGCTCGTCGGCGCGGGCCTCTCCGCGCTTGCGCAGCGCCACGAGGATCGCCCGGCGCGCGGGCGGCAGCTCGGACAGCACGGCGTCCATGGCCCCAGGATATTGCAAGTGGTAGCTTGCGATATCACCCACCCACGAAGGGAGACGAGATGGCCTATTCCGTTCCTGAGCTGCCCTACGCGTACGACGCGCTCGAGCCGCACATCGACGAGCAGACGATGCGCCTGCACCACGACAAGCACCACCAGGCGTACGTCGACAAGGCCAACGGCGCCCTCGAGGGCACCGAGTGGGCCGACCGGCCGATCGAGGAGGTCATCAAGAACCTCTCGTCGCTGCCCGCCGACAAGCAGGGCGTCGTCCGCAACAACGGCGGCGGCCACCTGAACCACACGCTGTTCTGGGAGTCGATGGCCCCGAACGCCGGCGGCGCCCCGACGGGCGACCTCGCCGCGGCGATCGACGAGGCGTTCGGCTCGTTCGACGCCTTCAAGGAGCAGTTCGAGGCGGCCGGCGTCGCGCGCTTCGGCTCCGGCTGGGCGTGGCTCGTGCTCGACGGCGGCAAGCTCGCCATCACGAGCACCGCCAACCAGGACAACCCCGTCATCGACGGGCAGACGCCGCTGCTGGGCAACGACGTCTGGGAGCACGCCTACTACCTCAAGTACCAGAACCGCCGGCCCGAGTACCTGAAGGCCTGGTGGAACGTCGTCAACTGGGACAAGGTCGCGGAGCGCTACGCCGCGGCCAAGGGCTAGGCGACACCCGCAGCATCATCTCCGCGCCGAGGCGCTGCGACGCCGGTCGCAGCGCCAGGCGTGGCACGCCGGCCCTTGCGTGACGCACCGTCGCGCGGCGTAGCATCACCGATGGTGGCGACGACGCGCAGCGACTCCAAGGCCGGCCTCGAGCGCGCGCTCGAGGGCTACCGCCGCGAGCTGACGGGCTACTGCTACCGGATGCTCGGCTCCGGGTTCGAGGCCGAGGACGCCGTGCAGGAGACGATGGTCCGGGCCTGGCGCGGGATCGACCGGCTCGACGCGCCGGCCGCCATGCGGTCGTGGCTGTACCGGATCGCCACGAACGTCTGCCTCGACATGCTCAAGGGCACCCAGCGACGGGCGCGCCCGATGGACCTCGGCCCCTCCTCCACCGCCGACTCGCCGCTCGACGGCGGGCTGCCGGAGCACATGTGGGTCCAGCCGTGGCCGGACGACCGCCTGCTCCCCGACGACGCCGACCCCGCAGAGCTGACCGCGCTGCGCGAGACGATCCGGCTGGCGTTCGTCGCCGCGCTGCAGCACCTGCCGCCGCGCCAGCGCGCGGTGCTCGTCCTGCGCGAGGTGCTGCGCTGGAAGGCCAACGAGGTGGCCGCTCTGCTCGACACGAGCATCGCGTCGGTCAACAGCGCGCTCCAGCGCGCGCGAGCGACGATCGACGCCCTCGACCTCGACGCCGCGGCGCTGCACGCGGAGCCCGGCGAGCGCGAGGTCGTCGACCGCTACGTCGACGCCTTCCAGCGCTACGACGTCGACGCGATCGTCGGGATGCTGCGGGAGGACGTCGCGTTCTCCATGCCGCCGCATCGCCTGTGGCTGACCGGGCCCGAGCACGTCCGCGCGTGGCTGCTCGGCCCGGGCGCCGCGTGCGCGGGCTCGCGCGTCATCGAGCTCGAGGCCTGCGGCGGGCCGGCGTACGCCCACTACAAGCCGGCCGCCGACGGGGTCTACGAGCCGTTCGCGATCACGCTCGTCGAGGTCCGCGACGGGCGCATCGCCGCCCTGCACAACTTCCTCGAGCCCGAGCTCTTCCCCGGCTTCGGGCTGCCGCCGCGCCTGACCGGCTGAAACCGACCGATGAGTTCCGGTCGGGCGGGGCGTCTACAGGGCATGACCGCGCACCAAGCCACCGACCGCAGCCGCTGGATCGCCCTCGTCGTCCTCTGCACGGGGATGCTCATGATCGTGCTCGACGTCACCGTCGTGAACGTCGCGCTGCCGGCGATCCAGGACGACCTCGACTTCAGCGACTCGGCGCTGGCCTGGGTGGTCAACGCCTACCTCATCGCCTTCGGCGGGCTGCTGCTGCTCGCCGGGCGGCTCGGCGACCTGGTCTCGCGGCGCGGCGTCTTCCTCACCGGCCTGGGCGTCTTCACGCTCGCCTCGCTGCTGTGCGGCCTCGCCCAGAGCCCGGAGATGCTCGTCGCGGCGCGCTTCCTCCAGGGCGCCGGCGGCGCGATGACGTCGGCCGTGATCCTCGGGATGATCGTCACGATGTTCCCGGAGCCGCGCGAGCAGGCGCAGGCGATCGGCGTCTACGCGTTCGTCGCGTCGGCCGGCGGCGCGGTCGGCCTGCTGCTCGGCGGCTCGCTGACGCAGGCCATCAGCTGGCACTGGATCTTCTTCGTCAACGTGCCGATCGGCGCGGCGACCGCCGCGCTGGCGCTGCGGCTGCTCGAGCGCGACCGCGGCCTCGGGCTGGCCGAGGGCGCCGACGTGCCCGGCGCGGCGCTCATCACCGGCGCGCTGATGCTCGCCGTCTACACGATCGTCGAGCCGGCCGCCGAGGACGGCTGGGGCGCGACCACGACGCTCGTGCTCGGCGCGATCGCGCTGGCGCTGCTGGCCGCGTTCGTCGCCCGCGAGGCCACCGCCCGCCGCCCGCTCGTGCCGCTGCGGATCTTCCGCTCGCGCAACGTGTCCGGCGCCAACCTCGTCCAGGTCCTGTCGGTGGCCGGCATGTTCGGCATGTTCTTCCTCGGCGCGCTGTACCTGCAGCGCGTGCTCGGCTACGACGCCTTCCAGACCGGCCTCGCCTTCCTGCCGGTCACGGTCGTCATGGGGACGATGTCGGTGCGCTACGCCGAGCGGCTCAGCAGCCGCTTCGGCGCGCGGACCACGCTGATCGGCGGCCTCTCGCTGCTCGCCGTCGGGCTCGTGCTCTTCGCCCGCGTCCCGGTCGACGGCGTCTACGCGCGCGACGTGCTGCCGACGATGCTGCTGCTCGGGCTCGGCGCCGGCGCGTCCTTCCCCTCGCTGATGATGCTGGCGATGTCGGGGGCGACCCCGAGCGACGCGGGCCTCGCGTCCGGCGTCGTCAACACGACCGCCCAGGTCGGCAGCGCGCTCGGCCTCGCGGTGCTCGCCACCCTGGCGGCCCGCCGCACCGAGGCGCTCGACGCGGCCGGCGACACCGCCGCCGCCGCGCTCACCGGCGGCTACCGCGTGGCGTTCATCGTCGCCGCCGCGCTCGTCGCGGCCGCCGTCGCGGTGGCGCTGAGCGTGCTCGAGCCCGACCGCCGCGCGGCCGCAGCCGCGGACGCGCGCGAGCATGCCGGCGCGGAGCCGCACCCGGCGCCGTGCCCGGAGCGGGCGTAGCGATGCCGACCGTCCGCCTCCACGGGCCGATGGTCCAGCGCGCCGGCGGGGTCGCCGAGCACGCGGTCGACGGCGCCACGGTGGCGGAGCTGCTGCGCGGCCTGGAGGGCGCGCAGCCGGCGCTGCGCGGCTGGATCCTCGACGAGCGCGGGCGGCTGCGCCGCCATCTGTGCGCGTTCGTCGCCGGCCAGGACGCGCGTGAGGAGACCGCGGTCGCGCCGGGCGACCGGGTCGACGTCGTGCAGGCGATCTCAGGAGGGTGAGGATGACGGAGCTGCTGGTGGGGACGAAGAAGGGCTTCTTCGTGCTCGAGGGCGAGCCGGGCGGGCCGTTCGACGTCCGGGCGCGCGCGTTCGCGGGCGAGCCGGTCGAGTACGCGATGCGCCACCCGCACACCGGCACGCTGCTGGCCTCGGTCACCTCGCCGTTCTACGGGCCGAAGATCTTCCTCGCCGACGACGCGGCCGGCGACTGGGAGCAGGCGCAGGGCCTCGAGCTGCCGGCCGGCGGCGACGAGGCGCTCGAGCGGATCTGGACGATCGTCGCCGGCGAGGCCGACGGGCTGACGTACGCGGGCGGCGATCCCGGCGTGCTGTTCGAGAGCCGCGACGGCGGCGTGACGTGGGAGCGCAACCGGGCGCTGTGGGAGCACCCCACGCGGCCCGACTGGCAGCCGGGCGGCGGCGGCCTGTGCCTGCACTCGATCGTCCCGTGGCCCGGCGACCCCGACCGGCTGGCGCTCGGCATCTCGGCCGTCGGCGTCTGGCTCACCGACGACGGCGGACGGACGTGGCGCCACGGCAACGAGGGGCTCGTGCCGCGCTACCTGCCGGAGGACGCGCGCGACCACACGCTGACGCTCTGCGTGCACGACCTGCACCGGGCGCCGCGCCGCCCCGAGCGGATGTTCATGCAGTTCCACGGCGGCGTCTACCGCTCCGACGACGCCGGCGCGTCGTGGACGACGATCGGCGACGGGCTGCCCTCCGACTTCGGCTTCCCGCTCGCCGTCGACCCCGCCGACCCCGACAGCGCGTACGTGATCCCGCTCAAGGCCGACATGGACCGCGTCACGCCCGACGGCCGCGTGCACGTCTACGAGACGCGCGACGCCGGAGCGACCTGGCGGCCGCGCGGCGACGGGCTGCCCCAGCGCGACGCGTACCTGACCGTCCTGCGCCAGGCGTTCGACCGCGCGGGCGAGGGCCCGTCGCTCGAGCTCTACTTCGGCGCCACCTCCGGCGACCTGTTCGGCTCCGGCGACGCCGGCGCGACGTGGTTCACCGTCGCGCGGCACCTGCCGCCGGTGTTCAGCGTGCGCGCGACGCGCTGATCAGCCGGCGACGAGCGCCGCGACGCCGCCGAAGGCGAGCGCCACCCCGACCACCTGGACCGACTGCATCCGCTCCTTGAGGACCGCGCGCGCGAGCAGCACGGTGACCACCGGGTAGATCGACGAGAGCACGCTGACGATGCTGATGAGGCCGAACGTGGTCGCGAACGCGAGCGAGGCGTTCGCGCTCACGTCGATGAGCCCGATCGTCGCGAGCGGTCGCATCGGGACGACGTCGCGGCGCAGCCGTGCCGGCCCGATCGTCGCCACGGCCACCGCGGCGATCGCGGCCAGCGCCCCGGCGCGGGCGGCCTCCAGGCCCCAGATCGCGTCGTGGTCGGCCGCCGCGTCGAGGCCGACGATGCCGCCGCCGATGCCCAGCGCCGCGAGCAGCGCGGCGACGATCCCGGCCCGCACGACCGGCCCGCCCTCGTCGCCGGGCGCGCGGGCGGCCAGGAAGCAGCCGCCGACGGCGGCGACGATCCCGACGCCCTGGATCCAGCTCGGCCGGTCGCCGGAGAGCACGCCGACGGCGACCGGCACGATCGCGCCCAGCGGGAAGAGCGGCGCCACGACGCTCATCGGGCCGATCGCCAGCGCCCGGTAGAGCGCCAGCAGGCCGAGGCCCGTGCTGACGCCGCCGAGCAGGCCGGGCACCCAGACGCCGCTCGGCGCGTCGCCGCCGACGACCAGTGCGAGCACCGTCAGCGGGATGAGCCCGGTCGTCTGGCTGACGACGAGCACGGCGACCGCGGGCCGGCCGCGCGAGGCCAGCCCGCCGAGGAAGTCCGACAGGCCCCACGCCGCCGAGGCGGCGAGGGCCAGCACCACCGCGCCCATCTAGGCGGCCGTGCCTCTCATGCGGCGCTCGACGGCGCCCAGATGTTGATGCCGGCGTCGACGGCGTGGCGCTCGATCGCCTCGAGCTCCTCGTCGGAGAACGTGAGGCCGCGGATCGCGCCGAGCGTGTCCTCGAGCTGGCGCACGCTGCTGGCCCCGATCAGCGCGGAGGTGATCCGCGGGTCGCGCAGCGTCCACGCCACCGCCATCTGCGCCAGCGTCTGCCCGCGCTCGCGCGCGATGTCGTTGAGCGCCCGCACGTGCGCGAGCGTCTCCTCGCGCAGCAGGTCCTGCGAGAGCGACGTCGCGGTCCGCACGCGCGACCCCTCCGGGATGCCGCCGAGGTACTTGTCGGTGAGCATGCCCTGCGCCAGCGGCGAGAACGCGATGCACCCGACGCCCTCCTCGTCGAGCACGTCGAGCAGCTCCGCCTCGATCCAGCGGTTGAGCATCGAGTACGACGGCTGGTGGATGAGCAGCGGCGTGCCGAGCTCGCGCAGGATCGCCGCCGCCTCGCGCGTGCGCGCCGCGGAGTACGACGAGATGCCGACGTAGAGCGCCTTGCCCTGGCGGACCGCGGCGTCGAGCGCGCCGCAGGTCTCCTCCAGCGGGGTCTCCGGGTCGAAGCGGTGCGAGTAGAAGACGTCGACGTAGTCGAGCCCCATCCGGCGCAGCGACTGGTCGAGCGAGGCGAGCAGGTACTTGCGCGAGCCCCACTCGCCGTACGGGCCGGGCCACATGTCGTAGCCGGCCTTCGTCGAGATGATCAGCTCGTCCCGGTACGGGGCGAGGTCGTCGCGCAGGTGGCGGCCGAAGTTCGCCTCGGCCGACCCGTACGGCGGGCCGTAGTTGTTGGCGAGGTCGAAGTGGGTGACGCCCAGGTCGAACGCGCGGCGCAGGATCGCGCGCTGGTCGCCGAGCGTGCGGTCGTCGCCGAAGTTGTGCCAGAGGCCGAACGAGATCGCCGGGAGCTTGAGGCCGCTGCGGCCGCAGCGGCGGTACGGCATGCGGCCGTCGTAGCGGCCCGGATCGGGGCGGTAGGGCTCGGCGGGGGCGGCGGGGATCTCGGTCATCGCGGCGGGTCCTGCGGGGTGTCGAAGCGGCTTTCGATCAGCTCGACGCGGTAGCCGTCGGGGTCGGCGACGAAGCAGATGCGCGGGAGCTCGTCCCGGCCACCGGGATGGTAGGGCGGCTTCTCGGGCTCGATCCCCGCGGCGGCGAGGCGCTCGAGGAGGCCGTCGAGGTCGTCGACGGTCAGCGCGAGGTGGTTGTAGCCCTCGCCGAGGTCGTACGGCTCGGTGCGCCCGTCGTTGACCGTCAGCTCGAGCACGTCGCCGCCACCCGGCAGGCCGAGGTAGAGGTTGTAGGCGGTGTCGAAGTTCAGCCGCCCGCGCGGCTCGAAGCCGAGCAGCCCGTAGAAGCGCACGGACGCCTCGGGATCGCGCACGCGCACGCAGGTGTGGACGAAGGTGGTGGGCATGAGCCCAGGGTCGCACACGTCGCGCCGGGCGCCACGCCGCCCGCGCTCCGACGCGCCGTCCCGCGCCGGCTTCTAGCCGTCGTCCTGCCGGAACGCCCAGCGGACCTCGTCGATCGAGAGCCCGGAGGCGACGCACGCCAGCAGCTTCATCCGCGCCGCCTGCGGCGACAGGAAGCCGGCGGGGATGATGTCCGTGCCGCGCAGGTCGCGCTCGGAGCCGGCGTAGCCGTACGTCGCGGTGAGGACCACGCCGCGCTCGGGCCGGCAGTAGGCGACGACGGGGATGCGGGTCGCCGCCTCCGCCCACAGCTCGAGCAGCTCGGGCGCGAGGTGGCCGGCGCCGAGCGTGCCGATGACGACGCCGTCGGGCTCGGTGGCCAGCGCGGCGCGGGCCAGCGTGCCGTCGTCGCCGGCCATGGCGGGCACGATCAGCACGCGGCGCTCGAGGTCCGGCGGGTCGAGCGGCGGGTTGCGCGGCATCCGCGACCAGAACGTCGGATGGCCCTCGGTCACGCGCCCCATCGGGCCGGTCTGCGGCGACGAGAACGCCGTCAGCGATGTCGTGTCGGTCTTGCGAGCGCAGCGCGCGTGGTGGATCTCGCCGCCGAAGACGACGAGCACGCCGGCGCCGGCCGCCTCGCGGCTCGCCGCCACCGAGACCGCGTCGAGCAGGTTCGCCGGCCCGTCCGCGCCGGGCGCGGTCGCCGGGCGGATCGCGCCGGTGAAGACGATCGGCGCCTCGGCGTCGTGGATGACGTCGCAGAGCATCGCCGTGTCCTCGAGCGCGTCGGTGCCGTGCGTGACGACCACGCCGATGCCGCGGCGCGCGGCGTCGCGCGCCTCGCGGCAGATGAGCAGCTGGTCGGCGAGCGTGAGGTGGGCGCTCGGCACGTTGACGACCGTGCGCGCCTCCAGGCCGTCGCGATCGCCGAGCCCGGGGATCGCGTCGACGAGCGCCTCGGCGTCGAGCGCCGGCGTCGCGGAGTCGCCGCCGGTGCCGGCCATGGCGATCGTCCCGCCCGCCCCGAGGATGCGGACGCGCCGGACCGGGGTCCTGTCCTCGACCTGTCGCACGGCTCCGCAGGCTATTCGGAACCGATCGCTTCCGCCCGCGCTGCCGCGTATGCTCGCGCAGGCCATGGAGGGCTCCGACCGCCATCCGAGCCGGTCGATCGCCGCGATCACCGCGATCGCCGCGGTCGGCGGCTTCCTGTTCGGCTACGACACCGGCGTCATCTCCGGCGCGCTGCTGTTCATCCGGCAGGACTTCGACCTGACGGCCTTCGAGGAGGGCGCGATCGTCGGCTCGCTGCTGCTCGGCGCGATGATCGGCGCGCTGGCGGGCGGCTCCTGGGCCGACCGCTTCGGCCGCAAGCGGACGATCGTCGCCGCGGCGGCCCTCTTCGTCGCCGGCATCGTGCTGGCGATCCTCGCCGAGTCGGAGTACGTGCTCATCCTCGCGCGCTTCGTCATCGGCCTCGGCGTCGGCGTGGCCTCCGACACGGTGCCGCTCTACATCGGCGAGATGGCGCCGCCGGAGACCCGCGGCCGGCTGGTCTCGATGAACCAGCTCATGATCACCGTGGGCATCGTGGCCGCGTACCTCGTCGACTACGCCTTCTCCGGCGACGAGGACTGGCGGGCGATGTTCGCCGTCGGCCTGATCCCGGCGGCGATCCTGGGCCTCGGCATGCTCACGCTGCCGGAGAGCCCGCGGTGGGCGAGGAGCCAGGCCGAGAGCCGCGTGCGCCGCGACTGGCGCGCGCTGGCGGCGCGCAACCTGCGCCTGGTGCTCGCGATCGGGATCGGGCTGGCCGTCCTGCAGCAGATCACCGGGATCAACACCGTCATCTACTACGCCCCGACGATCCTCCAGGAGGTCGGGCTCGCCAGCGACAACGCGATTCTCAGCGCCGTCCCGATCGGCATCGTCAACATCGCCATGACGGTCGTGTCGATCCTCGTCATCGACCGCGTCGGCCGCCGTCCGCTGCTCATCGTCAGCCTCACCGGGATGGTCATCTCGATCGCCGGCCTCGGCGTCGTCTTCGAGGCCGGCGCCGGCGGCGCGCTCGCCGTCGTCTGCCTGGTCGCCTACGTCGCCGCGTTCGCCGTCGGGATGGGGCCGATCTTCTGGCTGCTGATCGCCGAGATCTACCCGCAGCGCGTGCGCGGGGAGGCGATGAGCGTCGCCACCGCGTCGAACTGGCTGGCGAACTTCGCCGTCGCGCAGACGTTCCCGCTGCTCCTGTCGGCGATCGGCAGCGCGGCGACGTTCTGGATCTACGCGGGGCTCGGCGTGCTGGCGATCTGGTTCGCGCTCGCGCTCGTGCCCGAGACGAAGGACCGCACGCTCGAGGAGCTCGAGGCCGAGCTGGTCGGCCCCGAGCCCGCTCGCGCGTCCGCCTGACCGGCCTAGCCCTCGGCCGGCGGGATCGGGTGGTTGCTGCGGATGACGTCGTCCGGGTCCACCGCCGCCTTGATCGCGCGCAGCCGCGCGTAGGCCTCGGGCCGGTAGAAGCCGGCCGGGTCGACGCCCTGCTCGACGAAGTTGAGGTACGAGCTGGGGGCGTGCCACTCGGCCAGCGCCGCGTTCAGCGCGCGCGCCGCGGCGAGCGTCGCCTCCGTCACCTCGGGGCTCAGCGCGAGGCCGCCGTTGAACACGACGTAGTCGCCGTCGAAGGCGCCGCGCGCGCCGTGGCCCTCGCGCTCGCGCGAGAGCGCCCCGCCGAGGTGGCGCACCTCGGCCATCATGAGCGGCGAGCCCGAGCCCGGCCCCGCCAGCTCGACGATCCGGTCGACCGCCTCGGCGGTCAGCTCGGTGAGCATCACGGAATCGCTCACGCCCGGCATCGGGTCCTCGGGGTCCATGTGCACGTAGCTCAGCCCGGCCGGCGGCATGGTCGTCCAGCCGTCCATCGCCGGCTCGAGCGCGCGCAGCGGGGCCAGCACCTCGCGCCCGGCGGCCTCGTCGCCGACGAACGCGCCGTCGATGACGGCGAACGCGCCGCCGCGCAGCGGCTCCGGGATCGAGGGGTCGTCGGGCACCGACAGCAGCCGGAACGACGTGGTGACCTCCTCGGGCGCCGTCAGCGTCCACTCGCGCCACGCGTGCATGACCTCGGAGGCGCGCTCGGCCGGCCACAGCATCATGCCGGCGTACACGTCGCCGACCTCGAAGAGCCGCAGCTCGACCGCGGTGACGATGCCGAAGCTCCCGCCGCCGCCGCGCAGGGCCCAGAACAGGTCGGTCTCGTGCTCGGCGTCGGCGCGCACGACGCGGCCGTCCGCGGTGACGAGCTCGAACGCCAGCACGCTCTCGGCGCACGAGCCGAACTTGCGCCCCAGCCACGAGAGGCCGCCGCCGACCGCGTAGCCCGCGATGCCGACGTTCGGCGACGAGCCGGCCAGCGGCGCCAGCCCGTGCTCGGACGCGGGCGCCGTCAGCTCCGCCCAGACGACGCCCGCGCCGACGCGGGCGCGGCGGCCCTCGACGTCGATCTCGACCTGGTTGAGCGCACCGGTCTTGAGCAGGATCGTGTCGCCGAGGTCGCCGAACGGCGTGGCGTTGTGGCCGGTGCCCTGCGGCGCGACGCGGAGCCCGTGGGCGCGTGCGACCTCGACCACGGCGACGACGTCGTCGACCGACTCGGGCAGCGCGACGGCCGCCGGGTGCTGGTCGGCGGCGAGGTTCCACGCCTGGCGGGCGACGTCCCAGTCGGCGTCGCCGGGCGCGACGACGCTGCCGGTCACACGGGAGCGCAGCGCGTCGACGAGTGAGGTGGTGTCGATGGCAGTCATGGCGCGACCCTCGTCCGCGCTCCTTGCCGCTCACTTGCCGCGCCGCCCGAGCGGTCATGCTGCGCCGGTGATCCTCGTCGCTCCGGACTCGTTCAAGGGCACGTTCTCGGCCGTCGAGGTCGCCGGCGCGATCGCCCGCGGTGCCGAGTCGGCCGGCGCCCGCGCGAATCGCTGCCCCGTCGCCGACGGCGGCGAGGGGACGATGGACGTCGTGCTCGGCGCGCTCGGCGGCACGCGCGTCGAGGCGCCCGCCCACGATCCGCTCGGCCGGCCGATCGTCGCCCGGATCGGGCTGCTCGACGGCGGCGCGACGGCGATCGTCGAGGCGGCGCAGGCGTCGGGCCTGCACCTCGTCGCGCCCGGCGAGCGCGACCCGGAGGCGGCGAGCACCGGCGGGACCGGCGAGCTGATCGCCGCCGCGGCGCGCACCGGCGCGCGGCGGATCGTCGTCACGGTCGGGGGCAGCGCGACGACCGACGGCGGCCTGGGAGCCGTGGAGGCGCTCGAGGCGGCCGGCGGCCTCGGCGGCGCCGAGGTCGTGGTCGCCTGCGACGTGACGACGCCGTACGAGCTGGCCGCCGAGGTCTACGGCCCCCAGAAGGGCGCCGACGCGGCGACGGTCTCCCGCCTCACCGCCCGGCTGCACGAGCGCGCCGCCGCCCTGCCGCGCGACCCGCGGGGCCGGCCCAGGACGGGCGCGGCGGGCGGGCTGTCCGGTGCGCTGTGGGCGGTCTACGGCGCGCGGCTCGTCGCGGGCGCGGACTGGGTGCTCGACGCGGTCGGCTTCGACGCGCGGCTGGGCCGGGCCGCGCTCGTCGTGACCGGCGAGGGCCGGCTCGACGCGCAGACGCTCGAGGGCAAGGCGGTCGCCGCCGTGGCGGCTCGCGCCCGCCGCGCGGGCGTGCCCGTCCACGCCGTCGTGGGGACGAGCGCGGTCGATGCGGCAGGCGCGGCGGCGCTCGGCCTCGCGTCGGTGCGCGAGGCGCCGTCGCTGGGCGCGCTCGAGGCCGCCGGCGCGGCGCTCGCGGAGACGGCGCTCGGCGCCGGTCGCTAGCGGACCCGCTCGGCGCCGGTGTAGACGTTGACGCGGCCGCGGCGGGCGAAGCCGGCGAGCGTCATCCCGCGATCG
This sequence comes from Capillimicrobium sp., assembly GCA_035761245.1. Lineage (GTDB taxonomy): Bacteria > Actinomycetota > Thermoleophilia > Solirubrobacterales > Solirubrobacteraceae > Capillimicrobium. The sequence continues at coordinate 738 of DASTRJ010000065.1, read as the reverse complement.
CCGGCGAGCTCGATCGCCAGCGACGTCGGCGCTCCGACGCCGACGAGGATCGGCGCGCCCGCCACCGCCGCCTTCTGCACGAGCTCGAACGACAGCCGCCCGCTGACGCACAGCACGCCCTCGCGCAGCGGCACCAGCCCGTCGAGCAGCGCGCGCCCGACGACCTTGTCCATCGCGTTGTGGCGCCCGACGTCCTCACGTACGAGCAGCAGCTCGCCGGCCGCCGTGAAGAGCCCGGTCGCGTGGAGGCCGCCGGTGCGGGCGAACGTCGGCTGGCGCAGCCGCTCGGGCAGGTCGGCGAGCAGCTCGCGCGCGATCGCCGGGCCGTGGCCGAGCGGCGGCGCGTAGACGGCGACCTCCTCCAGCGAGCCGCGTCCGCAGACGCCGCACGACGAGGTGGTGTAGAAGCGCCGGCGGCCCGGGTCGCGCAGCAGCGGCCCTTCGACCTCGACGACGTTGTTGGCGAGGTCGTCGGTCAGGCCGGCGCGGCGCGGCCCGTCGACGAGCCCCTCGCCGTGGAGGAAGCCGAGCGCGAGCTCCTCGTCGTGGCCGGGCGTGCGCATCGTGACGGTGAGCGGCCGGCCGTCGACGCGGATCTCGAGCGGCTCCTCGACGGCGACCTCGTCGCGCTGCCCGTCGCGCTCGACGCTGACCACCATGCGCTGCCCCATGGCGCCCTGCCTACCCGTCCGCGCGCTCGGCCGCGCGCAGGGCGCGCAGGTCGCCGGGGGTGTCGAC
>DASTRJ010000064.1:0-10074 GCA_035761245.1 Capillimicrobium sp. | reverse complement strand
GTCGCGTTCGACGCAACCAGGCTGCCGGCTCGCGCGTCGGCGGCCGCACATCGGCGGGAGTGCAGCCATGACGACGACGAGCACGACGATCGGTCGCGCGCGCCCAGGCGCGGCGCGGACCACCTCGACCAGGCACCTCCTCGCGGCGCTGGGCGCCGTGACGGCGCTGCTGTGCGCGCTGGCGGCGGCCGTCCCGGCGCCGGCCGACGCGGCGCGGCGGGGCCACTGCATCGGCCAGTCCGGCCCGCGCTGCCACTTCTGGAAGGGCAAGGTCACCTTCGTCGCCGACGGCGACACGATCGACGTCGACATCCGCGGCGACCGCCGCGGGCCGCGACGCGTCCGCCTGACGGGCATCAACGCGCCCGAGCTGCGCCGCTACAGCCACACCCGCTCGCGGCGGCGCGGCCAGTGTCACGGCGTCTCGGCGACCAACCGCCTCGAGGACCTCATCCGTGCCGGCCACTGGCGCGTGCGGCTCGCCGCGCAGCGCCCGTCGAGCCACAGCGGCCACCGGCTGCGCCGCCAGGTGTCGGTGCGCCTGAACGGCGCGTGGGTCGACACCGGGCTCGTGCAGGTGGGCGAGGGCCGCGCCCTGTGGCTGCCGGGCCATCCCGAGTCGGCGTGGAACGACCTCTACCGCCGGGCCGCGATCGCCGCCTCCAACGCGCGTGCCGGCATGTACGGCGTGCCGGCCTGCCGCCCGCCCGCGCCGTCCGCGCAGCTCGAGCTCGGGCTGCGCTGGGACGCACCGCACGCCGACGCCGATCACGTGCGCGGCGAGTGGATTCGCGTCCGCAACCGCAGCCTCTTCCCGGTGCGGCTCGGCGGCTGGTGGGTGCGCGACGCCGCGCTGCGGCGCTTCCGCTTCCCGCGCGGCACGGTCGTGCCGCCCGGCGGGCAGGTGACGGTGCGCGTCGGCCGCGGTCACCGCCACGGCCACACGTTCTTCTGGGGCCTGCGCCGGCCCGCGTTCGAGAACAAGGGCGACGGCGGCTACCTCTTCGACCGGCACGCGAACCTCCGCGCCTGGCACATCTACCCCAACCCGTAGCGCCGGCGCGATCTGTACGGTCGCGTTCATGTCCCGCTCCATCACGCTCGCGGCAGGGATCGCCGCGACGCTCGCGCTCGCCCTGCCCGCATCCGGGCAGGCGGCCGCGCAGCACCGCTCCACCCAGCTCTACGTCTCGCTCGGCGACTCCTACGCCACGGGCTACCAGGCGACCGGCCAGGGCCAGGGCCACAACACGACCGAAGGCTTCGCCGACCAGATCCCGGCGCTGGCCCGCCGGCGCGGGTACCGCCTGAAGCTCGTCAACTTCGGCTGCGGCGGCGCGACCACCACGTCGATCCTGCAGGCCGAAGGCTGCCACCCGCGGGCGCGCGCCGTGGGCGGCCCGGACTACAGCGGCGAGACGCAGATCGAGGCCGCCGAGGCGTTCCTGCGCGCCAACCGCGGGCGCGTCGCGCTCGTCACCGTCTCGATCGGCGGCAACGACGTCACGGCCTGCGCGCGCGCCGCCGACCCGGTCGCCTGCGTGGCCGCGGCGGTCGAGGGCATCAAGACGAACGTCGGCGAGCTCGCCCGCCGCCTGCGCGCGGCCGCCGGGGCGAAGGTGCGGATCGTCGGCACGACGTACCCCGACGTGATCCTCGGCCAGTGGACCACCGGCCAGCAGGCCGACCAGGACCTGGCGCGGCTGTCGGTCGTGGCGTTCCGGTCGCTCATCAACCCGGCGCTGAAGGACAGCTACGCGACCGCGGGCGGCGACTTCGTCGACGTGACCGCGGCGACCGGCGCGTACGGGTCGCTCGACGAGACGACGACGCTCGCGCCGTACGGCACGATCCCGAAGCCGGTCGCCGAGGTGTGCCGGCTGACGTACTACTGCGAGTTCCGCGACATCCACGCCCGCACGTCGGGCTACCGGGTGATCGCGAAGCTCGTCACGCAGACGCTGCCTCGCCGCCCCCGGTGAGGCGCCGCCCCTCGGTGCCGCGCAGCACGAGCCAGGTGAGCCACAGGCCGACGATGAAGAGCGGCAGGCCCATGGCCACGCGCGCGGTGCCGAGGGCGACGAGCGCGTCGGCGAGGTAGAGCGGCAGCTGGACCGCGATCCGCGCGAGGAACAGCACGACGAAGATCCAGCTGGCGCGGGTGAAGGCGCGCAGCCGGGCGGGGTCCTCGCGCCACGCCGACCCCTGCTTGCTGAGGCCGGCGAACACGACGCCGACGAGCGGCCGGCGGACGACGATCGAGATCAGGAAGGCGCCGGCGTAGGCGGCGTTCATGAGCAGGCCCGGCAGGAAGAAGTTCTCCGCCTTCCCGGTCCGCGAGGCGATCCAGCCGGCGATCGCGACCCCGATGACCCCCGACACGGCGTAGAGCGGCGTCTGGCGCCGGACGACGCGCGCCAGCGCGAACACCGCGGCGATCGCGACCGCGATGATCGCCGCGAGGCGGATGTCGCGCCCGCTCGCCGTCACGGCGATGACGAACGCCACGGCGGGCAGCGTGGACTCGGCGATCCCGAGCGGCCCGCCCGCCGCGGCCAGCATGCTGTCGACCGTCGGCGCCTCGTCGACGCCGGGGCGCGGCGGCGCCTCGAGCTGCTCGTCGGTCTCCGGCTGCGGCGCGGTCACGACGCCATCATGCCGCACGGGGCCGCTACGGTCGGCGGACGATGCGCGACGTCCCGATCCGTGGCGAGACGATCCGGCTCGGCCAGCTCCTGAAGCTGGCCGGCGTCGCCGACTCCGGCTCCGACGCCAAGGCGCTGCTCGCCGACGGCGCGGTGCGCGTCAACGACGAGCCCGAGTCGCGGCGCGGCCGCCAGCTGCGCGACGGCGACGTCGTCAGCGTCCGCGGTGAGACGCTGCGCATCGCTGCCTCCTGAGTCACCATTTCCGGTGCATCGCCCGCGACCGGCCGGGGTAGGGGCGCCCCCATGGAGGGCGGGACGGCGACGCGGCGGGATCGAGTCGGCACCGACGAGCTCCAGCGGCTCTGGCGGCGCTACGACCGCACGCGTGACAAGAAGCTGCGCGACCGGCTGGTGCTGTCGCTCGCGCCGATGGTCAAGTTCATCGTCTACCGCAAGGTGCGCGCGGTGCCGGCCCACATCGAGGTCGACGACTTCCTGTCGGTCGGGATCGAGGCGCTCATGGTCTCGATCGACCGCTACGACCCGGAGAAGGGCGCCACGCTCGAGCAGTACGCCTGGACCCGCGTCCACGGCGCCGTGCTCGACGAGCTGCGCCGCCAGGACTGGGCGCCCCGGTCGGTGCGCCGCTGGGAGCGCGACATCGAGAAGGCGGTCGAGGACTTCACCGGCGTCCACGGGCGCCGGCCCACGCAGCCCGAGCTCGCCGACCTGCTCGGGTGCTCCCTGGCCGAGCTGCGCGAGCGCCGGCATGAGATCGCCCGCTCCGACGTGACCTCGCTCAACGCGGTCGTCCTCTCCGACGACGACGTCGAGATCGAGCGCATGGACACGCTCGCCGCCGACGACGAGCGCCTCGACCCCGAGCGCGCGGCCATCTCGTCCGACGCCAAGGACCGCTTCCGCGCCGCGTTCGCCGAGCTGCCGCAGCGCGAGCGCGAGATCGCGGTCCTGCTCTACGTCAAGCACCTGACGATGGCCGAGGTCGGCGAGGTGATCGGCGTGTCCGAGAGCCGCGTCTGCCAGATCCACGGGCGGACGAAGCAGCGCCTGCGCACGGCGCTGGCCGACGACGCGGCGCTGTTCCACCTGGTGGCGTAGCGCGCGGCGGCCACCCCACTACCCTCCGACGCCCTATGCAGCCGATCGCCGAGGAGGCCGCGCGGCGACGGACGTTCGCCATCATCTCGCACCCGGACGCGGGCAAGACCACGCTGACCGAGAAGCTGCTGCTCTACGGCGGCGCGGTCGCGGAGGCCGGCGCGGTGCACGCGCGCAAGGGGCGCCGGGCCGCCACCTCGGACTGGATGGAGATCGAGCGCCGGCGCGGCATCTCGGTGACCTCGACGGCGCTGCGCTTCACCTACCGCGACACCGTCGTCAACCTGCTCGACACGCCGGGCCACCGCGACTTCTCCGAGGACACGCTGCGGGTGCTCGCCGCCGCCGACAGCGCGGTCATGCTGCTCGACGCGGCGCGCGGCGTCGAGCCGCAGACCCTGCGGCTGTTCGAGGTCGCGCGGGCGCGGCGCATCCCGCTCATCACGTTCGTCAACAAGTACGACCGGCCGGGCATGGAGCCGCTCGAGATGCTCGACCACATCGAGTCCGTGCTCGGCATCGCGCCGCACCCGCTCGTCTGGCCGGTCGGCATCCCCGGCGACTTCCGCGGCGTCGTCGAGCGCGGCAGCCGCCTGTTCCACCGCTTCACGCGCACCGCGGGCGGGGCCACCCGCGCCGAGGAGGAGATCCTCGACGCCGAGGCGGCGCGCGCCGCCGAGGCCGACGCCTGGCCGACGGCCGAGGAGGAGCTCGAGCTGCTCGACGCGATCTCCGGGCAGCTCGATCGCGAGGCGTTCGCCACCGGGGACGTCACGCCGGTGTTCTTCGGCTCGGCCGTCTCGAACTTCGGCGTCGGCCTGCTGCTCGACGCCCTGCTCGAGCTCGCGCCGTCGCCGCGGCCGCGCCCCGCGCTCGACGCCCCGCCGCGGCCGCTCGAGGCCCCGTTCTCCGCGCTCGTCTTCAAGGTCCAGGCCAACATGGACCCGCGCCACCGCGACCGGGTGGCGTTCATGCGCGTCTGCTCGGGCCGGTTCGAGCGCGGCATGAAGGCGGTCAACGCGCGCACCGGCAAGCCGTTCACGATGGCCTACGCGCACGAGCTCTTCGGCGACGAGCGCGGCGTCATCGACGAGGCCTTCCCGGGCGACGTCGTCGGCGTCGTCAACGCCACCGACGTCCGCGTCGGCGACACGTTCTACGTCGACCAGCCCGTCGCCTTCGAGCCGATCCCCACGCTCGCGCCGGAGCACTTCGTCACCGTGCGCAACCGCGACTCGGGCCGCCAGAAGCACTTCCAGCGGGGCCTCGACCAGCTCGCCGAGGAGGGCGTCATCCACCTGCTCCGGCGCGACCCGTCCGCCGACCCCACCCCGGTCCTCGCCGGTGTCGGCCCGCTGCAGTTCGAGGTCGCCGTCGACCGCCTGGACCGCGAGTTCGGGGTGCCCGTCGGCCTGGACCCCACGCGCTGGGTCGCCGCCCGGCGCACGGACGCGGCCGGCGCCGAGGTCGTCCGGCGCTCGCCGTTCGCGGACCTGCTCTACCGCAGCGACGGCGAGCTGATGGCGCTCTTCACGAGCGACTACATGCTCGGCCGCTTCGCCGGCGAGCACCCGGACGTCACGCTCGACCGGCTGCTGACGCGCTGACGCGCGCTACTGCGCGTGGCTGGCGGCGACCGCGAGGCGGTCGGCGCGGTCGTTGAGCGCCTTGTGCGCGTGCTCGGCGCCGGTCTCGTGGCCCTTGACCCAGTGCCAGCGGACCTCGGCGTGCCGCGCGATCTCGGCGTCGAGCGCCATGACGAGGTCCTGGTTCTTGACCGGGTCGCCGCCCGCCGTCTTCCAGCCCTTGCGCTTCCAGCCGTGGATCCACTTCGTCATCGAGTCCAGCAGCAGCCGCGAGTCGGTGACGATGCAGACGCGGGAGCCTGCGGGCAGCGCCCGCAGCCCCTCCAGCGCGGCGGTGTACTCCATGCGGTTGTTCGTCGTGTGGGGCTCGCCGCCGGACAGCTCGACCGGCGCGTCGGGCGACTCGGGCGGGACGATGATCGCCGCCCATCCGCCGGGCCCCGGGTTGCCGCGGCAGGCGCCGTCCGTCCACACGAGCGCCTCCCCCATGCGGACTTCGAGCGGGACTTCCTTGGACGGTGCGCGGCGGCGGCGAACGGGTGGCATCGGCGGGCGATCCTAGGGCCGCGGGCCGACGGCACCGCCGCCCGGGGCGCTACAACCTGTCGCCGTGGACGAGCAGTACGGCTACTGGCAGTCGATCCCGACGCGCTGGCACGACAACGACGTGTACGAGCACGTCAACAACGTCGACTACTACGCCTTCTTCGACACCGTGATCAACACGTACCTGATCCGGGAGGGCGGCCTCGACTTCGCCAACGGCGACACGATCGGCCTGTGCGCCGAGTCACACTGCACCTACCACGCCGCACTAACCTTCCCGGAGACCGTGCGCGCGGGGCTGCGCGTCGGCGAGCTGCGCAACCGGGCGGTTCGCTACGAGATCGGGCTCTTCGGTGAAGGGTCCGAGCAGCCGGCGGCGAACGGGTGGTTCGTCCACGTCTTCGTCGACCGCCAGACGCGCCGGCCGACGCCCATCCCCGCTCGCCTGCGCGAAGCGCTCGAGCGTCTCGCGTAGGACCGCAACTTTCACCACGACAGACGGGTTCGATCGAACGTGTTCCGACCTCTCCGCTCTCTCACCGTGGCCTTCCTGCTGGCCATCTTCGCGCTCCCCGCGGCCGCCCACGCCGCGGCCGACCCCGGCCTGGAGGTCGGGCTCGCCGACCAGAAGACCGAGATGTTCTCCGATCCTCGGTTCCTGGACCTCGACATCGACCACGCGCGCCTCACCGTGCCGTGGGACCTGTTCAAGTACGACTGGCAGGTCCAGCAGGTCGACCAGTGGATGGACGCGGCCCGCCAGGCCGGCATCACCGATCCGCTGATCTCCTTCAACCGCTCGCGCATCGACACGCGCTGGGACATCGTCCCGACGACGCGGCAGTTCGTCCGCACGCTGCGCAAGTTCCGCCAGCGCTACCCGGACGCCAACACGTTCAGCCTCTGGAACGAGCCGAACCTGCACTCGCAGCCGACGCTGCACCGGATCGGCCTGTACGTGAAGTGGTACAAGGCGTTCAAGAAGGAGTGCCGCGGCTGCACGCTGCTCGCCGGTGAGCTCATCGACCTCGACAACATGGAGTCGTGGACGAAGCGCTTCCAGCGCAAGCTCGGCGGCTCGCCCGCGATCTGGGGCCTGCACAACTACCGCGACGTGAACCGCATGCAGACGGACACGCTCGCGACGATGCTGAAGATCACGAAGGCGCGCATCTGGATGACGGAGACCGCCGGCATCGTCGGCCGCAGCCTCCGCGGCGCCAGCAAGCACTTCACCCCCTCGCCCGAGCACGCGGCGAAGGCGATGAAGTACCTCTTCACGAACATCGTGACCTACAGCAAGCGCGTGGACCGCGTGTACGTCTACAACTGGAACTCCTCGGAGCAGAACGAGGAGTGGGACTCGGCGCTCATCGACTACCAGGGCAACCCGCGTCCCGCCTACGACGTCTTCGTCAAGCAGTCCGCGAAGTACCGCTAGCCGCCGCGCCGGGCACCCTCGCCCCGCGGCGCATCGAGGCCGGCCGGCGACCGCTCCTACGAGCGGTCGTCGAGCCGGTCTTCGTCGTTGAGGGGGATCTCGCCGCCCTCGGGGCGATCGGCGTCGTCGCGCAGCGTCTCGCCCACGTCGTCGAGCTCGCCGGTGACGTCGGTCGCGTCCGCGTCCCACTCGTCTCCCCGGGCCTCCGGCGAGTTCGCCTCGGGGATCCGGTCGTCGTCGGCGGTGCTCACCGGCCGACCTCCGCCCGGTCGGCGTCGCCGGCGGGCACGCCGCGCGGCTCGTCGCGTCGTTGATCGTCCATGGGCCTCGGCTGCCCGGCGCATCGGGCACGGAAACCGGCGCCTCGCATCGCGGCCGCGGTGCGTGGGTACCACGGGGATGATCCGCACACCCCGATCCGGGAGGAGACCCAGATGGCAGGCACCAGCGAGGGCGGTCAGGTCACGGGGACGAAGGACAAGGACTACAACATCATCTGGTTCACGGAGCAGTGCCTGAGCAACGCGCTGCGGCTCGAGACCTACATCCAGGACGCCGAGCGCGAGGGCGACTCGGAGCTGGCCGACTTCTTCCGGCGCGCCCAGGGCGAGAGCCGCAAGGGCGCGGAGCAGGGCAAGGAGATGCTGCGCAAGCGGCTCGCCGGCGCCTGACGCGACCCGGTCCGCGGTCTGACCCCGGGCGGCCCTCGGTCGCCCGGGCATGCCTAGGGTGCCGCACGTGTCGACCGAACCCGTGCAGCAGGACCCGTTCTCGCTGCGGTCGGGCGACGACGGCGTCGCCTTCGTCGTGGCGGTCTACGGCGAGGTCGACCTCCTCACCGCCGGCGACCTGGCGCGCGAGATCGAGCGCGGCGTGGCGTCGCCGTGCCCGGAGGTGATCGTCGACCTGAGCACCGTGCGCTTCATCGACTCCACGGGCCTCCATGTCCTCATCGCCGCGTCGGCGCGCGCCCAGGAGGCGGGCAAGACGCTGCGGCTCCTGCGGCCGTCGCCGGCCGTCAACAAGGCGTTCGAGATCACCGGCCTCGACCACGAGCTGCCGTTCGAGGACTGAGCCGGCCGGCGGCGCGGCGGCGTCGTAGGCTGCCGGCCATGCCCGACTACACGCTCGTGAACCTCGGCGAGGTCGAGGACCAGGCTCCCAAGCACGGCATGTCCGGGATCGAGTCGCGCTTCGCGCGGACCGCGCTGGGCATGGAGAAGGGCGGCCTCACGCTGTTCCGCCTCTCCCCCGGCTTCCGGCTGCCGTTCGGCCACCGGCACGCCGAGCAGGAGGAGGTCTACGTGCTGCTGTCCGGCAGCGCCCGCATGCGGCTCGAGGACGAGCTCGTCGAGCTTCGCCCGCTCGACGCGCTGCGCGTCCCCGGCTCGGTCGCGCGCGGCATGGAGGCTGGCCCGGACGGGGCCGAGCTGCTGGCGTTCGGCGCCCCGAACACCGGCAACAAGGACGCCGAGCTGATCCGGGGCTTCTGGAGCGACTGAGCCCGCGCCCCCGGCGGGTCGCCGGCTACCCGTCCCCGCGCAGCAGGTCGGGGACGGGCAGCGGCGCGCAGCCCAGCCGGCACTCGCCGAGCGCGGGCAGCGCGACGTACGACGCGTGCCCGGGGTCCGTGAGCACCTCGTCGACGCCGCCCAGCTCGTCGAGCAGGCGCGTCGCGGTCGGCGCCTGGTGCGGGAAGTCCGACGGGCCCACGGTGACGCGCAGGCGATGGCCCGCCGCGATCGTCGCCCGCACCGGGAAGACCTCGACCGGCAGCTCGACCGGCTCGCCCGGCGCGACCGGCAGGACCGACTCGCGCGTGAAGGGATGCCACGGCTGCAGCAGCTGGCCGTCGACGACGCGGCTTCGCCCCCGGTCCACCGCGCGGAAGCCGGCCGCCAGCCACCCCGTGGTCAGCTCGGTCGAGCGGCCCGACGGGTCGACGTCGGTGAGCCGCACCGTCACGGCCGCGTCGCGCGCCGTGGTGCGCAGCCAGACGTTCGCGAGCACCGGCCCGGAGAGCTCGAGGTCGCGCTCGAGCGGCGGCGTCGTGTAGACGGCCTCGCCGAGCTCGTTGAGGCGGTTGTCGGTGGTGCAGGGCATCTGCTCGGTGAGCCCCGCCGTCCACTGCGAGGTCGACTGGGTGCACAGGCCGGAGAGCGGCTGCTGGGCGAACGACTGCGGCGCCTCCGCCGTCGCGGGCGGCGCGGCCGCGAGCGCGCCGCCGCCGCGCAGGTACAGGCGCCGCGGCCGCAGCCGCGGATCCGGCCAGTCGGCCTGCGTCTCGTAGCGCTCGCGGCCGTAGACGTACTGGGTGACCTTCGGGATCTCGGCGACGCCGGTCGGCAGCCCGAGGAGGTAGCGGTCGAACCACCGCAGGGCGATCTGCTCGAGCGCCGGCACGCCGTCGCGCGGGAGCCCCTCGCCGGTGGAGCCGCCGACGTGCGTCCACGGGCCCATGAGCAGGCGCGCCGGCACGTGGCGCTTGAGGCGCTCGTAGATCAGCGGCTCGCCGCGCTGGAAGAGGTCGTGGTGGCCGCCGACGACGAACGCGGGCACGTCGATCCGGTCGACGACCTCGATCGGCGAGCGCGTCTTCCAGAACGGGCCGTCGTAGGCGAGGTCGCCGCCCGTCGCGGCGGAGGTCAGCGTCGGCGCGTCGAACGCGACGGTCCCCGCGGCGTGCTGCAGCAGCGTCCCCGTGGCGCCGACGACGTCGTCGGGGTCTCCGGAG
>DASTRJ010000063.1:0-17752 GCA_035761245.1 Capillimicrobium sp. | reverse complement strand
ATCACGACCAGCAGGACGGCGAGCACGACGGCCGCGACGCCGGTGACGACGGCCGGGATCCAGCACAGCCGGTCGAGACGGCGGCGCAGCGCGGCGGCGTCGTCGCCGCGCCGGCGCGCGGCCGCGCCGAACGCGAGCAGGCCGAGCGGGGCCGCGCCGCCCAGCGCGGCGACGGCGTCGGCGCAGGCGCGCTCGCCGGCGACGCGGGTGGCCGCGGCGTCGCCCGTCATGAGCCATGCGAGGCCGCCCTGCGGCACCTCGGCGGCGGTCCGCACCGTCCGGCGCGTGAAGTCGGCGCCCACGACGAGCCGGACGCGCTCCTCGCCGGCCTTGCGCCGCAGCCCGACCGGCCGGTCGAGCGCGAAGCGGGCGAAGGCCGCGGGATCGTCGCGGACGTCCTCGGGGGCGTCGAGCCGCTCGAGGTAGACGTCGAGTGCCGGCCGGTCGTCGAGCCCGATGATGGTGGGGCCGTCGGTGCGCGTGACGTGGAGCGGCTCGCCGATCGAGCGCCAGCCGTGCCGCACGTCGATGCCCAGCGGCGCGTCCGAGCCGATCGCCGCGGCCACGAGCGCGCCGGTGTGCGCCACGCCGTCGTGCAGCTGCCCGGTCGCGCGCATCCGCTCGCCGTCGCCCGCGCAGGCGCCGACGAGCGGCACGCCCGCCCCGGCGACGCTGTAGGCGCCGCGGACCAGCTCCTCCCCGTCGCCGGCGAGCCCGTCGGCGAGCAGCAGCAGGATCCGGTGCGGGCGGTCGGCGACGTCGCCGAGCGCGGCGGCCGCCTCGGCGCCCGCGCCGCGCAGGTCGTCCCGCGCGTGCGGGACGACCACCGTCGACACCGCGAAGCCGGGGCCGCCGAGCGCCGCCACGACGAGCGAGCCCGTGTGCGCGCCCTCGGCCGTCAGCTCGCCGGCGGTCGTGCAGCCGGCGACCGGGCAGCCGTCGGCCGCGGCCGCCAGCGCCTCGGCGAGCGCCGGCGCCGCGTAGCCGGGATCGGCGAAGGCGAGCACCAGCTGGGCGTCGTCGCGCCCGCCCAGCGCGGCCTCCACCGCCCGTGCGGCGGCGGCGCCGGGATCCGGGTCGGCGGCATGGCCGACGCCGAGCCAGCGGCCGGCCTCGGGCAGCGCAGGTGCTTGGGCATCGATCCCCATGGCCGTGTCGTCGGCCGCACCCGCGCGCGTTTGAGCACCGCGAGCGACTACATTCGGCGTCCTTCCGGTGCCCGAACGGCCTCGCCCATCGCTCAGCCTGCCCGTGTCCGGCGTCCGCCGGGCCGTCGTCGTGGGCGCCGGCTCGTTCGGGACGGCGGTCGCCGTGCTGCTCGCGCGCGCCGGCCTGCGGACCACGCTGCAGGCCCGCACGCCCGAGCAGGCCGAGCGGCTGCGGGCCGATCGCGAGAACCGCGTCTACCTCCCCGGCGTGGAGCTGCCGCGCGAGCTGCGGATCGAGACGGTCGAGGCCGGCCTCGCGCGCGTGGACCTCGTCTTCCTCGGCGTGCCGTCGCGCGGCCTCGACGACGTCATCCGCGGGCTGCCGGCCGCCGGGCTGTCGTCGCGCGCGGCGATCGTGTCGCTCGCCAAGGGGCTCGTGCCGCCGGACGGCATCGCCCCGACCATCCTGCTGCGCCACGGCTTCGGGGAGGATCGCACCGCGTGCATCGGCGGCCCCGCGCACGCCGCCGAGATGGTGAGCGCGGGCGCCGGCCTGGTGGCCGCCTCGACGTCGGAGGAGCTCGCCGGCACGCTCGCCACGATCTTCACGCGCGCCGGCGTCGTCTGCGAGCTCTCCAACGACCCGGTCGGCGTCGAGCTGGCCGGCGCGGCGAAGAACGCCGCCGCGCTGGCGGCCGGCGCCACCGAGGGCCAGGGCCTCAACGCGGCCGGCGCGGCGGCCGGGCACATCTTCGCCGAGATCTGGCGCTACGCCGAGGCCCAGGGCGCGCGCCCCGAGTCGTTCATCGGGCTCGCCGGCACCGGCGACCTGGTGGCGACGGCGCTCGCGGCGCAGAGCCGCAACCGGCGGGCCGGCGAGCTGCTCGCCGAGGGCGTGCCGACCGCCGAGATCCCGGCCCGGATCGGCCAGGCCGTCGAGTCGCTCGACATGGTGCCGCTGCTGGCGCGCGCGCTCGACCGCGCCGCCGTCGACGCGCCGGTGACCGCCGGCCTCGCGCGGCTCATCTCGGGCGAGCTGCCGCTCGGCGACTGGGTCGCGCTCGTCCGCACCACGGTGCCGCCGCCCGCGCGCTGGCGCCGGCGCCCCCAGCCGGGGCTCTGGCGGCGGGTGTGGGAGCGGCTCAGCCGCCGGGAGCGGCCGGCTGACGTTCCATCAGCGTCGTGACGACCGCCTCGTAGACGCCCGCGCCGTGGCTCGCCTCGGCGACCCGCACGTTCGTCAGCCCGCGGATCGCCTCGGGGAGCGTCGGGTCGCGCGTGACGGCGTTGGCGACGAGCCAGAACGTGCCGACGAACCGGTGCATCTGCAGGTCCTCGCGCGAGTCGCCGATGCCGATCGTCTCCTCGCGCGCGTAGCCGCGCATCCGCCGGTGCCGCTCGACCGCCTGCGACTTGGAGGCGTCGATCGGCACGAGGTGGTAGGCCCGCACCTGCGACAGGTGCGCGAGCGCCTCGGAGCGCCGGTGCACGACGCCGTTGTCGACGAGGCGCAGGCCCTCGTGGCCGCGGCGCGCGAGCAGCTCGTCCGCCTCGAAGGCGTCGACGAGGCCGCGGAAGAGGTGCGACACCTCGCGGTCGCGGTGATACGGCTCGTGGTACTCGAGGCGGCCCGCGAAGTGCTCGAGCAGCAGCGCCGGGGCGCCGGACGCCTCGATCTGGTCGTGGATCGTGCGGCCGTGGTCGGGCCGGAACTCGCCGGTGTGCCAGAAGCGCTCGCCGTCGACGACCATGCCCGCGCCCGCCTCGAAGATGTAGGCGCGCTGCCCGAGGAGGCGCGCGTCCTCCATGAGCTGCGCCTCGCGCCGGCCGGAGACGAGCACGATCTCGACGTCCGCCCGCAGGCACGCCTCGACCGCCCGCACGCCCTGCAGCGTGGGACGCCCTTCGCCGTCGTGCAACAGCGACGCTCCGCGACCGAGGAGCGTGCCGTCGAGATCGAGGTAGACGCAGCGCAGTGCCGCCACGGTGCCGGAAGGTAGCCTCAACGCCGTGGATCCCGTCGCCTGGCGGCAGCACCGATCGTTCTCCGGCGGGGCCTTCGCCGGCGTCCTCGCCGATCGCCGCGACACGATCGCGGTGTGCGTCCCGGCCCGCGACGAGGCCGAGACGATCGAGGGCGTGCTCGCGCCGCTCGTGTCGCTGCGCGACGACGGGCTCGTCGACGACGTCGCCGTGGCGGCCGGGCCCTGCACCGACGACACCGTCGAGCGGGCGCGGCGCGCCGGCGCCCGGATCGTCGACGTGCCGGCCGAGGCGCTCGGCAAGGGCGACGCGATCTGGCACGCGCTGCCGTCGCTCGAGGCCGACGTCGTCTGCCTCGTCGACGGCGACCTCGTCGACGTCGACCGCCACTGGGTCGAGCAGCTCGCGGGCCCGCTGCTGAGCGACCCGGCCGTCCAGCTCGTCAAGGGCGCGTTCGCGCGGCCGCTGCACGCGGACGGCACGCTCGACGCCAGCGGCGGCGGGCGCGTCACCGAGCTGCTGGCCAAGCCGCTGCTCGCGCGCTTCTACCCGGAGCTCGCCGTGCTGCGCCAGCCGCTGAGCGGCCAGATCGCCGTGCGCCGCGAGCACCTGCTGTCGATCCCGATCTGGACCGGCTACGCGCTCGAGGTGGGGATGCTGCTCGACACGTGGCGCGCCGCCGGGCTGGGGTCGATCGCCGAGGCCGACATCGGGGTCGTGCGCAACCGGCATCAGCGGCTCGCCGATCTCCGTGCGATGGCCGAGGGCATCCTCTGGTGCGTCAGCGTGCAGCTCGAGCGCGACGGGCGCCTCGCCGACCTGGGCGCGGCCGCCGCCACCGGGGTCGTCGAGCGCCCGCCGCTGCGCCAGCCGGCCCGATGACCGACCTCGACGCGCTCTTCGCCGCGATGCGCGCGCACGTCGAGCGCCGCGGCGCGGCGCCCGAGCTGGAGCTGGCGTCGCCCGGCGGCGAGAACCTCAGCATCGTCGCGCGGCTGCCGCAGGACGTCGCCGAGCGGCTGGCCGCCGTCGCGCGCGAGATCGCCGCGCCGCCGCACCGCGCGTACGACGCCGCCGGGATGCACCTCACGGTCCTCAACCTCGACCCGTGGCGACGCGTCGGCGGGGACGCGGACGAGCTGGCGCGCATCGCGCTCGCCACCGCGGCGGGGTGCGAGCCGGTCGACGCCGACGTCCGCGGCCTGAACCTCGCTCCGGCGATCGTCTTCGCGCAGGTCCTGGCGCGCGGCCTCGGGCCGCTGCGCCGGGCGATGGTCGCCGCACTCGACGCCCACGCGCCCGGGCGCTTCCTGCCGTGGGGCCCGGCGCTGGCCGGCGAGGACGCCGGTCATGTCACGGTGGTGCGCTTCGGCGGCGCGGTCGGCGCGGCGCTGCTCGAGGCCGTCGCGGCGCGGCGGGCGCTCCCGCTCGGCCGCTTCCGGATCGACGAGCTCGAGCTCGTCGCGCTGCGCGGCAAGACGCTCGCCGACGGCGCGACCGTCCGCCGATGCGCTATCGGTGTGGGGGCATGACCGAGCGCTCGTTCCTCACCCCCCGCGGCCCGGTCCGGATCGGCCTCACGCCGCTGGTCATGGGCGTCGTCAACGCGACCCCGAACTCGTTCTCGGACGCGGGCGAGATGACGACGCTCGACGCGCAGCTCGCGCGCGCCGAGTCGCTGCTGGAGGCCGGCGCCGACCTCATCGACGTCGGCGGGCAGTCCGGGGTGACCAACGAGGCCGAGATCCCCGTCGAGGAGGAGCTGCGGCGGGTGCTGCCGCTCGTGCGGGCGCTCGCCGACCGCGGCGTGCTGCTCTCGGTCGACACGTACCGCCCCGAGGTCGCCGAGGCGGTGCTCGACGCCGGGGCGGCGATCGTCAACGACACGAGCGGCCTGCTCTACCCCGACGTCGCCGAGGTGTGCGCGCGGGCCGGCGCGGGGCTCGTCGTCATGCACAACCGGGGCCGGCCCAAGCAGCGGCTCACGGACCCGGCGCTCTACGACGACGTGGTCGAGGACGTCGTGGCGTTCCTGCGCGAGCGGATCGCCGTGGCCGGCGACCGCGGGCTCGATCCCGAGCACGTCATCGTCGACCCGGGCCCCGACTTCGCCAAGACGCCGGCGCAGACGGTGCGCGTGCTGCGCGAGCTCGACCGCGTCGAGGCGCTCGGGCGGCCCGTGCTGCTGGCGCTGTCGCGCAAGGACTTCCTCGGGGTCGTGACCGGCCGCCGGCCGAAGGAGCGGCTCGCCGCGACGCTCGGCGCCATCGCGGCGGTCTCCGGACGGCCCGGCCAGATCCTGCGCGTCCACGACGTCGCCGAGGTGCGCGACCTGCTGAGCGTGCTCGCCGTGCTGCGCGGCGACGAGGAGATCGACGAGGGCGCCGAGCTGCCCGAGCACCTGCGCCGCGAGCCGCCGCGCCCGGAGCCGGCGCGGTGAGCGCGGAGCCCGCCACCGAGCCCTGGGCGAAGCTCCTCGACGCGGGACGCGCCGACCGGCGGCTGGTGCGCGAGGCCTACGAGGGCGCCCGCCGCCCGGTGCTCGCGGACATCCCGCCGCTCGACCCGCGGCTCGTCTCGGCGCTGCCGTTCGACCGGCTCTACGCCCACCAGGCGAAGGCGGTGCACGCGGCGATGGAGGGGCCGTTCATCGTCACGACGGGGACGGCGTCGGGCAAGTCGATGTGCTTCAACCTGCCGACGCTCAACCAGCTGCTGCAGCGGCCGACGAGCCGGGCGCTCTACCTGTACCCCACGAAGGCGCTCGCGCAGGACCAGGCGCGCGCGCTCAACGCGTTCGGGCTCGGCAAGCACGTCCGCCCCGCGATCTACGACGGCGACACGCCGCGAGAAGCGCGTCTGGCGATCCGGCGCTCGGCGAACGTCGTGCTGACGAACCCCGACATGCTCCACGTCGGGATCCTGCCCAACCACGGCGCGTGGGCGGACTTCTTCACGCGGCTCGACGCGGTCGTGATCGACGAGGCGCACGTCTACCGGGGCGTGTTCGGCTCCCACGTCGCCAACGTGCTGCGCCGGCTGCGGCGGATCGCGGCGGCCTATGGCAGCGAGCCGCGCTTCATGCTCGCCAGCGCGACGATCGCCAACCCGGTCGAGCTGGCGCAGCGCCTCACCGGCCTCGAGGACGTCGAGCTGGTCGACGAGGACGGGTCGCCGTCGGCGCCGCGCCGGATCGCGATGTGGAACCCGCCGATCGTCGACGAGGCGCTCGCGCAGCGGCGCAGCGTGATCGGCGAGGCCGCCGACGTGCTGCGCGACCTCGTCCTGGGCGGCGCGCGCACGATCTGCTTCATCAAGTCGCGCCGCGGCGTCGAGCTCGTCTCGAAGATCGTGTCGGACATGGTCGCCGACGCCGACCCGTCGCTCGCGGGCGCGGTCGCGCCGTACCGTGCCGGCTACACGCCCCAGCAGCGGCGCGAGATCGAGGCGCGGCTCGTCGACGGCGACCTGCGCTGCGTGGTGACGACCGACGCGCTCGAGCTCGGCATCGACATCGGCGCGCTGGACGCCTGCGTCGTCGTGACGTTCCCCGGCACCGTCGCGTCGCTGCGGCAGATGTGGGGCCGCGCGGGCCGCCGCCGCAGCGGCCTGGCGGTCTACGTCGCCGGCGAGGACGCGCTCGACCAGTTCTTCTGCCGCCACCCGGACCAGTTCCTGGAGCGGCCGGTCGAGTCGGCGATCCTCGACGTCGAGAACGAGGAGATCCACCGGGCGCATCTCATGTGCGCCGCGCACGAGGGCCCGCTGGCGCCGGGCGACGCCGACGTCCTCGGCCCGAACTGGCGCGAGCACGCCGAGGCGCTCGTCAGCGCCGGCGTGCTGCGCGAGACGCGCGGCACCTACGTGCTGCGGCACGCCGAGGACTACCCCGCGGCGCGCGTGTCGCTGCGGTCGGCGTCGCCGGACTCGTTCGCGGTCGTCGACACGACGTCCGGCGAGCTGCTCGGCACGGTCGAGGCGGCGCGCGCGTTCACGACGACGCACCAGGGCGCGATCTACCTGCACCAGGCGCGCACGTACGAGGTGACCGAGCTCGACCTCGACAGCCGCCGCGCGCTCGTCCGCCCGTTCGACGGCAACTGGTACACCCAGCCGAAGAAGGAGACGCTGACCGAGATCGAGCGGCTGCTCGACCGGCGCGAGACGCTCGGCGTGACGCTCTCCTACGGCGTCGTGCGGGTGACCGAGACCGTGATCGCCTACCAGCGCAAGAAGCTGCCCGAGCACGAGGTCATCGACCTGCAGGCGCTGGACCTGCCGGAGACGTCGTTCCAGACGCGCGCGCTCTGGTACGAGCTGCCGGAGGAGATCGCGAGCGTCGAGTTCCCGATCGAGGCGCTGCTCGGCTCGCTGCACGCCGCCGAGCACGCGCAGATCGCCGTGCTGCCGCTGCTGGCGATGTGCGACCGGTGGGACATCGGCGGCCTCAGCACGAACCTGCACCCGCAGACCGGGCGCCCGACGATCTTCATCTACGACGGCCATCCCGGCGGCGTCGGGATCACGCGGCGCGGCTACGAGGTCTTCGAGACGCTCGTCGCGGACGCGCACCGGCTGATCGCCGACTGCCCGTGCCAGTCCGGCTGCCCCTCCTGCGTGCAATCGCCGAAGTGCGGCAACCTCAACGAGCCGCTGTCGAAGGCCGGGTCGCTCGAGCTGATGGCGCGGATGCTCGAGCGGTAGAGGCTGCGGCGAAGCTGCAGCTTCGCCGTCGCATCCCGCGCCAAACCTGCGCAAAGCTGCAGCGAGCCTCCGGCCTCGCGCGCGGGTTCCCGATGGTGCGGTCGTGCGCGCCTCGCGTACCCATCCTCTCCTCTCGCTCGCGCTCGCCGTGGCGGCGACCCTCGTGCTTGCAGGCACGGCCGCCTCGGCGAGCGTCGGCGTGACCGGGGGCGGGGTCCGCTACGCGAAGGCGCAGGGCGGCGGCGCCCGCTACGGCACCACGGCGCGGCACGTCGACGCCCGCCCCGGGCTGGCGCTGCTCGACGTCGAGCCCCAGACGCTGCGCGTGGGGCGCCTTCCCGCAGTCCGCTTCAAGATCGTCCAGCGCGGCACGCGCGAGGCGCGCGTCCGCGTCGCGCTCGTGCGGCTGCGCGACGGCAAGCCGGTCGTGCGCAAGGAGATGGGCACCCGCCGGACCGGCCGCACCGTCACCGTGCGCTGGCCCAAGCGCGCCAAGCTGCCGCCGGGCCGCTACGCCGTGCGCCTCCAGGCGACCGACGTCGCCGGCAACACGCTCCGTCGCAAGGGCCGTGGCGCGGGGCGTTCGGTCATCACCGTCAAGCCGAAGCCGAAGCCGAAGCCGAAGCCGAAGCCGCAGCCGAAGCGGCAGCCGCACGCGCGCCCCCAGCCGCATCCGAACCCGGATCCCACGCCCGCGATCCCGCCGCGACCCGGGGGCGTGTTCCCGGTCCGCGGACCGTTCGGCTTCGGCGGCGAGGGATCGCGCTTCGGCGCGCCGCGCGAGGGCCACGTCCACCAGGGCCAGGACATCGTCGCCGCGTCCGGGACGCCGATCGTCGCGCCGACGGCCGGGACGATCACCGCCGTCGACTACCAGCGCGGCGGCGCCGGCTACTACGTCGTGATGAGCTCGGTCGACGGGCGCGACTTCTTCTTCTGCCACCTGCTGGCGGGGTCGACGGCCGTCAGCGTCGGGCAGGCCGTCTCGGCCGGCGCGCAGCTCGGCGCCGTGGGCTCGACCGGCTCCTCCAGCGGGCCGCACCTGCACTTCGAGATCTGGGAGGGCGGCTGGCAGCGCGGCCGCCCGGTCGACCCTCTCGCGCAGCTGAGGGCCTGGGCGCAGTGAGCCGCCGCCGCCCGAAGGGCCCGCGCGAGCGCCGGCCCGCGCCCTGCACCTGCCCGGCGTGCGCCGGCCGCTGCACGTCGCCGCTGAACCGCGAGGCGGCGCGCGACTGCCGCGCGGCGAAGGCGCGCCGCCTCGGCCGCCGCGACCGGCCCCGCTGAGCCGCGGCCCGATCGGCGGAGGCGATACCCTGAGCGCCCTACCAGGCGAGATAGCTCAGTTGGTGAACCTCGCCAGGTCTGCAGCCTACGACGCCGCCGCGAGACGCCCCAGGAGCGCCACGAGCGGCGCGTCCGCCGCGGCCACCGCACGATCGGCCACGGCAGCGTCCCCGAGTGGGTGCGCCCGGGCACGGAGCCCGCCTCCAAGCTGCTGCCGCCGCGGCGCCTCCCCTTTTTTCAGGGGCGCACTTTGGTACGCCCAGGGCTCTCGCAGGGGGTTTCGGCCCCTTCGGGGCCTACCCCCTGCGAGAGCAGAGAGGAAGTAGCTGTGCGCGTGCGCGCGGGCGCTGCCGGGGCTGGGATTGACGCGCTCAAGCCCCGGCTGCAGTACCGGCGGCTCGCCGCGCTCGAAGCCGCCGCGAGGGACCCGGCATCGAGGGAGGCGGGGCTCGACCGCCTGCCCTGGCTCGTAGCCGACGGGGTGCCCAGGGACGCGGCCGTCGCGGCCGCCTGGCGAGCCGTGTGGGGCCGCCCGCCGCGGTTCTCCCGCCGGGCCGCGACCGAACTGGCCAACGCGGCACGGATCCTCGACCGCTGCGCTCCGTGGATGGGGCTCGAGCACGGCGACGCCGCCACGTGGCTCTTCGTCTGCGACCTGCTCGACTACGCCGACGCCCACGAGCGGGGCGAGTCGTGGGCCACCACGCCGCCGGCGTCGATCGGCTTCTTCATCCGCCGGCTGCGCCGCGCCGCCCGCCAGGAGCGGCGCGGGTGGCGGACCCGACGGCGCTACGCCGCGGCGACGAGCTGCTCGACGGGGTCAGGCCGGTGAGCGCCCGGGACCTCATCCGGCCACGCGCGCTGGGCGAGCGCGGCGGCGAGCGCGGCCGGCGCGACGTGCGCGAGGTAGCGGCCGGTCGTGGCGAGGCTGTTGTGCCCGAGCTGCGTCTGGATCAGGTGCACGGGCGTTCCCTCCATCGCCAGCTCGAAGGCGTGCGTGTGGCGCAGGCCGTGCGGGTGCACGCGCTTCTCGATGCCGGCCTTCTTGGCCAGGCGCTTGACGAGGTTCCGGGCGTAGACCGGCTTGAGCGGCCGGAAGACCTCGCCGCCGTGCAGGTGCCCGTCGCGCGCGATCGTGCAGAACAGCGGCTTCGACGTCGGGATGACCAGGCGCCGGCGCTCGGCCAGCCAGAGCTCGATCACGGCGACGCCGCCGGGGTCGATCGCCGCGGTGCGGAACTTGCCGCCCTTGCCCCGGCGCACACGGATCAGCCCGTGCGCCAGGTCCAGGTCGCGGGGGAAGAGCGCGAGCGCCTCGCTGATCCGCAGGCCGGCGCGCCAGAGCACGACGAGCAGCGCCCGGTTGCGGACGCCGCTGGGCCCGCGTGTCGAGCACGCGCGAATCAGCGCCGCGACCTCGTCCGAGGTGAGCACCTGGGGCGGGAAGAGCTGGCCGGCGTTCGCCGGCGGCACGCCCTTCCGGGCCTTCGCCCACGCGGGGTCGGTCAACGGCACTGGCAGCCGGAGGTCGGCTTGTGTGTGAGGCACAGAGGCACCTGTCCTTGGATAGCGCTCGCCGCGGACGTTCCCGCGCCCGCGGCCTTTGGAGACGGCACCGTACCCGGCTTCGGGTGTGCTTGCACGCCGGATACGACGTGCGCCGATCAACGACTCTCGACCCCGACCTGGCGGGCTAGAACTCGCTCGCCACGGTGGGGTGAACAGATGTGCCCCCGGGCCGCGGGAACGACCCGGGGGCCTGGCGGTCGCCAGTGCCTTGACGACCGCCACGCCCACCGTAGACCGCCTGTCGGCGGATCTGCGGCCATCACCACCAACGGAGGTGCCTCTCCATGACGCACATCGCGTCCGACCTCATCCCTGCCGAGGTCGAAGTCCTACGCGCGCTCTGCCAGCCCGGCGTGCGCTTCGTCACGACCGCCGACCTCGCGATCGAGGTCGACCTGTCCTACTCGGCGGTCTCCAGCGCGCTCGTCACGCTGCGCCGTCGCGAGCTCGCCACCGACCGCTCCGGCCCCGGCGCCGTCCGCTGGTCCGCCACCGAGCTCGGCGCGCACGCGTGGAGCCAGCTCGAGGGCGACGCGCGCCGCCTCGGCGCCGGCCGGGGGGCGCGGCGATGAGCGGCCAAGTCCTCCACGTCCACGACTGGGGCCGGCGCGGCCGGAACGAGCCGCTCTACTGCCTCGACCACGAGTGCGGCGTCCTCTGGCCGGGTGCCGTGCTGCCAGAGCCGGCGCACGAGCGGGAGGGCTACGGGCACGTCGCCCATCAGCCGGGCTTCACTGCGCGCCTGCGCGCCGCGCTCGCGGAGGTGCCCGATGCCGCGTGAGCACCCCCACGGAATCGCACTTCCTCCGGGCGCTGAGCCGCCGGCCGACCCATACCGCCTCTACGTGCCCGCGCCCTACGCCTGGGAGGTCGAGCGCCTGGTCGCGGCTGAGCGGCGCATCGCCCGGCTGTCCGAGGCGCTGCGCTGGGTGCGGGCCAGCGGGACGCAATTCGCGTGGCAGCAGGACCTGATCGATCGCGCGCTGCGCGCGGCTGGTGACGGGGGCACCCGCGGCGATGAGTGAGCTTCGAGGCAGGACCACACGGCCGCGGCTGCTCGACCTGTTCTGTGGCGCCGGCGGATGCAGCGAGGGCTACGCCCGGGCGGGGTTCGACGTCGTAGGCGTCGACCTCGTCGAGCAGCCGCGGCACCCGCACACATTCATCCAGGCGGACGCGCTCACATTCCTCGACGAGGGGGGCGCGGAGGGCTTCGCCGCGGTCCACGCGTCGCCGCCCTGCCACGCGTTCAGCTCGCTGCGCCGGCTGAACGCGCCAAAGGACTACCCCGACCTCATCGCGCCGGTCCGCCAGCGCCTCCGGGCGCTCGGCGTGCCGTACGTGATCGAGAACGTGGTCGGGGCGCCGCTCGAGAACCCGACGAAGCTGTGTGGGTCGTCGCTCGGGCTCCACGTGCGCCGGCACCGGCTCTTCGAGACGAACTGGCCGCTGTGGGCGCCTCCGTGCGCGCACGGCGCGCAGCTCGTGCCGCGCTACCCCGTGGGCCTCGGGTCGGCGTCACGCTGCAACCAGACCAGCTCGCCGATCGCCTACGTCTACGGCTCGACGAGGTACCGCGGCGAACTGGCGCACCGGCGCGAAGCCATGGGCATCGACTGGATGACCAACGCCGAGCTGACGCAGGCCATCCCGCCGGCCTACACGGAGCTGATCGGTCACCAGCTCATGGCCGTCGTGGCGAGCTGGGGCGCCCGGGCGGCCGCATAGGGCCGTCCGGTATCGCTTCTCACGAGATTCGATAGCGATCTGCACCCCGCCCGGCGCGGGGTGCAGAAGCGCTACCGATTTGCGCCGAGACGGTCGCGGTGGAAGGCGTCGAACGACGCCTGGATCGAGCCGTTGCCGCGGCCCTCGAAGCGGCGCTGCAGCTCGCGGAGGTCGGGCACGCGGCTCGCGCGGATGTGGTCGATGGCGGCCATGGCGATCGCGCGCGCGAGCTCCAGGTCCTCGACGAACAGCGTGTCGCTGCGGTCGGCCTCGGCGGGCACGGGCGGGTAGCCGTGCATCGGCGGGCCGTGCCAGTGCGCGGCGACCTCGAAGAGGCGCTCGCGCATGAGGTCGATCGGCGTGACGACGAGCCGGGCCGACCACTTGTCGGCGGAGAGCTCGAGGACGGGGCGGTGGCGGCCGGCGTTGCGGCGGAACGGGCGTAGCTCAGGCGGCATGGGCGTGGGCCTCCTCGCGTAGGCCGAGCAGCTTCATCTCGGCCTCGATGTGGTTGCGGCCGAGGTACTGCGGTCCGCCGCCGATCGCCGGCACCCAGTACCAGCCGTTGGCGGGGTGGTCCGGCCGGTAGGAGTTGACGAAGTACGGCTTCGTCGTGGGCGCGAGCGGTTGCGCAATCCGTGCCAACCGCTGCCATGAACGCTCTCCGGGCAAGGCTTCAACCTCCAGTCGAGGTTTACAGCCTAGGCATCCGCGCGCCGCTTGACGATCGAACGCTTGCGGATGCGCTCGGGCAGCGGCTCGAACGCCTTGAGCGTCCGGGCCCGCCGATCCCAGTGGAGGTAGGTGTGCTCGCCGCCCTGCTCGTGCAGCCGGTCGATCGTCTCGGCGAGCTCGCGCGACGCCATGCCGATCATCTCCGCGACGGCGTCGTGGTCGCGCGGCGCGAGCCGGGGCACGAAGATGAACACGTGGTCGGCCTCCGTCGCCGCGCTGGTCGGCATCTGCACCGGGCGCTGGCTGCCGCCGAGCAGGCCGCGGCCGTGGGCGCGCCCCTGGCGGAAGTAGCGGTGGACCGAGGGCGGGGTGGCGTTGGGCCGGTACTCGCAGAGGTCGGAGAGCTCGTGCACGGCGACGACGACGTTGCTGCGCCGGTTCAGGGCGGCGAAGAGGTCGCGCGCGGCGCCGAGGACGTCGTCTCCGGGCACGAAGTGGATCGTGCGCTGCCGCCAGTCGATCGCGTCGACGTCGTGCACGGGGGTGACGCCGTCGATCGCGAACTCGTCCTTGGAGTCGTAGAGCACGCGCTGGCAGCGGAGCGCCGAGAACTGGACGTTGAGCAGCTCGCTCTTGCCCGAGCCGGTCGACCCGATGCAGACGGTGCGGTCGTTGAACCGGACGCTCACGGCTCGCCGGCGGGGGGCAGCTTCAGGACGGCGGGCCCGTGCTCCTCGGCGGCGCCTTCCTCGGGGGCGTGGAAGACGCGCTCGACGGCGATGACCTGGCCGACGACGGGTGCGTCCTCGTGCATCTCGAGGCGGTCCCGGAGGTTGTCGGCGTAGGCCCGCTCGTCACGCCAGCGCCGGCGCGCCAGCGCGTTCGCGTCGAGCACGCGGGCGAGCAGGTAGAGCTGGATGCCGAGGACGAACGCGAGCGCGTAGACGATGAGGTCGACGCGGCCGAGCGGGTGGCGCGTCATGACGTCGGCTCCTCGGCGCCGAGGCCGTAGAGCTCGTCGATCGTCTCGGGGGTCGCGGCGTCGTCGCTGCGGAGGTTCAGCAGGAGCTTCACGCCGGAGAGCAGCAGCGCGTCGAGCTGTTCGTCGCCGATCGCCTCCACGCGGGCGCGCATCGCCGGCCACGCCATCGTGGCGGCGAGGACCAGCGCCGCCATGCCGGGGTCCGGCGCCGGCTCGCTGATCAGGTTCTCGATCGCCGCGACGACCTTGGCCGTGCTGCTCTGCGGGGGGAAGAGCGTCTCGGGCTCCTCGGCGGTGGTCACTGCTCGGTCGTCCACGGCTGCTCCTGCGGGTGGTCGGGTTGGATGCCGGTGATGGGCTGCGGGCCGTCTTCCTCCTCGCGTAGCGCCGCCAGCGCCTGCTGGCGCTCACGGATCGACCGCGTCGCGTAGCCGGCGAGGCCCATGATCAGCGCGAGCTCGTCGCCGGCTGCGGAGGCCGCGCGCGTGACGTCGTAGCGGTTGAGGATGTTGGTCAGCGGCGGCGCGATCGCGTTGAGGTCGGCCTGCGTGTGGATCCACTCCTCGGAGTCCTTGTCGACCGCGATGAGGCTGTGCGTCGCCATGCCCTGGGCGGTCAGCAGGCCCTTGACCGTGGACAGCTGCCAGCGGATCTCCGGGGCCGGCGGCTCCTCGAGCGCCAGGGGGCCGGCGTCGTCGCCGCCGTCGAAGGCGGGGCCGGCGTCGAGCCCGAGGGCGCTGG
This sequence comes from Capillimicrobium sp., assembly GCA_035761245.1. Lineage (GTDB taxonomy): Bacteria > Actinomycetota > Thermoleophilia > Solirubrobacterales > Solirubrobacteraceae > Capillimicrobium. Next base: position 2,938 of record DASTRJ010000063.1, on the reverse strand, counting down.
CGAGGCCGTCAGTCGAGCCCGTGGAGGAAGCCGCCGAGGAAGCCGCCGCGTCGTCGGGGCTCGGGCTCGGGCTCGGGGAGGAGGTCTTCTTCTCGGCCATGGGTGTCCTCGGGGTCGGGGTCCGGCGGGAGGTCCGGGTAGGTCTGCAGCTCGCCGATGCCCGGGCGGCCCGGCTTCTGCCGGGGCTCGGGCGGCGTGTGCCCGGGCTGAGCCGGGGCATCGCCCAGGCTCGCCAGGAGCCGCTCTGCCTGGGTACGGCGGCCGCGAGCCAGGGCGTCGAGCTGGCGCTGGGCCTTCTTGGGGTCTGAGCTGAGCCCGGGCATGTGCCCGGGCATCCCACCGTGCCCGGGCGGCGGGCGCTAGACGGGCGGGGGGAGCGTCCGCACCGCACCGGAGCGCCCGCCCACGGCCTCCCCGGGCTCTCGCGTCCACGCATCGGGCTCCCGATGCTGGCGAGCACCTGAGGGCGCAACGCCCCGCCAACGACACAGGAGCAACCTCGTGAGCCTCGCCGGCGTCAGCCTCTCCAACTTCCTCAAGATCGGCGTGATGGCCGTGCTGTTCATCGTCGCCTTCAAGGCGCTCGCGGTGAAGAGCAACATCCCCGGCCTGCAGTCCCTCGCGGGGGCGATCTAGGTGGGCGCCGTGATCGACGCCGCCGACCTGGCGGCCGCCACGCGCGACCTCGAGCTGGCGGGCGCCGAGCTCGTGCACGCCAGCATCGGCGGCAGCCTCACGAACGAGGGACCCGCCAAGCTCTCGCCGGCCCAGCTCCGCTTCCTGTGGGAGCAGCTCGGCTACGAGCGCGACAGCGCGCTCACGCGGGCGCTCGTCGAGCGCGGCATCGCGCCGCTCGCCGGCGGCGCCACCGGCCTGCAGGCCACCGCGTACATGAACAACCTCCCGCCCGAGGGCACGGCCGTCTACAACGGCGACGCGTTCGCTCGTGAGACCGAGCGCAACGACCTTCCGCTCGAGCAGAAGGCGTTCAGCGGCCTCGGCGCGCCGCCGATCGACCTGCGCATCCCGAACATCGGCGTGCAGGCGTCCATGCTCATCACGGTCAAGGGCACGCTCACCGTCTCGGGCTCGGGCACGGTCACCGCCGGCTACCAGTGGCCGTGGAACCTCCTCAAGCGCTTCTCGCTGAACCTGCAGGGCCAGACGGGCCTGCACTCGGTCGAGGGCCTCGACCTCCGCGCTCGCCGCCAGCGGGTCTACCGCAACCCGAAGGAGGACGTCTCCACGGCGCCGGCCATGGAGGCCGCCACCGGCAACCCGCAGCCGGGCGTCATCGCCAACGGCTCCTACCCGGTCGTCCTCGAGTACGCGGTCCCGATCGCCCACGACATGTGGACGCTCACGGGCTCGATCTACGCGCAGTCGGACGCCGTCTACCTGAACTGGCGCATCCAGCCGGCCGCGGTCGCCGAGCTGTTCTCCGTCGCCGCCGGCGGCGCCGTCTCGTTCACCGGGACGATCGACACCACGCTCACCTACTTCGACATCCCCTACCAGGACGTCTCGGGGAAGGGCCGCGTGGTGCTGCTGCCCGAGCTGCGGTGGCTGCACGCGCTGCAGGCCGCCGACAAGCAGTTCGCCAACACGGGCGACGTCGACAACGAGCTCATCCGCAACGCCGGCCAGCTCGTCGCCGCGATGGAGTACATCGACAACGGCGGCCTGGCGCAGATCGACCCGTCCGTGCTGGAGTCGGTGATCTTCGGCTACGGCGGCAACCGCAAGCCGCGCGAGTTCCGGCCGGTCACCGCGCTGCTCGGCAAGAACGCGCTCGACTACAACGGCCGCATCCGCCCCGGGTTCCTCGTGCTCGACTTCGAGGCCGACAACCCCGCTCGCGAGGTCGTCTACCCGAAGGGCGTCACCGAGCTGAAGATCACCAACCGGATCCCGGCCGGCACGACGATCAACGCGAACGCGCGGATCCACACCGTCTACGAGACGCTGTTCAGCGGCGCGGGGGCCTGAGCCATGGCGGTCGGACTGGTGGAGTCCTCGGGCGCCTGGGCGACCCCCGACGTCCGCGGCGGCGGCGACAGCGAGTGGGCGGCGATGACGGGCATGAGCCCGGAGTCGCCGATGGTCGGCGGCCCGCGGGTCGCCGGCCTCGGGCCCTACGACGTCGACCGCAACCGCGGCGCCATCTCGACCCTGCCCGGCGCCAGCGAGCCGTGGACGGGCGCGGGCGTCGGCATCCCGGGCGTCGAGACGCTCGACGACTGGCGCGACCTCTTCAACTTCCGGGGGTCGCCGATGCCGTGGCTGCTGCTCTTCGCGCTCGTCGCGCTCGGCATCGCGCAGCTATCGATCGCCGGCCGCGTCGGCCCGCTCAAGGCCGCCGCCAGCGCGGGGTGAGCTGGTGGAGGAGCTCGCGACGCTCCTGCTGCTGCTGATCGTGGGCGCCCTGGTCGTCAACCTCGTCCAGGGCGGCCCCGGTCAGACGCTGCAGTGGGTCAAGGCCAAGCTGTTCCTCGAGCCGGCGGGCGCGTGATGGCCACCGGGATCGTCCTAGCGCTGCTCGGCATCTGGCTGGTGATGTTCGTCGTCCGCGGCGGGCTCGTCGATCGCATCCTCGGAGACGGCTGATGGCGCTGCTCGATCGCTCCGACGTCGACTTCGTGGACGACGAGAACAGCGCCGCGCGCCTCTACCTCGAGCTGCGCGAGCAGCAGGCCAACCCGGGCCTGCGCCCGGGCCAGGTCACCGAGACGAAGGCGGCGATCAACAAGCTCCTGCGCGTCTGGCCCGAGGCCGACGACCTCGCGGCCGAGCTCTCGGACGACGACCTCGGCGGCCTGTCGCCGGCGCTCAAGCGCCGACGCGACAGCCACCGCAAGGCGAAGGGCGTCACCGCCCAGGATGCGCGCAAGCGCCGTGAGACGCGCCGGAAGGCGGCGCCGGCGGCGAAGGCGCCGAC
>DASTRJ010000062.1:0-22619 GCA_035761245.1 Capillimicrobium sp. | reverse complement strand
ACGGCACGGTGATCGCCACGAACGCCGCGGCGAGCAGGAAGACCGCCACGGCCGCCGCGAGGACCCGCCGCTGGGCCGCGACGCCGCTCACGAAGCGCGGGGGCCGCCGTCGAGGAGGTAGATCTCGTCGGGCCCGAAGCGGTCGGCGCGGCGCAGCCCGTGGCGCCGCGCGCGCTCCTCGCCGACCTCGGCGATGACGTCGACGACCGCGTCGGCCCCGATGCGGGTCGCGACGTCGGCGCCGTAGAGGCGCACGTGGTCCCAGTGGCCGAAGCGCTCCTGGCGCTGCTCCGGCGTGACCGCGGAGGGGTCCTCGACGGTCGCCGGCACGGAGCGGTCGACCGGCAGCATGATCGCCGCCCACCCGCCGGGGCGCAGCACGCGCCGGATCTCGCGCAGCGCGGCGGCCTCGTCGGGGACGTGCTCGAGCACGTGCGAGCACAGCACGGCGTCGAACGAGCCGTCCTCGAACGGCAGCGCGGTGACGTCGGCGGCCGTCATCGCCTGCGTGCCGTCGATGTCGGCGCTCAGGTAGTCGAGGCCGGGCCGGGCGCGCAGGCGCGCCTCGGTGGCGTCGTCGGGACCGAACGCGAGCATCCGGCCTCCGAGCCGGTCGTGCTCGGTCAGCCAGAGCCAGAGCAGCCGGTGGCGCTCGGCGGCGCCGCAGCCGGGGCAGAGCGCGCCCTCGCGGCCGCCGTAGGGCAGGAAGCGGGCGAAGCGGCCCTCGCAGACCGGGCACTGGACGGCGTCGCCGCGCTCGCGCAGGCGCGTCCGTGCCGCGCGCAGCCGGGCGAGGGGACTGCCGGGGAGGCGCATGGTGCCGCTCGGCGCGCCGGCTACTCCGCGCCGGCCTCCGCCGCCACCGGCTCCTCGAGCTCGGCCGCGCGGCGCTGCTCGCCGGCCGCGGCGTCGCGCCGGCGCGCGACCTGGTCGAGGTGGGCGCGCCGCCAGGCGATCAGCTCGCGCAGGCCCTCCTCGAGGTCGACCTGGGCGGTGTAGCCGAGGTCGGCGGTCGCGGCGGTGGGGTCGCCGATGCGGTTCTTGACGAACGTCAGGCCCTGCGGCTCGTAGCGGATGCCGACGTCGCTGCCGGTGATCTCGAGGACCAGCTCGGCGAGCTCCTTCAGCGAGGTGCGCTTGCCGGTGCCGACGTTGTAGAAGGCGTCGGTGGCGTCGGCCTTCATGGCGCAGACGTTGGCGGCGGCGCAGTCGGTGACGTAGACGAAGTCGTAGGCCTGTGACCCGTCGCCGTAGAGCGTGACCGGCTCGCCGCGGTCGATCGCGTCGAGCATCTTCATGATCACGGCGATGTAGGCGCCGCGGTAGTCCTGGCGGGCGCCGTAGACGTTCATGTAGCGCAGGCCGACGTAGTCGAGGCCGTAGCGCTCGTTGTAGGCCCGGGCCATCGCCTCGCCGGCGATCTTCGTGGCGCCGTAGAAGTTGCGGTTGTTGAACGGGTGCTGCTCGGTCATGGGCTCCTCGACGGCGTCGCCGTAGACCGACGCGCTGGAGGAGTAGACGAGCCGCTGGACGCCCTGGGCGACGCAGGCCTCGAGGACGTTGAACGTGCCGCGGATGTTCACGTCGAACGCCGAGCGCGGGTACTCGTGGCACTGCAGCAGCCACAGCGCGGCGAAGTGGAAGACGCCGTCGGCGCCCTTCAGGGCGGCGTTGAGGATGTCGGTCTGCGTGATGTCGCCGCCGATCTCGAAGATCGACACGCGATCGTCGCGCAGTGCCGACTCGAGGTTCTCGGTCGTGCCCCGCACGAAGTTGTCGTAGACCACGATCTCGCCCACGTCCTCGCGGGTCAGGGCGTCGACGGTGTGCGAGCCGATCAGGCCGGCGCCACCGATGACGACGAGCTTCTTGCCTCGGATGTCCACGGCGGGGAGTCTAGGCGGCGCCTGGTCCGACCCGCTCAACCGGAGCAGGGCTCGACCCGCAGCGCGCCGAGCCGGGCGCCGATGAGCACGCCGCCGGTGTCGCCGTAGCCCGCGACCTCCACGTCGACCGGCAGCCGCCCGCCGCGCGCACGCTCGGCGTGCAGCGGCACGGCGACCTCGTCCGACGCTCCCGGCGCGATCTCGCGGCGCTCCTCGGCGCCCGGGGCCCGGACCGTCACCGTCCGGGGGCCGCCGGTGTCCGCCGGCACGCCGAACGGGACGACGAGGCAGGAGCCGGGCTCGAGGCCGGCCGTCCACACGAGCACCCGCGCGCGGCTGAGCTGCGTCGCGTCCGGCGCAAGCGACCCGTCGGCCATCGCGCCGTCGACCCGGAAGCGCGCCCGCGCCGGCTGCTGCACGCGCAGCGTGTCGTACGGCATCGCGGTCGAGCGGGCCACCACGTCGCCGGCCAGCCCGAGCCGCACGAACGACCGGGGGATGCCGAGGGTCGACGGCAGCTCGCCGGCGTTGGTGACCTCGCCGGTGCGCTCGTCGGTCTGCACCAGCAGGAAGTCGACGCCGACCGGCGGCCCGAACGAGAACGGCTGCTCGAAGGTCACGATCGTGTTCGCGGTCGAGTTGAACGCGCGCTCGGCGTCGAGGCGCTGCAGCAGCGGATCGAGCGTGCCGGCCTCCGCGACGACGATGCCCGACTCGCCGTCGTCGCCGACGTGGCGGTCGAGGAACGCGAGCTGGCTGCCCGCGAACGACCCGCCGACCGCGTCGTCGAAGCGGATCAGCGCCGACAGCGTGAACACGAGCATGAACGCCGCCACCACGCCGGCCGTCGCCGGGCGCCAGGCAGGCCGCCCGGCCAGCGCGGCGACGAGCGCGCCGAGGGCGAGCCCGCCGAGCAGGCACACCACGACGGCCACCGCCCCGCCGCCGAGCGGGCCGTCGACCAGGTCCGCCCATACGGTCTCCGCCGGGTACGCGAAGGCGCTCGCCCCGCCGGCCCGCGAGCCGTCCCAGTGCGTCGCGCCGACGACGAGCCCGAGCAGCCCGCCCGCGGCGACGAGCGACCACGCGGGCAGCGGGCGGTCGCCCAGCACGGCGACCGCCGCGCACAGCAGCACGAGCGGCGCGAGGTACACGGTGTAGCGCTCGTCGAAGCCCGCGCCGGCCGCGCTGAGGATCGTCGCCCCGCCCGCGAGCAGCGCGAGCGCCGCCAGCGCATGGCGGCGGCGATCCGTCGGGCGGGCGAGCTCGCGCAGCATCCACGGCAGCGCGGCGATCGCCGGCAGGACGCCGGTCGCGACGGCCGTCCGGGTCAGGCGCTGGACGATCCGCGACAGCACGTCGCCGACCCCGGTCACCGACTTCGGCGTCCGGTCGGCGATCAGCGCCTTCAGGTCGAGCACGCCGACCGCCCCGGCGAGCAGCATCAGCACACCCACCACGAGCACGGCCAGCAGCACGGGATGGCGGCGCGCGACCCGCCGCGCCGGCCCGCCGTCCTCGCGCTCCAGCCGGAACCGCCAGGCCTGCAGCACCGCGAGCAGGACGTAGGCGCCCAGCAGCGCCGCGAAGTTCACGCGGGTCAGCGCGGTGGCGACGATCAGCGCCACCGCCAGCGCGTCGCGCCCGGGCGACGGCGCGTCGACGGCCCGCCACATCGCCCAGAAGGACCAGATCGCCAGCGGATAGGCGAGGTTCTCGGTCAGGAACGCGGTCGCGACCACGCCGATCGGCAGGGCGACCGACAGCGCCGCCACCCACACGGCCGGCGCCCGCGGCAGCCGCAGCTCGCGCGCGAGCAGGTACGCCGGGATCGCCGTGCTCGCGAACAGGAACGCGTCCATCACCCGCGCCAGCTCCCAGTCCAGCGGCGAGCGGAGCAGGTTCAGCGGGACCGCGAGCACGAAGACGTACAGGCGCTGGATGCCGCGCACGTACGGGTCGAGCTCGAACGCGGACCCCGGCAGGTCCTCGGGGAGCCAGCGGGCCAGGCCCACGTGGAGGCCCTCGTCGGGCTGGATGAAGCGGACGCGAAGGGCGAACCACGCGTACAGCGCCGTGGCGAGGACCACGACGATGCCGATGGCGATCGCGCCTCCGCGGTCGGAGCGGCGCCTCGCTCCGCCGGCGGCGTTGGCGGTCACGGCGCCGCAGCTAAGCAGATCGCCCGCCGTCGCGTCGTCTGCTCAGGACGCCTTGCGGATTCGGTACGTGCCGCCGATGCCGGCGTGGAGATCGCCGTGCATCGGCCGGTGGTTGTAGTCGTAGCGCAGCCCCCGGAGGAACTCGCGGTGCTCGGTCGCGAGCCGCTCGTCGGCGATCGCGTAGCCCCACGACTCCTGCATCGCGCGCAGCTCCTTCTGCGACAGGTAGCCGCCGACGTAGCGCGCCTCGAAGCCGGCCTCGAGGAGCAGCTGCGTGAACTCCGCGCCGGTGTAGCACTCCGCGATCGGGCAGTCCTCGCCGTCGGTGGTGCGATGGAAGACCTCGGCCGCCGTCCGCCCCGGCCAGCGCCCGTCGCGGATCAGCAGCTCCCACGCGACGTGCAGGTGGAACCACACCGAGTCGCGGTTGTAGACCATGATCGAGCCCTCGCCGCCCGGCTTGAGCACGCGATGCAGCTCGCGCAGGATCGCCAGCGGGTCGCTCGTGTGGTGCAGCACGCCCTGGCTGTTGACGAAGTCGAACGAGCCGTCGTCGAACGGCAGCTCCACGTGGTCGTCGGTCAGCCGCACGAGCTCGACGCGGTCCGGCCCGACGCCGTGCAGCGACAGCCGGTGCTGGGCGAGCCGCAGCGCGCTCGTCGACACGTCCGCGCCGACGATGCGGCGCGCCCGCGTGTGGATCGCGAACCCGGTGACGTCGTTGCCCGGGCCGCAGCCGTAGTCGAGGATCGCCTCGCCGTCGTGCTCGCCGTAGAGGCCCGAGAACTCGCGGAACAGCGGGTACTCGCGGAAGCGCCACTGCAGGTAGTGCGCCGACTGGCGCGCGGTGACGAACGGCGCCTGGTTGACCGTGTGGCCGGTCCAGAACTCGTCGACGGCGTTGCGGTCGTCCGCGAGGCCGCGGATCGGCGGCATCGCCTCGGGCGGCGTCCGGCGCGCGTGCCGGGCCATCGCGCGGCGCCCGGCGGCCTCCTTGACGCGCGGCACGATGCCGAAGCGGAACACCTTCGCCGCCAGCTGCTGCCTCCGTGACAAGGCGCGCAGGATACGCCGTCGCTACGGTCCCGGCCGTGCCGCGACCCTGGCCCGCATCCCGGCTCCTGCTGGCGTTCGCCGGCGCCTGGCTCGCCGCGCTGCTCCTCCTCGCCGTGCTCGTCCCGTACCACGCGACCGACGCGCTCGTGTTCGGCGCCTGGTCGCGCGGGATCGCCGACGCCGGCACGCTGCACACGCCCGACGTCAGCGCGAACCTCCTGCACCGGCCGCTGTTCTACGGCACGCAGGGCCTGCTCTGGGGGCTGTTCGGCACGCACGAGTGGATCGGGCGCGTCTTCGCGTGGCTGTTCATGGCCGTGCTCGTCGGCTGCACCGCGCGCCTGGCCGCCGGGCCGCGCCGCGACGCGCTGCTCGCCGGACTGGCGGGGGTGCTGCTGCTCGCGGTCCCCGACGCGGCCGTCCAGGCGGCCGCCGGGCAGACCGACGTCCCCACCGCCGCCCTCGTCGCGCTCGTCGCGCTGCTGCTCTTCGTCGCCTCGCCGTCGCCGTGGCGCAGCGCGGCGCTGGTGCTCGTCACGGCGGCCGCCGTCCTGGCGAAGCCGTCGGCGCTCCCGGCGCTCGCCGGCGTCCTCGCCGCGACGCTCGTCGGCCCGCGCGAGGAGCTGCGCGGCCGCCTGCTGCACGGCGCGCTGCCGGTCGCCGGCGGCATCGCGCTCGCGCTCGCCTACGACTGGACGCAGGCGCACTGGCTCGGCCTGTCGCTGCCCGACTTCCTCTCCGGCTCGCTCGTCGACAAGGCCGCCGCCGAGGAGTCCGAGGCGGCGTTCGAGAAGACCTACGCCGAGGCCCGCCGCACCGTCGTCCTCGCCGCCCAGTGGCTCGGCCCGTACGTCGCCGTGCTCCTCCTGTTCAGCGGCGTCTACGCGCTCGCCCGGCTCGCCGGCGTCGCGCATCGCCGGGCGGCGGTCGGCGCCCTGCCCGCCGCGGTCGTGCTCTCGTGGCTGCTGCCGTTCCTCGCCCAGGACGGCGAGCGCTCGCTGCGCGTCGGCCCGATCGAGGCCGGCCAGCCGGGCGCGACGCTGGCGTTCCTCGCGTTGCTGATCCCCTTGTGGCTGTTCTCGCGCCTCGACGAGCGCGACGCCCCGGAGCGCGCGACGCTCGCCCGGCTGGTGCTGTGGGCGGCGCCGGTCGTGCTCGCCTGGATCGTCCAGGCGCCCACCGAGACGCGGTACCTCGCAGCCGCCTGGCCGCCGATGGCGATCCTCATGGCGCTCGTGCTCGGCGGCGCCGTGCGCGTCGCCGCCGCGCGCGGCGCGGTGGCCGCCGCGGCGGTCGCGCTGCTGCCCGTCCTGCTCGCCGTGCTGAACCTCCGCAACCTCGACGGCCTCGGCGTGCGGCCGGACGGCACCGTCAGCCTCGCGCGCGCCGCCGGCGACCTGCGTCTCTCCGACCTCGGCGACCCGGACCGGATGCGGGCGGTCGCCGACCCGCAGCTCGCCGGCCTGCGCGACGGGCTGCGCGCCGCGGCCGGCCCGGCCGGGCGCGTGCTCACCGACGACGGGCGCATGACGTTCTACTTCGACGGTCGCGCTACCGTCCGGGCGCCCCGGAGCTGCGCCGACGTGCGCGGCTTCGCGGCGGTCGGGCTGCTCGGCAACGTCGCCGTCGCGCGCCCCGACCTCAGCGACTGCGGCGAGGTCGTGGTCGACGTGCCGGGCTCCCACATCGTCTACGCCATCCGATGAACGTCCTCGTCGTCTACGTCCTGCGCCAGCACCCGCTGCGCGCCACGATCCGCGACCACCTCTACGCGTTCGAGCGCTACTCGAGCGGCAACACGGCGTACCTCAACCTCGCGGTCCGGCGGAAGGTCCCGGCCTGGGTCCATCGCGTGCGCTGGGACCTCGTCGTCTTCCACACGTCGTACCTCGCCACGTACCGCTGGACGCCCGACGGCGCGCCGTGGCTGCGCAGGCGGTCGGAGCCGCTGCGCGGGCTGGGGCGGGTGCGCGTGGCGCTGCCGCAGGACGACTTCCTGCGCTCCGACCTCGTCGGCGAGGTGATGGAGGAGCTCGGCGTCGACCACGTCTTCACGCCGGTGCCGGAGTCGGAGCGGCCGAAGGTCTACCGCCGCATGGACCTCGACCGCGTCCGCTTCCACCTCGCGCTGACCGGCTACCTCGACGACGACGAGGTCGAGCGGATGGTGCGGATCACCGAGGAGGTCGGCGAGGCCGGCCGCGACATCGACGTCGGCTACCGCGCCTGGCACGCCGCGAAGTGGCTGGGCCGCCACGGCCAGCTCAAGACCGAGATCGCGCGGATCTTCGAGGAGGAGGGCCCGAAGCACGGGCTGAAGGTCGACATCTCGACCGACGACGCCGACGTGCTCTACGGCGACGACTGGTCGCGCTTCATGGCCCGCTCGAAGTACACGATCGGCGTCGAGGGCGGTGCGTCGATCCTCGACCACGACGGCTCGCTGCGGGCGAAGGTCTACGACTACGAGCTCGACCATCCGGACGCGAGCTACGAGGAGGTCGAGGCGGCGTGCTTCCCGGGGCGCGACGGCGAGCTGAAGCTGTTCGCGGTCTCCCCGCGCCACCTCGAGGCGTGCGTCTCGCGCACCTGCCAGGTGCTCGTGCGCGGCGCGTACAACGGCGTGCTGCAGGCCGACCGCCACTACATCGCGCTCGAGCCCGACTTCTCCAACCTCGACGAGGTCCTCGAGACGATGCGCCGCGACGACCGCCGCCACGCGATCGCCGAGGCCGCCTTCGAGGAGGTCGTGCGCGGCGGGCGCTGGACGTACCGCGGCTTCGTCGCCGACGTCGAGGAGGTCGCGCCGCCCGACCCGAGCCCCTCCAATCCGCGTGCGTTCGCGCTGGCGCGCTGGCAGGATCGCGCCACGTGGGCGTACGTCGCGGTGCTCATGCGCGTGGTGATGCCGGTGTGGCTCAAGGCGCTCGCCTCGATCCCCGGCCCCATCGCCCGTCCGCTGAAGCGGCTGGCGATGGCGCGCGCGCAGCGCCGCGCGGCCGCCGGCGGATGACCCGCGTCGTCTCGCTCACCCCCGCGAGCCTCGACCGCGACTCGCGCACGCTCAAGCAGGCGACGACGGTCGCGCGGCTCGGCTACGCGTCGACGGTGGTCGAGGCGCAGCGCAGCGCCCACGAGGTCGAGGCCGCGCCGTTCGACGTCGTGACGTTGCGCAGCGTCGGCGAGTCGCTGGCCGACGAGAGCGGCGCCGCTCCGGACATGGGCCGCGGGGCCGTCGAGCGGATCGCCGCGCTGCTCGGCCGCGTCGCCGGGCCGCTGTACTTCCTCGCCAGCTGGGTGGCGTTCAACCTCGCCACCGCGCGGCGCCTGCCGCCCGCCGACCTGTACTACCTCCACGGCTACGAGCAGGCGCTCGCCGTCTGGCTGCGGCGCACGCCGTACGTCTACGACGCGCACGACCTCTACGTCGCGCTGCCGCACGACGGGCGCGCGCTGAGCCGCCAGGAGCGGGCGATCCACGCGGTGCGCGAGCGCATCGAGCGCGCCTGCATCCGCCGCGCGGCGGCGCGGGTGACGACGAGCCAGGCGATGGCGCGGGCCTACGAGCGGCGCTTCGGCGCGCCGTTCGAGGTGGTGCGCAACGCCCAGGACCCGCGGCTGGCGCGGGCGGCGTCCGGCGACGTGCGGGCGGCGGCGGGCGTGGGCGACGACGCGTTCCTGCTCGTCATGGTCGCGCAGCACAAGCCCGGCACGGTCGTGCCCGCGGAGCTGCCGGAGGGGGTGCACCTCGCGTTCGTCGGCGAGGGCTACGACGAGGTCGCGGCGGGCGCGGGCGAGCGCGTGCACTTCGTCGGCGCGGCGGCGCCGGACGAGATCGCCAGCTTCATCGCGACGGCCGACGCCGCGGCGCTGCTCTACGTGCCGGTGACCGAGAACTCGCCGACGCAGCTCGTCAACGGCCTCTTCCACGCGGTGGCCGCCGGCCTGCCGCTGCTCGTGCCGGCGCGGATGGACGCCATCCGCGAGCTCGCCGAGGAGCACGGGCTCGGCGTCGTCGTCGAGCCGGAGGACCCGGCGTCGCTCGCCGCCGGCGTCGAGGCGCTGCGCGCCGGCCTCGACGGCTACCGCGCTGCGGTGCGGGCGGCGGCGCCCGCGCTCTCGTGGGAGCACGAGGAGCGCGAGCTGGCCGCGATCCTCGAGCGCGTGCTCGGCCGGCGCCGCGTCAGCTGAGCGGCTCGAGCGGGCCGCCGTGGCCGGCCCGGGGATCGTCGTTGCCGCCGTTGGGGACGAGGTCGCGCGCGGCGTCGTGGTCGAAGATGCCCATCTGGACGCCGCCGCCGACGTCGTAGACCTTCACCGGCTTCATGCGCTTCGGCCAGACGGTCGCCCAGGCGCCCGCGTGGCCGCCCGCGGCGAGCGGCGACGTGTCGACGAGCACGAAGCTGCGGATGCCGGGCTGCTCGGCGTAGGCCTGGTCGACGTAGTGGAGGTACATCGGGCAGAGCTCCTCGCCGCAGCGGCCGATGGGCGTGACGTCGAGCTCGCGGCCGGCGTGGATGGCCAGCGGGTAGCTGGTCCAGTAGCTCGCGAAGCCGCGGGTGACGCCCTCCTCGCGGGCCATCCGCTCGACCTCGCCGAAGACCTCGGCGCGCGAGACGTCCGCCCCGGGCGGCGCGGGCTTCGGCGGGTCGACGGCGAGCGAGAGGGCGGTGAGCAGCGCCAGGACGGTGGCGGCGGCCGGCAGCGCGCGGGCACGCGGCGAGGCGCCGGTGCAGGCGGCGAGCACGGCGGCGGCGGCCAGCGGCACGCCGTGGAGGTAGCGGACGACCGGATCGCCGAGCGCGCCCGAGGCCGTCGTGGGCACGAACACGGCGAGCAGCACCACGAGCGCCGTCAGCCAGAACGCCAGCCACACGCCGCCGGCGATCGGCGCGGCCTCCGCCGGCGGCGCCGCCCCGGCGCGCCACAGCGCGCGTGCGCCGGCGACGACGGCGGCGGTCACGAGCGCCAGCCCGAGCAGGCCGGCGAGGGTGCCGAGCGTGGTCGCGTCCGACCAGACCCGCGTCACGCCCAGCACGAGGTTGGCGACGGTGAGCGGCAGGTCGGTGAACGCGACGAGCTGCAGCGGGTAGTCCTGGCGCAGGTACCCGGCGGCCTCGGCGAGCTGCGCGATCGCGAGCGCGAGGCCGAAGGTCAGCACGGCGCCGCCGCCGAGCAGCGCGCCCAGCAGGAGCCGCCGCCGCGACGCCGCGAACGCGCCGGCGGCGGCGAGCGGCACGATCGCGCCCGCGACGGCAAGCTCGTCGCCCGAGGCCACCATGGCTATCGCCAGGGCGACGAGGACGGCCGCCGCGGCGAGCGCGGCGCGCCGCCGCCCGACCGGCGGGCGATCGGCGGCGCGCGCGACCGCCACCGCGAGCACGCCGGCCAGGCCCATCGCCCACCACGACGGCGAGCGCGCCGACCAGGAGGCGAGGTGGACCCACGTGACGGCGCCGGCGCTGAGCGTCACGAGCAGCACGACGGCGCCGGCAAGGCGACCCCAGAGGGCCCGGGCCTGCCACGCCACGAGGCCGGCGACGGCGAGCGTCGCGACGAACGGCAGCCACGTCGACAGGCCCTCGCTGCCCGGCAGCGGCCGCAGGAGCTGCACGACCCAGAGGCCGCCCCACCAGCCGAGCCTGCCGACGAGCTGCGCGTCGTCGTAGCGATGTGCGACGTCGCCCATCACGAGCGGCGCCGCGAGGTCGGAGTTCGCGGTGACGAGCGCGATGACGTCGCTCGCGCGCCACGCCAGCACCGCGAGCAGCACCAGCCCTGCGCCGGCCGCCGCGCCGGTGAGGGGATCGAGGCGCTGTCGAACCTGAGCGCTCAAGCCGCGGCAAGGTAGCGCACCGGGGCTGCGACACTGGGGCGATGCCTTCGGTCGGTCCCGCCCCACTCTCCGTGCTCGACCTGGCGCCCGTGTCGAGCGGCTCCACGGCGGCGCAGGCCCTGCGCAACTCGCTCGACCTCGCCCGCCACGCCGAGCGGCTCGGCTACCACCGGCACTGGGTCGCCGAGCACCACAACATGCCGGGGATCGCGAGCTCGTCGCCGCCGGTGCTCATCGCCCACATCGCGAGCGTCACCGAGACGATCCGCGTCGGCTCCGGCGGCGTGATGCTGCCCAACCACCAGCCGCTCGTCGTCGCCGAGCAGTTCGGGATGCTCGAGGCCCTGCACCCGGGGCGGATCGACCTCGGCATCGGCCGCGCGCCCGGCACCGACCAGATCACCGCGCACGCGCTGCGCCGCAACATGGACCCCAGCGCGGACGACCTCCCCCAGCAGCTCGGCGAGCTGCTCGCCTACTTCGAGGGCCGCTCGCCACGGGTCCGGGCCGTCCCGGGCGAGGGCTACAAGCCCGCGATCTGGTTGCTCGGCTCGAGCGGCTTCAGCGCGCAGCTGGCGGGCGAGCTCGGGCTGCCGTTCTCGTTCGCCCACCACTTCATGCCGCAGAACACGCTCGCCGCGCTCGACATCTACCGCCGGGCGTTCCGGCCGTCGGCGACGCTGGAGGCGCCGTACGCGAAGATCGGCGTGGCGGTCGTGTGCGCCGAGGACGACGAGCGGGCGCGATGGCTGGCCTCGCCGGGCGGGCTGTCGTTCCTGCGCCTGCGCTCGGGGCGGCCGTCGACGTTCCCGTCGCCGGAGGAGGCGGCCGAGGCGGCGAGGTCGTTCAGCGAGAGCGAGCGCGCGTTCGTCGAGCGCTGGGGCTCGTCGCACGTGATCGGCTCGCCGGAGACCGTGCGCGCGAAGCTCGAGGAGCTGCGGGAGCGCACGAAGGCCGACGAGCTGATGATCACCACGATGGTCCACGACCACGCGGACCGGCTGCGGTCGTACGAGCTGGTGGCGGAGGCGGTCGGCGGCGGCGCGGAGCGCGCGGCGGCGTAGGGCGCTCTCGCGGGCGCGGGGCGCTCAGCGCTTGCGGTTGCGTGGGAGCGTGCCGCGCTGCGGGCGACGGAGGAGGGCGGGTGGCCCGCGGCCGTGCCGGGCTGCCGTGCGATCGGGAGGCAGCGCCGCCCGCCCGCCGCGCGAAGCAATGAACGGCCGTTCAACCACCGCTGTGGTGGTGGATCGGACGCTCGCGCCCCGCGGCGCGCGCGGGCTGCGACGAGCGTCCGATCCGACGCCTCCACGCCGGTTGAACGGCCGTTCATTCCTTCGGGCGGGCTAGCCTCCGCGACCCATGTGCGGCATCGGCGGCATCGTGGGCGCGGGCGCGCCCGATCCGGGCGTGCTCGACCGCATGGCCGCCGCGATGGCGAACCGCGGCCCGGACGGGCAGGGCACCTGGAGCACGGACGGGTGCGGGCTCGCGTTCCGCCGCCTCGCGATCATCGACCTCGCCGAGCGCGCGATGCAGCCGATGCACCTCGGCCCGCTGCACCTCGTCTTCAACGGCGAGGTCTACGACTACCGCGAGCGGCGCGCCGAGCTCGAGCGGCTCGGCCACGCGTTCGTCACCGAGAGCGACACCGAGGTCCTGCTGCACGCGTGGCAGGAGTGGGGCGAGGGCGCGCTGGACCGCATCAACGCGATGTTCGCGCTCGCGGTCTACGACGAGCGCGACCGCTCGCTCACCCTCGCCGTCGACCCGTTCGGCGAGAAGCCGCTGCTCTACCTCGACGACCTCCGCGACGGCCGCGCGCTCGCCTTCGCATCCGACGTCCAGGCGCTCGAGCAGGCCGACCCCACCGCCGGCGAGCCCGATCACGACGCGACGGCCGCGTTCGTCTCCCACGGCACGATGCCGTCCGTCGACCGCACGTTCTTCGCCCGGATCCGCCGCCTGCCCGGCGGTCACGTCCTGCGCTGGCGCGACGGCGCGACGACGATCCGCCGCTACTGGGCGCCCAACCCGGTCGACGCGCCGGACGCCTACCCCGACGCCGTCGCCGAGCTGCGCGAGCTGCTGCTCGACTCGATCCGTCTGCGGCTGCGCGCCGACGTGCCGGTCGGCACCTCGCTCTCCGGGGGCGTCGACTCGAGCGCGATCGTCGCGCTCTCCGCCCACCTCGCCGGCGACCATCGCCGCCACGCGTTCACCGCCCGCTTCCCCGGCTACGAGCGCGACGAGTGGCGCTACGCCGACGCGGTCGCCCGCGCCGCCGGCGTCGTCGAGCACCACCCCGCCGAGCCGAGCCTCGACACGCTCGAGCGCGACCTCACCGCGTTCGTCGCCGCCCAGCAGGAGCCCGTGCTCAAGCTCAACCAGTACGCGCAGTGGTCGGTCTTCGCCGCCGCCAAGGACGCCGGCGTCACCGTCCTGCTCGACGGGCAGGGCGCCGACGAGCTGCTGGCCGGCTACATCCTCACGCGCGGCTTCGCGCTGCGCTCGCTCGGGCCCGCCGCGATGGTGAAGGCCTACGCGGGCGACCCGGCCACCCGGCTCCCGCTGCGGCTCGCGCTCGCCCGCGACGCGCTGCCGGCCGCGCTCGCCGCCCGCCTCCGCCGCCGCGACGCGTCGCCGTACGCCACCGCGGCGGCCGCGGACCTCGGCGCGAAGGTGCCGCCCGAGGAGCCCGACTGGCCGCGCCCGCGCGACCCGCTGCGCGACCAGCTCCTGCGCGAGGCGTTCTTCATCAGCCTCCCGCACCTGCTGCGCTACGGCGACCGCAACTCGATGGCCCACAGCCGCGAGGTGCGCCTCCCGTTCCTCGACCGCCGCGTCGCCGAGCTCGCGCTCTCGCTGCCGCCCGGCTTCCTGCTCGACGGCGGCCTCACCAAGCGCGTGCTGCGCGACGCCGTCCGCGACCTGGTGCCGGCCGACGTCCTCGCCCGCCGCGACAAGGTCGGCTTCGAGCCGCCCCAGGCGCAGTGGCTCGGCTCCGAGACGGGCCGCCGCTGGGCCGCCGACGTCCTGCTCGACCCGCGCGCCCGGGAGAGCGGCCTGATCGACGTCGCCGCGGTCGAGGCGGACCTCGCCGCGGGCGCGTGGCGCGACCCCGACGCGATCTGGCGGGCGATGAACGTCGAGCTGTGGCGCGACGCGTTCGAGCCCGCACGCCGCAACTCGCCCGCGCTCGCCGCGTCCTAGCCTGCGAAGCCGCCCATGGCCGCCGCCGCCGACCTGCCCGTCCCCGCGCGCGAGACCCGCGCCCGCCGCCTGCCCGCCGTCCTCGAGCGGGTCCGCTGGCCGCTGGTCGCGATCGTCGCGTTCGGCTTCGTGCTGACGGTCTGGTTCGTCACGCGGGTGCCGCAGTACTTCATCCAGCCCGACGAGCTCGAGTACCTCAAGCAGTCGCGGCGGATCGCCGAGCAGCTCCACCCGCTGCTGCCGGGCGACCGCTACTTCAACTCGTGGTCGCAGCTGCAGCCGCTGCTGCTCGCGCCGGTGTGGGCGATCGACGACCGCAACGTCGCCCACGACGTCATGGGGATCGTCAACGCCGCGATCATGGCGTCCGCCGCGATCCCGGCCTACCTCCTCACGCGTCGCGTGATCCCGAGCGCCTCGCGGATCGGCGCCTACCTCGTCGCGTTCCTCACCGTCGCCATCCCCTGGATGGCCGCCGCCTCGACGATGATGACCGAGGTCGCCGCCTACCCCGCGTTCCTGTGGGGCGTGCTGGCCGTCCAGCACGCGGTCGCTCGCCCGTCCCCGCGCGGCGACGTGATCGGGCTCCTCGGCGTCGGGCTCGCGTTCTCGGCCCGGCCGCAGCTCGCCGTGCTGGCGCCCGCCCTGGTGGCCGGCGTCCTCGCCCAGGAGCTGCGCTTCGCGGGCGCCGACGACCCGCTCGAGCGCCGCCGCACGCGCATCGCCCGCTCGCTGCGCGCCGCGGCGGGGCGCCACTGGCCGCTGCTGGTCGTGACGCTCCTCGGGCTGCTCGTCTACGCGGCGTTCCGGCCCGACGTCTTCGGCGGCTACAGCGACTCCGGCGTCACCGCGGGCGTCCTCGACGCGCCCGGGCTGCTCGACTTCAGCCGCGAGACGCTCGCCTACATCGCCGTCGGCGTCGCGCTGCTGCCGCTCGGCATGGCCGCCGGGTGGGTGCTCGGCACGCTGTGGCGGCCCGCCGGCCGCGAGCAGCACGCCTACGCGGTCGTCGCCCTCGTCACCGTCGTCCTGCTGACGATCGCCGTCGGCTCGTTCACCGCGCGCTACACGCCGCAGGGCATCAACAGCCGCTACCTCTTCTACCTCGCGCCGCTGCTGTTCGTCGGGATGGCGGCGCTGCTGGCCGAGCGGCGGCCGTTCGCGCTGCCGGTCGGGCTCGGCGCGCTCCTGACCGGGTGGGTCGTGTACGGCTCCCAGCTCTCCCAGAGCGGCCCGTCGCTCGTCTCGCCCGACCAGACCTTCCACACGGTGCTCGACGGCCGCACCTTCCAGGTCGGCCGCGCCATCGGCCTGCCGGAGCTCTCGGCCGCCCACCTGCTCGGCGTCGCCGCGCTCGTCGCGCTGCTGGCGCTCGCGCTGCTGCGACGCGGCGCGTACCGGCAGACCGCGACCGCCGCCGCGGCCGGCCTCGTCGCGCTCTTCTGCGTCGCCGAGACCGGCTACTCGCTGCAGCGGATCGCCGACACGCAGGCCGGCGTCGACCAGGCGTTCATCGACGGCCGGCGCTGGGTCGACGAGGCGC
This sequence comes from Capillimicrobium sp., assembly GCA_035761245.1. Lineage (GTDB taxonomy): Bacteria > Actinomycetota > Thermoleophilia > Solirubrobacterales > Solirubrobacteraceae > Capillimicrobium. The sequence continues at coordinate 6,926 of DASTRJ010000062.1, read as the reverse complement.
TGCCGCCCGGCGCGAAGGCGCAGGCGATCCTCTCCACGTTCGGCGACCCGGCCAGCGCGTACGGCGTCTGGTGGGACCTCGCCTTCTGGAACAACGCGGTCGATCGCGCGCTCGTCCCGTACAGCACGCCGGACCTCCAGCAGCCGTTCCCGGAGCAGTTCATCGTCCTCGGCGACGGCAGCTTCGCCGGCTGGGACAACGTGACCGCGACGCCGGGGATCTTCGGCGACGGGCCGTGGTTCCTGCGCGCCGCCGGCGACCGCAGCTTCGGCTTCCGCGACGCGGAGGTCGTCGCCGAGCGCTACGGGGTGCAGCTCGTGCGCACGAACGGCGCTCCCCGCGCCGCCTGGGCGCTCGCCGGCGCCGCCGACGACGTCGGCCGCATCCTCACCGGGGCGCCGCCGGCCGAGCTGCAGCTCTTCCCGCGCGAGCCGGGCTCGCGCGCGCCCGTCCCGGCGCGCGTGACGCTCACGACGCTCCCGGGCGCCACCGAGCCGGCCCGCTACGCCGTCGGCGACGTCCGCGGGCGCGTCCGGCCCGGCAAGACGGTGACCGTGGAGCTCGACGCCCGCGTCGGCGAGGACGGGGTGGCGCGCGTGCCGCTCCGCTCGCCCGGGTCGCCCGACGCCGCCACGCCCGCCGGCGTCCAGGTCGCGGCCGTCGAGGTCCTCGACTAGAGCAGCGCGCGCACGAGCGCCCAGTAGCCGCGCAGCACGGCGGCGACGAGGCGCGAGCGGCCGACCGCGCCGAGGTACGGCGACGACGGCTCGGCCACCAGCCCGGCGGCGAACTGGGCGGCGCTGATCCGGCGCGTCGCCTGGACCGCCGCGCGCTCGCGCCGCAGCCTCGGCAGCGCGCGCAGCACGTCGCCGGTGGCCTGGGCCTTCGAGCGCGCCCACCCGCCGGCGAAGGCGACCGGCCACAGCGCCAGCTCGAGCGCCAGCAGCGCCGGCGCGAGCAGCACGAGCAGCCGCGTCGGGTACGTGCGCACGATCGTCGACCAGCGGTTGCGCTCGAGCATCCGCCACTTCGTGTGGCCCTTGGCGAAGCTGTAGTCGTGGTCGACGACCGCGCTCGGCTCCACGCCGATCCGCCCGCCGCGCAGGCGCAGCCGCAGGGAGAGGTCGACGTCCTCGTGGTACATGAACAGCTCGGGAGCGAAGCCGCCGATCGCCTGCCAGGTCGCGCGCGGGATCGCCAGGCAGGCGCCCGAGAGGAAGCCGACCTCGCGCGGCGCCGCGGCGCGCGCGGCCGGCGCCGGGCTGCCCGCCTGGCCCGCCCACGCCAGCCCGGTGAAGTGCACGACGCCTCCGCTCGTGTTGACGACGTCGCCGTCGAGGACGAGCCCCATCCACGCGTCCCAGCCGCCGCCCCAGGGCCGCTCGATCGCGGCCCGGAAGCCGGGCTCGGGCACGGAGTCGGGGTTGAGCAGCAGCAGCAGGTCGCCGCTCGCGGCCGCCGCGGCCTGGTTGCACGCGGCCGCGAACCCGGCGTTGACGCGGTTGCGGATCACCTTCGCGCCCGCGACGCCGGCGAGCGCCGCGGACTCGTCGGGCGACGCGTTGTCGACCACGACGAGCTCGTCGCCGTCGCGCAGCTCGCGCTGCAGCGCCGGCAGCAGCGCGCGCAGCGCCGCGGCCGAGCCGTACGTCACGACGAGCACCGAGAGGCGAGGCGCGGCAAGCATGGGCCGGGCGATGCTAGAGCGCTCCACGTAGAATCTCCCGGTCACGGGCTGCGGTCACTGCGCAACAAAGACCCCCGTCGATCCGTCATGACCACTGTGCGCCCCGATTGCTCTCACCTCGCCGTCGTGCCCGCCTACAACGAGGCGGCCACCGTCGGCGACGTCGTGCGGCGGATCCACGCCGACGCGCCCGAGTGGGACGTCGTCGTCGTCGACGACGGCTCGACGGACCGCACCTCCGAGGCCGCGGCGGCCGCCGGCGCCCGCGTGCTGCGGCTCCCGTTCAACCTCGGGATCGGCGGCGCCGTCCAGGCCGGGTTCGTCTTCGCCCGCGAGAACGGCTACGACTTCATGGCGCAGGTCGACGGCGACGGTCAGCACGACCCCGCCGAGCTGAGCAAGCTCGTCGACCACATCCGGTCGCACCCCGAGCTCGACATGGTCTGCGGCTCGCGCTTCCTCTCCGACGACCACCGCTACCCGGCGCCGATCAGCCGCCGCACCGGGATCCACATCTTCGCCTTCCTGCTGTCGCTGCTCGTGCGCGGCAAGATCAGCGACCCGACGTCCGGCTTCCGGATCTACAACCGGCGCGCGATCCGGCTGTTCGCCAGCGACTACCCGCACGACTACCCGGAGGTCGAGGCGATCCTGATGCTGCACCACCACCGGCTGCAGATGGAGGAGATCCCCGTGCGGATGTACCAGCGCGGCGGCGGCGTCTCCTCGATCTCGTCGGGCAAGTCCGCGTACTACATGGTCAAGGTGCTGCTCGCGCTGTTCGTCGGCCTCTTCCGCCGCCGTCCCGTCCCCGAGCCCGGCCAGGGCGCGCCCGTGGCCGCGGAGACCGGGATCTAGATGGACTCGCGGATCCAGCTCGTCGCGATCCTCGGCGCCGTCGCGCTGCTGCTCGTCGTGCTCGAGCTCGTCCGCCGGCGCCGGCTGCTGGAGCGCTACGCGCTGCTGTGGCTGTTCAGCGCCGTCGTCCTGCTCGGCCTGGCGATCTGGCGCGACGGGCTGGAGCGGCTCGCCAACGCGGTGGGCATCGCGTATCCGCCGAACGCGCTCTTCTTCGTGGCCTTCGCGTTCGTCCTCGTGCTGCTGCTGCACTTCTCGGCCGCGGTCTCGCGCCTCGCCGACCAGTCCAAGGTGCTGGCGCAGCGCCTGGCGCTCCTCGAGGAGCGCCTCTCGGAGCACGAGCGCGCTTCGGCCGCGGCGTCCGACGCCGTCGACGAGGACGTCGACGCGCTCGGCGACCCGCGCACGCCGACCGCCGGCCGCCGGTAGCCCCCGCGTGGCCGTCGCCGCCGCCGCGTCCCGAGCCCCGGCCCGCGTGCGGGCGCGCGATCGCGTCCGGTCGATCCCGGCCCCGCTGGCGGCGCTGCTGCTCGCCTGCACGATCCTCTGCGTCGCGTGGACGGTCACGACGGCGCCGCTGCAGGGCCCCGACGAGCACAACCACGTCGGCTACGTGCAGCACCTCGCCGAGACCGGCAACGGCCCGACCTTCGGCGCCACGGGCGAGACGGGCGACACCTGGTCGAGCGAGCAGAAGGAGCTGCAGCGCTGGGAGGGGCTGTTCGGCCTGATCGGCCTCGCCGACGCGCGCCCCGGCTGGAACCCGGCCGAGGAGCAGCGCTTCGCCGACTACGAGGACCACCTGCCGGCGGGCGCCCGCAGCGACGGCTCGGGCCCGAACCCGGTCGCGCAGAACCCGCCGCTGTACTACGCCTACGAGACGATCCCGTACTGGGCGACGCGCTGGGCCGACCTGCCGGCGCGGCTGCTGGCGATGCGGCTGGCGAACCTCCCGCTCTACCTGCTGCTCGTCACCGCGGCGTGGCTCGCCGCCGGCGAGGTGTTCCGGCGCCGCCGCCGGATGGCGCAGACGATCGCGGCGGGCAGCGTCGCGCTGCTGCCGCAGCTCGGCTTCATGTCGGGCGTCGTCAACCCCGACTTCCTGCTGGCGACGATCTGGGCGCTGTTCACGTGGGTCGCCCTCGTGGCGATCCGGGTCGGACCGCGGCCGCTGCCGCTGCTCGGCCTCGGCGGGCTCGCCGCCGCCTCGGCGCTCACGCACGGCCGCGGGCTGGCGATCGTCGGGCCGCTCGCGGTCGCGCTGGCGATCGCGTTCTGGCGCCACCGTCCGTGGGACCGGCGGGTGCTCGCGTGGCTCGGCGGGCTCGGCGCGCTCTTCGCGGCCGGCCTGGTGGTGGCCTTCGCCTACTCGGGCGCGCACGGCGGCGGCTCGTCGCTCGGCGGCGAGGTCGGCTCGACGACGGGCGCGGGCTCGCTGAAGGGCTTCGTCTCGTACCTGTGGCAGTTCTACTTCCCGGGGCTGCGCACGATGAGCCCGCAGGGCCCGGACTACGGCTACCGCCAGGTCTTCGTGGAGGGCCTCGGCGGCACCTTCGGCTCGCTCGAGATCCAGTACCCGCTGTGGGTCTACGACGTCCTGCAGCTCGCGGCGGCGCTCGGCATCGCGGCGCTGCTCGCGTGCGTCGTGCGCCGGTGGGAGGCGGTGAAGGCGCGCTGGCCGCAGGTGGTGGCGGTGCTCAGCATCCCGGCGTGCATGCTGGCGCTGCTGCACCTCGCCTCCTACCGCGACCTCCAGGGCCCGCCGTACGACCCGCTGATCACCGGCCGCTACCTCCTGCCGCTGCTGACGACGATGGGCCTGGCGATCGGCTTCGTGTGCAGCTCGCTGCCGCGCCGCTGGGGCGCGCTGCTCGGCACGCTGGTGCTGACGACCTTCGGCGTGCTGTCGCTCTGCGGGCTCGGCCTGACGGTGGTGCGGTTCTATGCGTAGGCTCGCCGACCCGCGCCTCGCCCTGCCGGCGATCTCGGCGCTGGCGTTCGTCATCGTGCTGCTCGCCTGGGGGCTGCCGTGGCTGACCGACGACCGCACGGCCACGACGGCGACCCCGACGCCGCCGGCGTTCCAGACGATCACCCCGGTCGTGCTGCGGCCCGGCGCCCAGGCCTGCCAGAGCCTCGTCGCCTTCGAGCCCGCCACGCGCACCGCCACGGTCCTGTCGGCGGAGCACGTGACCGACGGCCCGCCGCTGCGCATCACGGCGCGCGCCGGCGACTGGCGCGCGTCGGGCGACGTGGACGGTGGCTACGGCGGCTACGCGCAGCTGCAGGCGCAGCTCGCCCCGCCGCCCGGCGACGCGCTCGGCGAGGTCTGCGTGCGCAACGTCGGCGATCGCCGCGTCGCGCTGCAGGGCAGCACGGAGCCGCGCGTCCAGACGCGGTCGGCGACGGTGGTCGACGGGCGGCCGGTCGAGCCGCGGATGACGCTCGTGCTCGGCCAGGGCGCGCATCGATCGCTCGCCGACCGCCCCGGCCAGATCCTCGACCGGGTCGCGGCGTTCAAGCCCCCGATCGTGGGTCGTGCGTCGCTGGCGCTGCTCGCGCTCGTCGTGGTGCTGGGCGTGCCGACCGCGGTCGTGCTCGCGGTCGCGCGCGGCATCGCGGCCGACGACTAGCCGCCGACGAGCCGCCGCGCGGCCTCGACGACGTTCGCGGCGATCCGCTCGGCGGACATGCCCTGCTCGCGCCGCTGCTGGCGGTAGAGGTGCGCCGCCATCGGCGCCAGCAGCAGCTCGGCGTACCAGGCGGCATCGAGGCCGGGGTCGAGGTCGCGCAGCAGCACGGTGACGTGCAGGCGCCACGCGGCGTACGCGCCGACGCGGTAGCGGGCCCCGGGGGCCGACCCCTCGGAGGCGGCGAGGACGTCGAGGTTCTCCTCGGTGAGCCGGCAGAGCGCCTCGAGGAACGCGACGAGTCGCTCGAGCGGCGGCGCGCCCGGGCCGAGCGGCGGCGGCCCGGCGAGGAGCGCGTCCTGCAGGGCCTGCTCCTGCTCGCCGATGACGGCCGCGATCACGCTCGCCTTGTCGCCGAAGCGGCGATACACGGTGCCGACGCCCACGCCGGCCGCCGCGGCGATGTCGCGGACCTCGACGTCGTCGACGCCCTCGCGGCGGAACAGCTCGGCCGCGGCCGCGCGGATCGCCTCCTCGTTGCGCGCGGCGCTCTCGCGCTGGCGGCGCCAGCCGGCGGTGGGCAGCTCGCGCGCGGTGTGGAGGCGGTCGGGCATGGCGATCACAGAGCTTCTCAGACGGTGGGGGTTCGGCGGAGACGGCGCCATGGGGTCGAGTGTAGCCCACTTGCGGAACACGTTCCGCACCTGCTACCGTGGTGAAGCGGAACACGTTCCGCATCTTGTCCCAACCACCACCGAAGGAGGGCCGACATGGCCAAGACCATCAGCCGCGACGAGCTCAAGGCCGCCATCGACGCCGGCGAGGTCACCGTCGTCGAGACGCTGCGCACCGAGCACTTCGAGCAGGGCCACCTGCCCGGCGCGATCCACATCCACTTCGAGGAGGTCCGCGAGCGGGCGCCCGAGCTGCTGCCCGACAAGGACGCCGCGATCGTCACCTACTGCTCGAACACCGCGTGCCGCAACAGCGAGCTCGCCGCCAACCAGCTCGCGGCGATGGGCTACACGAACGTCCGCAAGTACGCCGAGGGCAAGCAGGACTGGCAGGAGGCCGGGCTCCCGCTCGAGGTGCCGGCGCAGGCGGGGGGTCAGGCATGAGCAGGCTCCTGCACATCAGCTCCAGCCCGCGCGGCGGCGCCTCCGAGTCGCTGCAGCTCGCCGAGGTCTTCCTCGAGAGCTTCCGCGCCTCGCACCCCGACGTCGAGGTCGAGAGCTGGGACCTGTGGGACGGCACGCTGCCCGAGTTCGGGCCCGCGGCCGCCGGGGCGAAGATGACCGTCTTCGGCGGTCAGGTGCCGCAGGGCGATCAGGCGGCCGCTTGGCGCGCCGCCGAGGCGACCTTCGAGCGCTTCGACTCGGCCGATCGCCTGCTGTTCAGCGTCCCGATGTGGAACGGATCGGTGCCGTACATCCTCAAGCAGCTGATCGACGTGATCTCGCAGCCCGGGATGATCTTCGGCGTCGACCCGCACGACGGCTACAGCCACCTCCTCGAGGGGCGCGGCAAGAAGGCCGCCGTGATCTACACCAGCGCCGTGTGGGGCCCGAAGCTCGGCCCCGCCTTCGGTCGCGACTTCCAGTCGACGTACTTCGACGACTGGCTGCGGTGGACCGGCATCACCGACATCACGACGGTGCGCTACCACCCGACCCTCACCGGCGACTTCGATCGTGAGCGCGAGCTCTCGCGGGCCGCGGCCCGCGAGGCGGCGAGGGCGTTCTGATCACGAC
>DASTRJ010000061.1:0-11214 GCA_035761245.1 Capillimicrobium sp. | reverse complement strand
TCGGCGATCCCGTCGAGCTCGTGCTCGCAGCCGAGCTCCTGCGCGTGCGGCCGGCACGCCTCCAGGAGCGTCGGCAGCACCTCGCGCAGCGGCAGCCGGCACTCGGCCACCGGGTCGATGAGCGCGGCGTCGACGCCGTCGCGCGCGGCGAGGAAGCGGTTCTCGGCGAGCACCTCGTCGGAGCGGATCGCCAGCGGGTCGGCGTAGCCCTCCAGCGCCTCGAGCCGCACGAGCGACTGCGCCAGCGCGGCGAGCGACGCGGTCGCCTCCGGCGTCGCCTGGACGTCCATCACGCGCAGCTCGACGGTGCCCAGCGACGGCTGCATCCGGACGTCCCACCACAGGAACGACGGGTCCGGGAACGCCTCGCAGCGGACGAGCAGCCCGACGGTGCGCACCCAGTGCTCGTAGTCGTCGAACGCGCGCGGCACGCCGACGCGCGGGAACGCCTGGAACAGCGGCGTGCGCGCCGACGCCAAACCCGTGTCGCGGCCCTGCCAGAACGGCGAGTTCGCCGAGAGCGCCAGCAGGACGGGGGAGTGCACCCGCATCGCGTTCGCCACGCGGATCGCATCGTCGGGGTCGGGCACGCCGACGTGGACGTGCAGCGCGAACGTCGGCTCGCGCCGCGCCAGCTCGCGCATGGAGCCGTACACCTCCGCCTGGCGCGCTCCCGACGAGACCGCGACGTCGCGCCACACGGCGAAGGGATGGGTGCCGGAGGCCGCGGCGGCCAGCCCGCACTCGGCGACCGTCTCGCGGATCGCGCAGCGCAGCCGGCGCAGCTCGTCGAGCGCGTCGTCGACGCGGCGGTGGACCTTCGTCGCGTACTCGAGCGCCGAGGCGTGGGTCTCGGCCGAGGCGCGGACGCCGGCCGGGACGCGCGGCAGCACCTCGTCGATCGCTCCCGCCAGCGCCCACGTCTCCGGCGTCAGGAGCATCACCTCCTCCTCGACGCCGAGCGTGAACGGGTGCTCGTCGGCCGACCAGGTCGCCCACGCCGGGCGCTCGGCGCTCACCGGAGCACCCATGTGTCCTTCCCGCCGCCGCCCGCGGACGAGTTGACCACCAGGCTGCCCTCCTCGAGCGCGACGCGGGTGAGGCCGCCGGGGATCGCCGTGGCCGTCTCGCCGTCGAAGAACACGAACGGGCGCAGGTCGACGTGGCGCGGCACCAGCCGCCCGCCGATCGCCGTCGGGTGCGTCGAGAGCAGCACGCGCTCCTGCGCGCACCACCGGCCGGGGTCGCGCACGATGCGCTCGGCGGCGCGGCGCAGCTCGCCGTCGGTGGCGGTCGCGCCGATCAGGACCCCGTGGCCGCCGAAGCCGTCGCGCGGCTTGAGCACGAGCTCGTCGAGCCGCGCGAGCGCCTCGTCGCGGGCGGCCCGGTCCTCGAGGTCGTAGGTCGGCACCGACGGCAGCCGCGGCTCCTCGCCGAGGTAGAAGCGGACCATCGCGTCGACGTACGGGTAGATCCGCTTGTCGTCGGCGACGCCGGTCCCGAACGCATTGACGACCGCGATCCGGCCGGCGCGGACGGGGTCGAGCAGCAGCTCGCCGATCGGGGTCGGCGCGCCGTCCGGGCCGCGGATCGCGTCCGCGTCGGTGCGCCGGTAGACGACCTGGATCTCGCGGCCGCTCGCGCGCAGGCGCAGGCGGTCGCCGTCGGCGCGCACGTCGGCGGGCGTGACGAGCTCGACGCCCGCCAGCTCGGCGAGCACGCCGTGCTCGAAGAAGGCGTCGTTGGCGGGCCCGTCGGTGAGCACGACGACCGCGTCGTCGGAGGCCGGGCGGGGGCGCGCGGCGTCGAGCACGCGGCGCAGCTGCTCGGCGATCGCGGCGCGGAGGGGGCGCGGCTCGCCGGCCTCGCCGAGCTCGCGCTCCACGGCGCCGCGCGCGGCGAGGACGTACGCCAGCCCCGACGGCGTGCGCACGTTGTCCTCGAGGACGCGGAAGCGGCCGCTGCGGTCGCGGACCACGTCCAGGCCGGCGATGGCCACGCGCGCGCCCGGCGGCTCCGGGGCGCCGGCGAGGTCGTCCTCGCGGAACGGCAGCGACCGGGCGAGGCGCTCCGGCAGGACGCCCGCGGCGACGATGCGCTGCTCGCCCGACGCGACGTCGCGCACGAACGCGTCGAGCGCGCGCACGCGCTGGCCCAGCCCGTCCTCGAGGTCGGCCCACTCGGCCGCGGTGAGCAGGCGCGGGACCGGGTCGACCGCGAAGACGCGACCGTGGCCGAAGGTCGCGCCGTGGTCGGCCGCGAAGCGCCGCACGCGCTCGCTCAGCTCCTCGAGGTCCTGCTCCTCGAGCGCGGCGACGACCGCCGCGTAGTGCGGTCGCGGCTCGCCGTCGTCGTCGTACGCCTCGTCGTACGCGTCGGTCGGCACATAGCGTGGCGCGGGCGGTTGCGGGGTGGTGCCCATGCCGACCACGGCTACCCGGCTCGTGCCGGTCGCCAACGCGAGCGCTCAGGCGGCGGCGCCGGCGGACGCCGCGCGCTCGGAGGCCGCGTCGACGAACGCCTCGAAGAGGCGGCGGTGGTCGTCGTGGCCGGCCAGGCTCTCCGCGTGCCATTGCACCGCCATGCAGAACGGGCGGTCGGTCGCCTCGATCGCCTCGATCACGCCGTCCGGCGACCACGCCACCGCGCGCAGGTCGCGCCCGAGCGCCTCGATCGCCTGGTGGTGGAAGGAGTTCACCTGCGCCTGGTCGGCGCCGAGGATCTCGGCGAGCCGGGCGCCCTCCTCGATGCGCACGCCGTGCGTGGCCACCCGCCCGGGCGCCGTCTGCCGGTGCTGGACCTCGTCGCCGACGACGTCGGGGAGATGCTGGACGAGCGTGCCGCCCCGGACCACGTTGAGCACCTGCAGCCCGCGGCAGATCGCGAGGATCGGCAGGCCGCGGGCGTCGGCGCGCCGGACGAGCTCGAGCTCGAAGGCGTCGAGGTCCGGCTCGGTGGGGCCGAGGCTCCGATCGGGCTCGGCGTCGTAGAACGACGGGTGGATGTCCGGGCCGCCCGAGAGCAGCAGGCCGTCGAGCCGCTCGACGAGCTCGTCGACGTCGCTGACCGCCATCGGCGGGATGACCAGCGGGATGGCGCCGGCGCCGTCCATCGCGCGGGGGTAGTCGAGCCCGAGGGCGAGCTCGCGGCGCGCCGGATCGCTCTCGGCGAGCGGCTCCACGTGGGGCGGGATCCGCAGCTCCGACGTCGATATGCCGACCAGGGGCAGCACGAGCCGCGAGCGTAGCGCGGCGCCCCGCCGGGCAACACCGAGCGCGATGTGCGGACTCGCGGGTGAGCTGCGACGCGACGGAGCGACGGATCTCGCGGCGCTCGAGGCGATGACGGAGACGATGGCGGCGCGCGGCCCCGACGGCGGCGGGGTGTGGGCGCAGGACGGCGCGGGGCTCGGCCACCGGCGCCTGCGGATCATCGACCTGTCGCCCGCCGGCGCCCAGCCGCTCGTCGACCCGCAGCTCGGGCTCGCGGTCGTCTTCAACGGCTGCGTCTACAACTACCGCGAGCTGCGCGACGAGCTGGCGGCGGACGGCTACGCGTTCTTCTCGGCGAGCGACACGGAGGTGCTCGCCAAGGCCTACCACCGCTGGGGCGACCGCTTCGTCGACCGCCTGAAGGGCATGTTCGCCTTCTGCATCGTCGAGCGCGACAGCGGCCGCGCGCTGCTCGGCCGCGACCGGCTCGGCGTCAAGCCGCTCTACTACGCCGAGGTCGACGGCGCCCTGCGCTTCGCCTCCACGCTGCCGGCCCTGCTCGCCGCCGGCGGCGTCGACACGTCGATCGACCCGGTGGCGCTGCACCACTACCTGTCGTGGCATGCGGTCGTCCCGGCGCCGCACACGATCCTGCGCGGCGTGCGCAAGCTGGCGCCCGCGACGCTGATGGCGATCGAGCCCGACGGCAGCCGGCGCGAGACGCGCTACTGGGACCCGCCGTACGGCCGCGACCCGCGCGACGCCGGGATGGACGCGGCCGACTGGGGCGAGGCCGTCGGCGAGGCGCTCGCCACCGCGGTGCGGCGCCGCATGGTGGCCGACGTGCCGGTCGGCGTGCTGCTCTCCGGCGGCCTGGACTCGAGCCTGATCGTGGCGCTGCTCGCCCGGCAGGGCCAGACGGGCCTCAAGACGTTCTCGATCGGCTTCGAGGCCGTCGGCGACCGTGAGGGCGACGAGTTCCGCTACTCCGACGTCGTCGCCCGCGCGTTCGGGACCGACCACACGCGCATCGAGATCGCCGCCGACCGGATGGTGCCCGCGGTGCCGGCGGCGATCGCCGCGATGAGCGAGCCGATGGTCTCGCACGACGCGGTGGCGTTCCACCTGCTGTCCGAGGAGGTCAGCCGCCACCTGAAGGTGGTGCAGTCCGGGCAGGGCGCCGACGAGGTCTTCGCCGGCTACCACTGGTACCCGCCGCTGGCCGAGGCCGCCGGCGATGGCGCGGTCGACGCCTACGAGGAGGCGTTCTTCGACCGCCGCCACGCCGAGATGGCGGAGTCGGTGGCCGCGGCGCACCGCGTGGCCGGCCCGGTGAGCCGCGACTTCGTGGCGGAGCACTTCGCGCGCCCCGGCGCGGACACGCCGCTCGACCGCGCGCTGCGGCTCGACCAGCAGGTGATGCTGCCCGACGATCCCGTCAAGCGCGTCGACAACATGACGATGGCCTGGGGGCTGGAGGCGCGCACGCCGTTCCTCGACCACGACCTCGTCGAGCTCGCCGCGCGCATCCCGCCCGCGGTCAAGCTCGAGGCCGGCGGCAAGGGCCCGCTGAAGCGGGCGGCGCGCGGCGTCGTGCCCGACGAGGTCATCGACCGGCCGAAGGGCTACTTCCCGGTCCCGGCGCTCGTCCAGCTCGAGGGCCCGTTCCTGGAGCTGGTGCGCGACGCGATGACGTCGAAGACGGCTCGCTCGCGCGGGCTGTGGGAGCCGGGCTACGTGGATCGGCTGCTCGCCGAGCCCAACGGCCACCTCACGCCGTCGGGCGCAAACAAGCTCTGGCAGCTCGGGCTGCTGGAGCTGTGGCTGCAGGCGCGGGGCCTGTAGCCCCGCGCCACGCCCATCGCCGCTAGAGCGTGTGCAGCCGCGCCCGGAAGTCGGCCAGCTCGCCCGGGTCGATCGAGTAGGTGTGCTCCGGCTCGGGGAACCGGTGCCCGCGGACGTCGTCGGCGTAGGCCTGGACGCCGTGGACCATCTCGTCCATGAGGTCGCCGTAGCGCTTGACGAACCGCGCGCCCACGCCCGTGCGGATGCCGAGCAGGTCGTGGAAGACGAGCACCTGGCCGTCGGTCGCCGCGCCGGCGCCGATCCCGATGACCGGGACCTCCATCCGCGGCATGAGCTCGTCGGCCACGGCGGCCGGGATCGCCTCCCAGACGATCGAGAAGCAGCCCGCCGCCTGGAGCTCGAGCGCCTCGCGCGCGACCTTCAACGCCGCCTCGGCCGTCCGGCCCTGTGCCTTGTAGCCGCCGAGCGCGGTCGAGGTCTGCGGCGTCAGCCCGACGTGGCCCATGACCGGGATGCCGGCGGAGACGATCGCGCGGGCGCGCTGCACCATCGGGCCGCCGCCCTCGAGCTTGACGGCGTCCGCGCCGGCCTCCTTGACGAACCGCTGCGCGGTGGCGATCGCCTGCTCGTCGGAGGCCTCGTAGGAGCCGAACGGGAGGTCGGCGACGAGGAACGGCGTCCTGAGCCCGCGGCGCACCGCGGCCGTCAGCATCACGAGCTCGTCGACCGAGATCGGCACGGTCGACGTGTAGCCGAGCACCACGTTGGCGGCGGAGTCGCCGACGAGGACGATGTCGACGCCGGCCGCCTCGGCGACCTGCGCGGACGGGTAGTCGTAGGCGGTGACCATGACGATCGGCTCCCCGAGGCGCTTCTTCTCGGCGAGGCGCGGCAAGGTCATCGGGAGGGTGTCGAGGACCTGCGGTGCGGCGGACATGGCTGGTTGATCTCCTGTCTGCGTGGTTGACGCCCTGGAGCCCTCAGGTGAGGAGGGTCGCCACCTCGCTGTCGACATCGATGATCTGGTTGGTCCCCGCGGCGACGTGGACGACGCGGGGCTCGTAGTGCTCCATCTCCGCACGGTCGTACTGGCCGTAGGAGATGACGATGATGGTGTCGCCGCGGTGCACGAGGCGGGCGGCGGCGCCGTTGACCTTCATCTCGCCGGAGCCACGCTCGCCGGCGATCGTGTACGTCTCGAAGCGGGCCCCGTTGTCGACGTCGACCACGTGGACCTGCTCGTGCTCCAGGATGTCGGCGGCCTCCAGCAGGTCGGGGTCGATCGTGATCGAGCCGACGTAGTGCAGGTCGCAGTCGGTCACCGTCGCGCGGTGGATCTTCGACTTGAGCATCGTGCGCTGCATCTTCAGCGGGGTCTCCCGTTGAGGTGGATGGTGTCGTTGTCGATGAGGCGGGCCCGGCCGACGCGCGCCGCGACCGCCACGAGGACGTCGCGGTCGATGCGGTCGACCGGCTGGAAGGTGTCGGGGTCGACGAGGGCCAGGTACTCCGGCTCGACGCCGAGCTCGGCCATCGGCACGCGCGCCGCCGCGGCGACGGCCGCGGGGTCGACCTCGCCGCCGTCGACGGCCGCCCGCGCGGCGTCGAGCGCGCGCCGCAGGGCGACGGCGCGCGGGCGCTCCTCGGCGGTGAGGTAGGCGTTGCGGCTCGACATCGCCAGGCCGTCGGGCTCGCGGACGGTCGGGCAGGTCTCGACCCGCACGGGGATGTCGAGGTCGCGGGTGAAGCGACGGATGACCGCGGCCTGCTGGGCGTCCTTCTGGCCGAAGTACGCCACGTCGGGCTGCGCCATGTTGAAGAGCTTCGTGACCACGGTCGCGACGCCGTCGAAGTGCGCCGTGCCACGGTTGGCGCCCTCGAGCGGCTCGCTGACGCCGGAGACGTGCACCGTCGTCGAGAAGCCGGGCGGGTAGACCTCCTCGACGGGCGGGGCGAACAGGAGGTCGGCGCCCGCCTCCGCGGCGAGGCTCATGTCGCCGGCCTCGTCGCGCGGGTAGCTCGCGAGGTCCTCGGTCGGGGCGAACTGCGTCGGGTTGACGAACAGCGAGACGACGACGACGTCGTTCTCGTCGCGGGCGCGGCGGATGAGCGAGAGGTGGCCCTCGTGCAGCGCGCCCATGGTGGGGACGAGCCCGATCGAGCGGCCCTCGCGGCGCGGCTCGGCGAGCGCGGCGCGCAGCTCGGCGACGGTGCGGACGGTCCTCATGCGGCCGCCGTCGCGGGTCGGGTCGATGCCGCCAGCTCGCGCGTCGCGTCGGCGAGCGCGTCGAAGAGGGCGACGAGGTCGGGGGCGCGCTCGGCGACCGCGTCGCGCTGGCGGGCGACGGTCGCCTCGTCGCCGCGGGCGATCGGCCCCGTGAGGGCGCGCTCGGGCCCGGTCGCCGCCCAGTTCTCGACGGCGGCGCGGACGAGCGGGACGAGGGCGGCGCGGTCGACGCCGGCGGTCTCGGCGAGCCGCTCGGCGGCGGCCTGCAGCGTGACGAGGAAGTTCGAGGCGATCGAGGCGGCGGCGTGGTAGGCGGCGCGGTCGTCGTCGGAGACGACGAGGGGCCGCATGCCGACGCGCTCGGCGAGCTGCGTCGCGACGGCGAGCGCGCGCGGTGTGGCGCCCGCGACCGCGCAGGCCGCGCCGGCGAACTCGGCGCCGTCGGCGGTGACGGTCATGAGCGGGTGGACGCTGAACGCCTCGTGCGGATGCAGCGGCGCGAGCGTGGTGGCGCCGGAGCAGTGGCCGACCAGGCGGCCCGGGGCGGCCGGGACCGCTCGCGCCGCGGCGTCGATCTCCGCGTCGGGGACGGCGAGGACGACGACGTCGGCATCGCCGGGGTCGGCGTCGCGGCCCAGCGGCCCGGCGACGGCGACGCCCGCGTCGCGCAGCGCGCCGGTCAGCGCCGTGCCGAGGCGCCCGCGGCCGATCACCGCGCAGCGCAGGAGGGACAGGTCGGTCTGGCTCATGTCGGTCCAGCTCCCCGAGGGGATGCCGGTCGCGTTCGCTGAAGTGGGTGCTCCTGATGAAGGCTCGGGTCCGCCCCCGCAGGTGGCGGCCACGGCGTGCACTATACCCGTGCGGCGGCCGGGCTACGCTGCCGCCGTGCGCACCCCCGAGGACCGGCGCGAGGAGCTCAAGGCCGTCTACGAGCAGGCCCGCGCCTGCCCGAAGTGCCCGGAGCTGGTCGCCACTCGCACGCAGGTCGTCTTCGGCTCCGGCAACGCCGACGCCGATCTCATGTTCGTCGGCGAGGCGCCCGGCGCCAACGAGGACCGCAAGGGGCTGCCGTTCGTCGGCCAGGCGGGGATGCTGCTCGACCAGCTTCTCGGCGAGATCGGCCTTGACCGGAAAGCCGTCTTTGTCGCGAACGTCTTGAAATGCCGGCCTCCCGGCAACCGCGACCCGCACCCGGTCGAGATCGAGAACTGCCAGGACTACCTCATGCGCCAGCTCGAGCTGATCGAGCCGCGGGTCGTCTGCACGCTGGGCAACTTCGCGACGAAGCTGCTGCGCGGCGATCCGGCCGGCATCACGCGGGTCCACGGGCGCGACGAGGTGCGCGTCATCGGGCGCCGCGCGGTGCGGCTGTACCCGATCTACCACCCGGCCGCCGCGCTCTACACGCCGCGGATGCTCGAGACGCTGCGCGAGGACTTCGCGCGCATCCCGGAGCTGCTCGCCATGCCGGCGCCGCCGCAGCCCGAGGCCGACGAGCTCGAGCTGCTCGTCGATCCGGAGGAGGCGCCGCGGGCCGTGCCGCCGGCCCAGCCGCTCACGGCCGCGGAGGAGCCCGCCCCGCAGCCGCCGCCGGGCGACGGCGGCGCCGACCCGCCGATCGAAGGTCAGCTCGAGCTGTTCTGAGCCGAGGCCGGCGTGCGGTCCATCATCCGCGCCGGATCCGCGGGGCGGAAGCCGAAGCGCGCGTAGAGCCCGTGCGCGTCGGCCGTGGCGAGATGGAAGCGCCGCAGGCCCTGGAGGTCGGGGTGGGCGAGCACCGTCTCGACGAGCCAGACGCCGAGCCCGCGGCCGCGGTGCTCGGGCAGCACGAAGACGTCGCCGAGGTAGGCGAACACCGCGCGATCCGTCACCACGCGGGCGAAGCCGGCCTGGGCGCCGTCGGGCGCGTAGAGGCCGAACGGGATCGAGTTGGCGATCGAGCGCTCGACGACCTCGCGCGCGACGCCCGGCGACCAGTACGCCGTGCGCAGGAAGCCGTGGATGACGTCCAGGTCGAGCCGCGCCGGGTCGGTGGAGATCTCGTAGCCGTGCATCGGGGTAGAGGGTGCCATGACGCGCTCTCCCACACCGCACGCGCTGACCGAGCGCCTCGAGCACGTCGAGCCGCTCGATCCGCCGGCCAAGGCCGTCCAGGGCGCCGTCCACCGGGCGATCCCGGACGGCGCCGCCAAGGACGCGCTCAGCGGCACGTGGCTCGGCCATGCGCTGCATCCACTGCTCATGCTCGTGCCGCTCGGCTCGTGGACGAGCGCGGTGCTGCTCGACTGGCTCGGCGGCAAGCAGTCCGAGCCCGCCGTCGACCGCCTGCTCGCCATCGGGCTCGCCGGCGCCCTGCCGACCGTCGCCACGGGCGCGTCGGACTGGTCGGACACGTGGGGCGGCGCCCGCCGCGTCGGCCTGGTCCACGCCCTCAGCAACACGACGGCCGCCGCGCTCTTCGCCGGCTCGCTGCGGGCGCGCCGCCGCGGGGCGCGCGGGACCGGCAAGCTGCTCGCGCTGGGCGGGATGGGGGTCGCGACGGTCGCCGGGTACCTCGGCGGCCATCTCTCGTACGCCCGCGGCATCGGCGTCGACGAGACGGCGTTCGAGGCGCTGCCCGAGGACTGGACGCCCGTGGCGGACGGCACCACGCTCGTCGACGGCGTCCCGCGCGACGTCCACGTCGGCGACACGGCGATCATGCTCGTGCGCACCGACGGGCGCGTGCACGCCCTCGCCGCCCGCTGCTGCCACCGCGGCGGGCCGCTGCACGAAGGCGAGGTCCACGACGGCTGCGTGACGTGCCCGTGGCACGGCAGCACGTTCCGGCTCGACGACGGGTCGGTCGTCCGCGGGCCCGCCGCGTACCCGCAGCCGGCGCTCGAGACCCGCGAGCAGGACGGCGTCGTCGAGGTGCGGGCGCGCCCGCCCGCGTAACGGCCGCCGCGCACGCCGACTAGGGACTTCCCCGAGGCGACAGGCCCGCCCGCCCGGCGAAGGTGCGGGCATGCCGATCCATCGACCCGTCACGACCCTCGCGGCGACCGCCCTCACCGCGGTCGCGGTCGCGCTGCCGGCCACCGCCACCGCCAAGCCCGTCGCCTACGAGGGCAGGACCAGCTCGGGCACGGTCACGTTCGACCGCAGCGGCGACACGGTCTCCAACCTCCGCGGCCTGGTGTTCGTCGCGTGCGCCTCGACGAAGACCTCCGACACCAAGGCCGGCGCCGAGCTGTTCGACCCGCCGGGCACCGTCGCCATGGGCCACGAGGTCGAGCTCGAGGCCGAGGGCGACTCCGCCGTCGCGTCGCACCGCGTGACGAAGACGTACCGGATGACGTTGACGCCCGGCCGCCGCGGCGTCGTGCGCGGCGAGCTGCACCTCACGTTCATGCTCTTCGAGCCGATGTTCGACGTCTTCGGCACCATCGACACGAACACGTTCCTCTGCGGCGGCGAGGCGGCGTTCAAGGCCAAGCCGGTGGCGCGCAAGCGCTGAGCTACAGCCCGGCCTCGAGCCAGTCGACGATCCCGCCGACCGCCCGCCAGTCCTCGCGGCGGCGGGCGTCGATCAGCTCCCGCAGGACGGGCGGCTCGATCGCCATGAGCGCCTCGGCGCCCGCCGACACCCAGCGCACCAGGGCGTGATGGACGAGGTCGTCGACCGGGATCCCGGTCTCCTCGGAGAGCACGGCGAAGGTCGGCATCGGGTCGATCGCGCGCGAGGCCTCGACCTGGCGGGCGAACTCGCGGTGCTGGGGCGGGACGGTCACGCGCGGATCGTAGGGCCGCCCCGGCGCGCGGCGCGCAGCGCCGCGAGCTGCGCCCGCTCCCGCGCGCCGCGGCGCCGGCCCTTGACCAGCGCGCGGACCGCGAACGTCAGGCCCTGGGCGGCGTCGTCGAGCGCGAGCGCCCGGCCGCCCAGGTTCGCCGCGACCACCTCGCGGCGACGGCGCGCGAGCAGCTCGA
>DASTRJ010000060.1:0-3666 GCA_035761245.1 Capillimicrobium sp. | reverse complement strand
GCACAAGCTTGCTGAGCGTCTCGCCGAGGTAGCGCAGATGCGCGAAGTCACTGCTGTGAAGCGCGATCTTTTGCGGGACTTTAGGTTCCGGCAGTCCGCCTGCCCACTGGGCGGTGAACTCGACTGTTACACCCGTGGTCTCTGGGTCTATCCGGCCGAGCGCTTTGCACAGCTGGGCGCTCAGCCCTCGTTCAATGGACTCGTCCAGAGTGTCTTCGTCATCAAGCCGTGATCCTGCGGTTTGGGCTGCAGCGACTGCCTCCATCGTCCGCGCAAGTGCGCGCCGCTCGTCGCCGAGCGAATGTGCGGTCTCATCAAGGATGAGCTGCTGGTCGACGGGCGTTCTGACCGTCAACACGTAGCTCCCCTGCTTCGTCTCGCCAAACGTGAGCCTGTCTAGAAGCGCCATCACGTTCTCGGGCGTGGGACCAGCAAAATTGGCGCGGGTGTCGGCAAGCGAGCGGCCGCTCGCGACGATGAGGTCACGGACGCCACCGAACAACTCGCTTCCATACGCGATCGGCACTTCGCCTGCAGCGATAGCGGGCGCTGCGACGCGTAGGGCGAGCGTGTCCCGGCCAGCGACAAGCATGTCCGAAAGGATCGCCTCGGTGTCCCTGCGCTCGACGTCTCGCAGCCGTGCCAACAGCACCGTCACGTAGTCCCCGTAGTCAGGGTCATCCTTGTCGCGGACGAGCACGACCGACCGCTCACGCTCGAACGTTCTCAGCTGCCACCGGACGCTGGACTTCCGCTCATCGGCCGCCTGCCACCCGCGCGCGCGGAGATAGGCGGCGATCTGCGTCGGCGCAATCTCGTCCAGGCTCCGGGGGTTGGTACTCATTTGTCGTTGAGGGATCCCATGTTCGCGATCAGTGCGTCCGGTGTGAAGACGTTCGCGGCGGGAAGATCGACTGGGATCTTGGTGCTGGGAGCGTAGGCCGTTGGTGACGCTCCACGCAGACTGACCCATCGTGCGGACGCGTTGAGGACGAGCGATTCCGAGCTACAGGTGAGCCACTGGTCGACCTCAGCAGGGACCTCCAGCACGACAAGAAGGCGAGGGACCTTGGTGACCTTCCGGAGCCGGTCGTAGTCGACGTGTCGTAGTCGGTATCGCTTATCGCCCGCTTCGTTCGGAACGAGCGTTTCCGCCGTGCTCTTCAGCTGCACATGCGAGCACATGCCTGCGTCGTCTCCATCGTCAGGCGACAGGAAATGGACGTCGAGGCCGTTGATGTCGGGCGCGATGCTGCCGATCGCGACCCCGGCGCTCGCGGCGATGGCGTGCACGTAGGCTCGCGAGTACGCCTCCATGCGGTCGTTGATGTGGATAACGGCCATGGGTTCTTGTGCCCGACAACGATAGACGTCGGCGTATCTCAAGGCGCGTGAGGCGTGTTGCGTTCGAGCGACACCGGCATCCGTTGCGCGCCGTACAGTTCGCGATGGCATGCGAGAAGCTGGGGTGCTGGCCTCGACCTGCTCGGTTGGGAACCACTGATGGAAGCGACCGCGCTGCTGTTCGCGATCGCGGGGGTCGTCGCCGGCCTGACCGGCACCTGGTCGCCGTGCGGCTTCTCGATGATCGACACGCTCGGCCCCAACGGGCACGACGGCGGCCGGCGCCGGACCGCGGCGGCGTGCGCCGCGTTCGCGATCGGCGCGCCGATCGGCGGCGCGATCACGTTCGCGGGGCTGAGCGCGCTCGGCAGCGCGCTGCAGGGCGGCGGGGCGGCGCTCGGCGTCGGGATCGCCATCGCGATCGCCGCGGCCGCGCTCGACGGCTTCGGCGTTCCCGTGACGCCGCAGCTGCGCCGCCAGGTCCCCGAGTCCTGGCGCCGCGTCCTGCCGCTGCCGCTCGCGGGCCTCCTCTACGGGATCCTCCTCGGGCTCGGCTTCACCACGTTCGTCCTCGCGTTCGCCCTGCCGGCGCTCGCGGCGATCAGCGTCGCCGTCGCCGACGTGGAGCTCGGCCTCACGCTCGGCGTGGCCTTCGGGATCGGCCGCGCGCTGCCGATCGTCGCGCTCGCGCCGCTCGCCGACACCGACCTCGGCGCTCGCGCGATCACCACGATGGCCGAGCGCCCGGCGCTCCTGCGCGGCGCTCGTGCCGCCGACGCCCTCGCGCTCGCCGGGGTGGCGCTCGTGCTGGGCCTGGCGGCGCCGGAGAGCGCCGAGGCGGCACGGCCGCACCGCGTCGCGGCGCCGGCGACCGACCCGAGCGCCGACGGGCGGGTCGTGGCGTTCAGCGTGCCGGGCGGGGGCGGCGGCATCGTGGCCCGCGGCCGGCTCGTGCCGGCGCCCGGCGCGAAGCCTGCCGTCGGCGCCGGCCGCCTCGCCTATCTCAACCCCGACGGCACGGCCACCGTCGCGCGCCGTGCGACCGGGCAGCCGGTCGCCGCCATCCCGGTGCCGGGCGCCGACGCGCTGGCCGTCTCGGCCCGCTGGCTCGCCTGGCGCACGACCCGGCCCGAGCGCATCCTCGTCGCCGACCTCGCCGATCCCGCGGCACCGCCGCGCGTCGTCGCCCGGGCCGGCGGCGTCGCGTCGCTGAGCCGCCCGGCGATCGCCGGCAACCGGATCGCGTGGGCCGTGGCGACCCGTCGCGGCAGCGCGATCAAGGCGCGCCGGCTCGGCGCCCGCCGCGCCCGGACGGGCACCCTGCGGCGCGGGAGCCGCGGCGTGCTGCTGACGGCGCCCGCGCTCGACGGCCACCGGCTGCTGTGGATCCGCACGACGAACGGCCGCCAGGCGCTGCGGATCGGGCCGGCCCGGCGGGGCGGGGGCGGCCGCGCGCTGCTCGTCCAGCGCGGGCCGGCCGGCCGCGACGGCGGGCACGGCCACGGCCACACGTCGCAGGGCGTGCGCCCGCGCGACCGCCACGGGCCGACGCGGCCGGCGCGGACGCTGCTGCTGAGCACCGCGCTGAGCGGCCGCTTCGCCTACGTCACGCGGATGCCGCGCCGGGGCGGCACCCCGGTGCTCGTCCGCGTGCGCCGGTGAGGAGACGGCCGGCCGGCGACGAAGAGCCGCACGTGGACGCGACCGGCCTCGACCTTCCCGCCGCCTGGGTCTACCTGCTGCGCTGCGCCGACGGCTCGCTGTACTGCGGCTGGACGAACGACCTGCGGCGCCGCCTCGCGGCCCATGCCGCCGGCCGCGCCAGCCGCTACACCGCCAGCCGCCGCCCGGTGACGCTGGCGGCTGCGCTGCCGATGCCGGACCGCTCGAGCGCGATGCGCGAGGAGGCCCGCATCAAGCGGCTGCCGCGCGCCGAGAAGCTCACGCTCCTGCACGAGGACCTGCACCCGGTTGCAGCTTCGCTGCGCGATTCGGCGGCCGAAGCCGTGCAAGGCGCGCGCGGCGCCCGTCCGCGGCGCGCCACCCGGGCAGCCTGAGCGCACGAGCTCGCCAGGGAGGCGGCGGGCGTTCCGCACCCGCTTTCCCAGGAGGTTCCCCTCATGGCCGAGGCCGCCGTCGTGCTCTTCGCCGGACTGCCGCTCGCGCTGCTGGTCGCCGACCTGTCGCGCACGCTCGCTCGCCGCACCAGCACCCGCACCTGATTGAACGGCGCGCGGCCGGGCAGGCTGGTGGTCGATGGCGACCCCGGCCTCCGCGTCCGTGCGCCACGTCGGCGACGTCCCGGTCCACCCGGTCGGGCTC